>JAJZVL010000008.1:0-30145 GCA_021845725.1 Actinomycetes bacterium | reverse complement strand
TGGTACTTGCCTCCTCGTAACCAGGACATCCCAGCAGCAAGAAGGCACGCGCCGATCGAGAAGTCGAACGCAGCGTGGAGGCCGTCGGCGAAGGGGCCCGAGATGAGCGCCGGAAAGAAGTTCCGACCGGTCAAGATGGCCGCCTGGTGAGCGGGTACGTGCGACAGGACCGAAGAGCCGATCAGGTGCTCCACCGGGTTGTAGCCGAGGAACGCCGCGAAGAGCGTCGACACCGGAGGCAGTCGGGCGGCTGCGGACGCCGCCCGCTCCGGCACTCCGTGCGCCACGAGACCGTGGAAGAGCGTCGAGGGGAGCGTGGAGGACAACCCGATGATGATCAGCGTGAAGAAGACCCCGACCGAGAGCACCTGGGCGGAGTTCTGGAACGTCGAGGTCATCCCCGCACCGACGCCGCGGTGCTGGGGCGGCAGGCTGTTCATCACGCCCGCTCGATTGGGAGAGGCGAAGGCCCCCATCGCCAGCCCGTTCAACAGCAGGATCGGCGCGAAGTCGACGTAGGAGAAATTGACCGGCAGCAGTTCGAGGAGGAGGAACGAGCCGGCCGCGGCGATCATTCCCCCGGTGGCGAACGGTCGGGAACCGAAGTGGTCGGAGAGGAACCCCGAGACTGGGCCGGCGATCAGGAACCCCGCGGTCAGCGGCAGCATGTAGAGGCCGGCCCACAGGGGCGTCTGGGCGAAGTCGTAGCCGTGACGGGGCAGCCAGATCCCCTGAAGCCAGATGATCAGGATGAACATCAAGCCACCGCGCCCCATGCTCGCCAGCAGCGACGACAGGCTGCCCGCCGTGAAGGCCCGGATGCGAAAGAGCGAGAGGCGGAACATCGGGTCTGCCACACGGCGCTCGATGACGCCGAACGCGATCAGAAGAGCAGCGCCACCGGCCAGACAACCGAGCACGAACGGGCTGGTCCAGCCCATGGTTTGCCCGCCATAGGGCTGGATCCCGTAGGTGATGCCGATCATGATCCCGACCAGACCGAGGGCGAAGGTGAGGTTGCCCGGCCAGTCGAGGCGCGCCCGCCGACCCTGATTCGGGGTCTCTCGGAGCTTGAAGTACGCCCACACCGTCCCGAAGAGCCCGATGGGCACCGACACCAAGAAGATCAGTCTCCACTCGATCGGGGCGAGCACGCCACCGAGGATGAGCCCGATGAACGTGCCGCTGAGCCCGGCCACCTGGTTGATGCCGAGGGCCATCCCGCGCTGGTCTTCGGGAAAGGCGTCGGTCAGGATGGCTGAGGAATTGGCGATGAGCATGGCCGCGCCGACTCCCTGGAAGATCCGCATCACGACGAGCCACAAGGCCGCGGCGGTGCCCGACATCCAGGTGATCGTGAGCAAGAGCGAGAAGAACGTGTAGACGGCGAACCCGAGGTTGTAGATACGGACACGGCCGTACATGTCCCCGAGCCGGCCGAGGCTCACGACGAGCACGCTCGTGACGACCATGAAGCTCAGGATCATCCACAGCAGGTAGAAGCTGTTCGCCGGCAGGAGCGGGTCGATGTGGATGCCCCGGAAGATGTCGGGAAGCGCGATCAGCATGATCGAGATGTCGATCATCGCCATCAAGGAACCCAGCGTGGTGTTCGACAGAGCCACCCACTTGTAGCGGTCGTCCGAGATGCTCGTACCGCCGCGCCAACCGTCTGTGCCGGGTCTCGGGCCGGCGAGAGGAGCGTCGTGCCCGCCCCCGGCTGAATCGACCGAGGGGGATGCGGCGGGGCCGCTGCGTCTCATCGGGCTACCCTCACCACTGTGCCCAGGACCTGATGATCACCGCGCCAGCGCGCCGCGCGCCAGCGCGTCAACACCCGCAACCACTGGGAGCGGCCCCAACGGACGCCGACGGACGCCGACGGACGCGAACGTAGCGTCGTTCGTGTCACGACGACGCCGATCCGGCTCGCGCGAGCGAAGTAGCTACCAGCTCCGACGGGAAACGGGGTGCCGACGACCACCACCACGTCCGCTCACCAGGTAGACGAGGCCCGCCGAGATCGCCAGCTCGAAGACGATGCTGAAGAGCCCGAGCCCGAGCAGCCCGCCGATGAGCGCTCCGACGATTGCCCCGGTGACTCCGACACCCAGGGTGGCCAGCAGGCCGATCCGGTTGGGGCCGGGGACGATGAGGCGGCCCAGACCGCCGATGATGAGGCCGACAACGGCCAGGCTGATGATGGAACTGATGATCCCCACGGTTTCTCCTCCATTCTGCTCCTGCATGTCGTTCCGTCCTTGCGACTTCCCGCCTACGATCACGCTACTCGCAGGCTCGGCCATATATGCGCAGTGTTTCTAGAAATATTATGCTGCCATCGTGGGCGACGACTGGAGCTTCCTCACGAACCACGGACGGGCGCTTCTGTGCGTCGCCGAGGACCCGGGGGCACGTCTGCGAGACATCGCCACCACCCTGGGCATCACCGAACGGGCTGCCTACGGGATCATCGTCGACCTGGCCGAAGCCGGCTACGTGGTCAAGGGCAAGGATGGTCGTCGAAATCGCTACCGAGTTCAGGCGCACCTGCCGCTGCGAGGAGCGCTCGGCCGCGAACTGCCGGTCGGTGACGTGCTGGATCTGCTGGTCGGCGTGGGCACCCGCGACGAAGGTGCCGAACGGGCCGAGCGCTCCAGGTGACCGCCTCCTCGAGCGACGCCATGCGCACCTCGGAGCTGTTCCAGCTCCGTTGCGACCAAGGACCGCGCCTCGAGGCCTACCGCGCCGGCCGACGCGACGGAACACCCCAGGAGGACGGTAACGCGCCTCGAGCAGTGACCGCCCTGCGCAGGGTGCACGAGGACGTGCGACCGTCCTCGTGCTGTCCGGGTGGCGCCGACGCAGCACGGCAGACTCGTAGGACCCGCGACACCAAGGATGCAAGGGAGACGACATGACGGCAGAAGCCTCGAAAGCCGACGATCTGCACAAGGCGGTCGAACACGCCCAGTTCATCATCGGAAGCAGCGTGTCCTGCACCGACGGCGCCTGCGGAGAACTGCGACGCGTGGTGGTCGATCCCGTCGCCAGAGTGCTCACCCACCTCGTCGTCGAAGCAAAGCACCGCGAAGGGCTGGGCCGCCTCGTTCCGATCGATCTCGTGAGCTCTTCGAGCACCGAGATCCACTTGCGCTGCACGATGGCGCAGTTCGAGGCCCTCGACGATGCCGAAGAGACCCGGTTCCTGCCAGGAGCAAGTGGCCAATGGGGCTACGCGCAGGATCAGATGCTCTCCCAGCCCTACTACGGCCTCGGGATGGGCGGCGCGGGTGGACTGGGGGCGGGCGGCATGGGCGGCATGGGCGGCATGGGCGGTATGGGGATGGGCAGTCCCCAGCCGATCACCTCGGACCGCGTCCCTCCTGGCGAGGTGGAGGTGCGCCGTGGCGAGCATGTCCACGCGACCGACGGCCCGATCGGCAAGGTCAAGGGGCTGGTGATCGACCCGAGCGATCATCGAGTCACCCACTTCCTCCTCGACGAAGGGCACCTGTGGGGCAAGAAGCAGGTCGCCATCCCGATGAGCGCCGTGACCGGCGTCGACGGTGGCGTCCGGCTCAGCCTCGCCAAGGACGAGGTCCGTGACCTGCCGGCAGTCGACCTGGCCGACCCCGAGTGAGCTCGCGCCACCTCGATCTCGGGGTACGGACATCCTGTCAGGGATCGCGCCATCGATACCGGCCGAGAGGGATCCCCTCTGACTTTGCCCCCGCGACCAACGCCTTCTCCTGAACGCCGCGGGCTGAGCGTCTCGTGACCTGATCCCCCTGTTCACGGTGGCCCTGAGGCGTCAGCACCGCCTTACTTGCCCACATGCATCCCAGCCGTCCCCGACCTTTCCCGGCCGTCGCCGGCACCGTCCCCGGCACCGCTCCCGGGTCCCACGGAGATGGCGTCCGTGGAATTCCCGTGCCCGGTTTCCCTGTTTTCCTGGTTCCCCGCGGTGCCGCAGCCATTCACACTCTGAATCTGTGCCCCATGTGCTCCGTTCTCCTGCCCGCCATCGCGGTCGCAGCCCCGCTGGGATCCCTCGCGGTCACCGCCGAACACCGCGACGGCGCTCCACGGCCCAGCCGACCGCGCCGTCCGAGCGCACGCAGCTCGAAGGAGGGCTGACCGCACGTCGTCGTAGAGATGTTGCGGGCAGAATGGCGCTCGGCGGTGCCCTGGCCGTCCTGGCCGGCACCGGGATCGCAGCGTGCGGAGGCGCCTCCACCAACGGGGTGCGCAGCGGAACCACCCCCTACTCCCAGTCCGCCTTCCGAGCGCGACCCGAGGTGCCGGACATGCCGCCTGCGACGGTCGCGGGCGGGCGCCCGTGGGTATCGAGCGCTGCTGGATCCGAGGGCAGTCATATCGCCGCGCCGTCGGCGGTCATCCACGTGTCCATCGACGACGAGGAGACCCCCGGGGGCACAGAGCCGGTGTACGTGGGCCCGAGTGGCACGGTAGGAGCCCCGATCCTGTTCTCGGTCAAGGCGCACACCGAGATCGAGGTGGTGGTCGTCAACCACGACACAGGTCCCCACACCTTCGACGCGCCCAAGCTCGGCCTCGATGTCGCGATCCGCGCCGACGCGACCACGACCTTCCGCTTCCACGCACCTGGACCTGGCACCTACCAGTGGTACTGCGACATCCCGTGCGGCCCGTGGGTGATGAGCCACGTCGGGTACATGAAGGGCGAAGTGACGGTGGTGAGCTAGATGAGCCGAGACAACTGGCGATCGAAGGGACCCGTGTTCGTCGTGCTGGTCCTCGCAGGCATCCTGGTCGGGCTCTTCGCGTCGGTCTTCGCCGTCGCCGGGATCGCCTTGGGCCTGCGCGACGCGGTCAAGCCGCCCAACACCGTCGCGCACGTCGCGACGAGGGGCACGGTGGTCGAGTCGATGACCATCGAGACCGGGGCAATGGACGGGCATCCAGGTTGGCCCCGCTACACGAACCCGTTCTGGACGGTCCACGTGGGCCAGACCGTGGTGCTGCGGATCAAGAGCTACGACACAGGCACCGCGCCACTCGGCGGTGTGCAAACCATGTTCGACGCCGTGAGCGGAACCGTCTCGGGAACCGAGAGCGTCGACGGGAAGACCGTCCGCTCGGTGCCCAACACACAGATCGCCCATACCTTCACCGTCGTCGGGCTAGGACTGAACCTGCCCGTCCCCGCCGCGCCGGCGGGGGGATCGGTCACCGTGACCGCCCGCTTCGTCGCGCAGCGCACTGGCGCCTTCGTCTGGCAGTGCTACGCACCGTGCGGCTCGGGGCCCAATTCGATGGGGGGTGCCATGTCGGTGATGGGCTGGATGGAAGGACGGGTCCACGTCCTCGCCTGAACGACCCACGCTCGCTCGCCACGTCTCGGTCCGCGCCGCGGCACTGGACGGGGCGCGGGACGCCCACGCACGACGAGATACACACAGAAGAGGAAGGGCATGAGCGCAGACGAACAAGAGCAAGACGAGACCCACCGGGCTCCGGTCCCGTCGGCGCACCAGCAGCCGGTCACGGTCACCACCGGCAAGCAGCGACAACTGTCCCGACGCCGGTTCCTCGGCGCAGCGGCAAGCGGCGTGGGTCTGGCAGCTGTCGGCTCGGTGGGCGGAGCACTGATCTCCCGATCCGCTCCCTCGGCCGCGGCACCCTCGCACAGGGACACGGGTAGCGCCCAGACGGGCGCGACGGCCGCCCACCAGTGGGCGATGGTGATCGACCTGCGGTACTGCAACGGCTGCAAGGCGTGCACCACCGCCTGCGAGCGATACCACTACCTGCACCAGGACCAGACCTGGATCCACGTCTTCACGATGCAGTCCGAATCCGGCGAGCAGTACTACATGCCGCGCCCCTGCATGATGTGCGAGGACCCCGCCTGCGTCCCGGTGTGCCCGGTATCGGCGAACTTCCGGACCGCCGAGGGCCTCGTCCTCGTGACACAGCAGCGTTGCGTCGGGACGCGGATTTGCATGAACGCCTGCCCCTACCAGGCCCGCTACTTCAACTGGAGCGCTCCGGTGCCGGCGCCTCGCCAACCATTCCCCCAGGAACCCGCCTGGCCGGTTCCCCAGGTCGAAGGCACCGTAGGAAAGTGCGTCTTCTGTGCGGCGATGCTGCCGTCCGGGCGGATCCCAGAGTGCGCCAGCTACTGCCCCATGGGGGTCATCTACATGGGTGACCTCGAGAGCGACATCGCGGTCAACGGCATCGGCAACGTTGTGACCCTCTCCAAGTTCCTCACCGAGAACACAGCGATTCGGTTCAAGACAACATTCGGCACCCATCCTCGCGTCTGGTACATCACCGGTCACGGTCAGACACTGGACACGGACAAGGAGGTCGCGTGAGCTCTCGCGTCGAACCCCTTCACTCGCCTCAGCAAGACTGGCGCCCCGGCATTCTCGAACCAGTGGAGGAAACGACCGACTCGGAGGCACCACCACCCGCGATCGAGACGGTCCGTTCCGCGGCCATGCGCCCGATCCTGGTCCGCCCGAAGTGGTTCTGGCCCGCGGTCGGCGCGCTGAGCGCCGTTGTCGCTCTCGGCTTCTCCGCATGGATCGTGCAGCTTCGGACAGGTCTCGGATCCGCTGGTTACAACAACCAGGCATTCTGGGCGATCTACGAGGCAAACCTCGTCACGTTCATCGGCGTGAGCTATGGCGGGGCCGTGGTCTCGGCCATCCTGCGGATCACCAAGACCACTTGGCGCGCACCGCTCACCCGGATCGCGGAGGCGACCGCGCTCGTGACCCTGCCCATCGGGATGCTTTTCATCGTCCCGCACCTGGGGAGCTCGTGGAAGCTGTGGGAGCTCATCTGGCCCCCGTACTGGAACCTGTCGTCGCCGATCCTGTGGGACTTCTTCGCCGTGTCCACGTACCTGCTGGCGACGTGTGTCTTCTTCTACCTGCCCCTCATTGCCGACCTCTCGATCGGGGCGGATCGCCTCGCCCGGCTTCAGACCTCGCCGGGAAGAAAGCTCCTCTACCGCGCCTACAGGGTCCTTGCCGGCAACTACAACGGCAGCCTTTCCCAGCGTCGGCTTCTTGCGGGCGCGATCGGCCTCGTGGCGATCATGGTCATCCCGATGGCCGTCTCCGTGCACTCCGTGCTCAGCTTCGCCTTCGCTTCCTCTTCCCGGCCCGGCTACCTCGAGACGATCTTCCCGGTGTACTTCGTGGTCGCTGCGCTGTACTCGGGTGTGGCGCTGGTGGTCGTGGTGGTGGCTGGAGCCCGCCGGCTCTTCCATCTCGAGGCCTTCATCGAACGCCGCCACCTCGTTCGCCTCGGCTTCATCATGGTGGCTCTGGGGGCGGCATACCTCTACCTGACCTTCACGGAGTACTTGATCGACAGCTACTCGAACACCACCGGCAACGCTGCGTGGGTCTACCAGACGCTCCTCGGACGGTACTGGATGCCGTTCTGGTTCTACTTCGTCGCGGGTGGTCTGGTGCCGATCCTCATCTTCATGTTCCGGCGCACCCGCAACGCCACCGGCGTCGTGACGGCAGCGGGGCTCGTCCTCGCAGCGATGTGGGTCAAGCGCCTCGTCATCGTCATCCCTCCCGCGACCGAGCCGTTGGTGCGCTCGCCGTTCGGCCCCACAGGTGCACTCGGGTTGGGCTGGGGGACCTACCACTTCACGTGGGTGTCCATCTCGATCACGGTGGCAATGGCCGCAGCGATCCCTCTGCTCTTGCTCATCGTCTTTCGCCTCGTGCCGATCCTGCCCGTCGCCGAGATGGAGGAGCTGGCCGCTGCGGCCGAACGCGCGGAGACGACGACCACCACCAAGGCCGCAGGCCCGGTCGTTCGGCTCCATGCCGGGGGCGGGGCTCCTGTCAGCGCTCTTGACCATGGCGAGACGCAAGGGGACGACGACGATGAGTGAGATCCGGCACGGTCACCGGCCACGGTCCCGGTGGGCCGCGCGCCTGGCTGCTACGGCGGCGGTCCTCGCCGCCGTGCTCGGGATCCCGGCCGCCGCGGCAGCCGCGGCGGCACCACTCCCACGACCAGCCGTCGCATGGACGGCCCGGCCCGGCCTCTTGGTCCGTGACCGAACCGGGACTGCGACCGAGCCCAGCCCGCCGGATGCCTCGACCCTTCTCAGGCAAGCCCGCACCGGTGCCGCATCCGGTACCGCAGCCAGCGAGCGCACCCGGCAAGCGACCACGACGTCTGCGCGTGCGTCGAGCCGAGCGCGCGAGCAGCTCGCCACCCAGCTCGGCCAGGCACGCCGAACCGACGGGCGGCTCGGTCAGTGGGTGGTCGGCGTCCTGCTCTCGATCCTGGTCGTCTTGTGGGTCGTCCTCGTCGCGATCGTGGTACGAGCGCGTATGCGCTTCACCCAGAGCGCAGCAGGGCAGAGCCCGTCCGGGGAAGGAAGAGCCAAGTGAACGCCGTAGGGGTGCGAACGCAGGCAACGCAGGCAACGCAGGCATCTCGGTCCAGCGCCACGGCCTGCCTGAGCACCCGGCACGTCCAGGCACTCCAGTCGGCGCTCGGGGCGATCTGGCTGCTCGACGGGGCGCTGCAGCTCCAGCCCTACATGTTCACCAAGGCCTTCGTGACCGGCGTGCTCGCGCCGAGCGCAGCAGGGAACATCGGCTTCGTCTCGCATCCGGCGCTCTCCATCGCGCACGCGATGGTGCCTGAGATCGCAACGTGGAACGCGCTCTTCGCGACGATCCAGCTGCTCCTCGGTATCGGCATCATCACCGGCTCGCTGACGCGGCGAGCATCCCTCCTCCGCCTCGTGCTCGCTGGCTCCTTCGCATGGGCAGCAGCGGTCTGGTGGCTGGGCGAGGGGCTCGGCGGCGTGCTCACGGGCGCGTCGCCGCTCTCGGGTGCCCCCGGTGCGGTCGCGCTCTACGTCGTGGTCGGGCTCCTCGTGTGGCCCGGAGACGACGCACCGGCTCCGCTGCTCGCCAGCCGCTTCGCTCGGGGCGCGTGGGCAACGCTGTGGGCGCTCTCTGCATTCCTCTTGCTCGAACCCCCGAACCAACGTCGAGATGCGGTGTCCTCCGTGATCTCGTCGGCTTCAGCAGGGGAACCCGGGGCGCTCCACAGCGTGCTCATGCGCACCTCCGACGTGCTGAAGGGCACGGGGCCGTGGATCGACTCGCTTCTCGCCCTCGTGATGCTCGCAGTCGGCACCGCTGTCGCCCTGCGCATCCTGCCACGTGTCGCCCTTGTGATCTCCATCGTCCTTGCGATCGGGATCTGGGTCTTCGGTGAGGCGTTCGGGGGGATCCTGACCGGACAGGGGACGGACCCGAACAGCGGCCCGTTGTGGGTGCTGCTCGCCCTGTGCATGTGGGTCGGCCTCCGCCGCGAGAGGACCTCACCGGCACCGGCCATTGGCCGCCTGGGGAACATGCCACGCACGACCGCACGGTGGTCGGCCAACGCATAGGCCCTGCGGTGCGGCGTCGGCGCCGACGCCGACGCCCTGGCGGGCACCGAAAGGGGGCGAGCCCGGCCGGGCTACTTCGACTGCGCTCCGAGAACGCTGCGCGCGATCACGACGCGCTGGATCTGGTTGGTCCCCTCGTAGATTTGGGTGATCTTCGCATCCCGCATGAAGCGCTCGAGGGGGAAGTCCTTCGTGTAGCCGTAGCCCCCGAGCAGCTGGACCGCGTCCGTCGTCACCGACATCGCGGTGTCGGAGGCAAAGCACTTCGCCATCGCGCCCACCGTGCTGAGCTCCCCGGTCGGGTCGTCGTCGGCGAGCGAGCAGGCGCGGTAGACGAGAGTGCGCGCGGCTTCGGTCCGCATGGCCATGTCGGCGATCATGAAGCGCAGTGCCTGGAGGTCGGCGATCGGCGCGCCGAACGCGTGGCGCTGCTTCATGTAGGCAACCGCGTGGTCGATGGCGCCCTGGGCGATGCCGACCGCCTGCGCCCCGATCGTGGGGCGGCTCCGGTCCATGGTGTGCATAGCGATCTGGAAGCCGCGACCCTCTTCCCCGACGAGGTTCTCGGCCGGGACGCGCACCTCGTCCAGGACCACCTCGCCAGTCGGGCTTCCTCGCAGACCGAGCTTGTCCTCGAGCTTGGCGACCTTCACCCCCCAATCCGCCTCGACGACGAAGCAGGAGATCCCGCGGCGGCCGGCATCAGGGTCGGTCTTGGCGAAGACCGTGTAGGTATCCGAGATGCCGGCGTTCGTGATCCAGTACTTGCTGCCCGTGATGACGTAGCTGTCCCCGTCTTTGACGGCTCGTGCGGACATCGCCGCCACGTCGCTCCCTGCGTCGGCTTCCGAGAGGCAGTAGCTCGCCTGAGCCTCACCGGACGCGACTCGAGGGAGGTACTTGCGCTTGAGCTCCTCCGAGCCCCAGTTGATCACCGGGAGCATGCCGAGCTTGGAGATGAGCAACGTCACCGAGGTCGACGCGCAGACCCTCCCCAGCTCTTCGGCCATGATCGCCTGGGTCACCGTGTCGGCACCTGCCCCGCCGTACTCGACGGGGATCCCGAGTGAGGGGAGCTCCAGCTCGCGGCACGCGTCGAAGGACTTCCGCGGAAACGCCGCCGTGCGATCGGCCTCAGCAGCGTTCGGCGCGATGCGCTCCTCGCAGAACCTGCGCATCGTGTCGCGGAACTCGCGTTGGACTTCGGTGAGCACAAAGGTCATGACGCGATCCTACGGATCATCGGCTCGGATGGCCTGGGCAGCGCTCAGGCGCCGACGAGGACCTCCCACTCCTCACGGCGAGCCGCGATCTCCGACGCCGAGAGGCGGAGGACGTCCTCGGGCACCCGGTCGACAAGGGCGCGTTGGACGGCGTAGTCGTGCGCAACGGAGGAGAAGGCCAGACGGCGAGCCTCGAGGAGCCCCTCGGGCGGGTCCTCGTCGAGGAAGCCCCACAACGCCAGTGCAGCCTCGACGTCGTGCACGGTCGGCGCCCGTCCGAAGAGCGCCCCGCGGCGAGCGGCGATCAGCGCAGCGCCCACGACCACGTCCTCTTCCGACTCCCCCGATCTGAGCCGCAGCCGGTCAGCGAACCGGTGGGCCAGCGCCAGCGCGTACCCCTGGTCCGGACCGGGGTGCCCGCGGTTCCTCCCGCCGGTGCGTACCGGGAAGCGCAGCTCCGCCGGTCGGTACGCCATCCATCGGCGCGGCTCTTCCAGGCGGAGCGCCGGCCGCACCTGGTCGGCTTCGGAGATGGGGACGAAGCTCGGCTGAGTCATGACGCCACGAGGTTACCGCCCCGAGGCTCACTCCACGAGGTGGAGCCAGTCCTTGTATCGCTCCAGCTGGCCGCGCACCGTGGAGAAGTAGGCCTGCTGGAGCTCGGCGGTGATCGGCCCAGCGGCACCCGAGCCCACGACGCGATCGTCGACGGCGCGGATGGGGGTCAGCTCCGCGGCCGTGCCGGTGAGGAACGCTTCGTCGGCCAGGTAGAGGTCGGTGCGGACGAGCGACTCGTGGCGGACTTCGATCCCCATGTCGTGCGCGAGGACCTCGACGGTGTCCTGGGTGATCCCGTCGAGCGCTCCTGCGTCGGACGTGGGCGGCGTGACGAGGATGCCGTCGCGCACGATGAAGATGTTCTCGCCGGTGCACTCGCTCACCCGGCCGTCCGGGGTGAGCAACACGGCCTCGTCGTAGCCGGCCTTCAACGCCTCGACCTTGGCGAGCGAGGAATTCACGTACATGCCGACGCCCTTCGCCGCGGTCGGGACCGCGTTGGGATCGTGCCGGCGCCAGGAGCTGATCTTGACCGACACGCCTCGCTCGAGCGCCTCCTCGCCGAGGTACGTGCCCCAGGGCCACGTGGCGATCGAGACGTTGACCGGCGAGGGGAGCGGGTTCAGACCCATCTCGCCGTAGCCGAGATAGACCAGCGGACGGATGTAGCAGCCGTCATGCACGTCGTTCACGCGCACGACCTCCACCGTCGCGTCGACGAGCTCGTCGACGCTGAAGGGGACGTCGATCATCATGATGCGCGCCGACGCGACAAGCCTGCGGATGTGGTCGGCGAGGCGGAAGACGGCCACCCCCTGCGAGGTCGGGTAGGCGCGGATGCCCTCGAAGACCCCCGAGCCGTAGTGCAGCGTGTGCGAGAGCACGTGGATCCTGGCGTCGGCCCAGTCGACGAGCTCGCCGTCCATCCAGATCTTCTTCGTGGGGGTGATCGGCACCGTTACAGCCTCTCTGCGATCGCGTCGCCAATGGCGGCGGTGGTCGAAGGAATCGGAGCATGGCTACCGGGCGCCACGTCGCCCTGCGACGGCGCGGCGGCCTCCACGAAGCTCTGCACGGCCTCATGGATCCGCCGGGCGGCTTCCGCCTCACCGAGGTGCTCGAGCATGAGCGCCGCCGAGGCGATCGCGGCCGTCGGGTTCGCACGGCCCGTCCCTGCGATGTCGTGCGCGGCACCGTGGACCGGCTCGAACATCGAGACCGAACCGGGGTGGAGGTTGGCGGAGGCCGCGAACCCGATACCGCCGCAGAGCGCGCCGGCCAGATCGGTGATGATGTCCCCGAAGAGGTTGTCGGTGACGATCACGTCGTAGCTGTCGGGGTGCTCGACCATGTGGATGCACGCGGCGTCCACGTGCTGGTAGGCCGTCGCGACCTTCGGGTGCTCGGCCGCAACCGCGTCGAACGTGCGCTTCCACAGGTCGCCCGCGAAGTTGAGCACGTTCGTCTTGTGCGCGAGCGTCACCTGCCGGGCATCCCTCCGCTCGGCGAGCTCGAACGCGAACCGGACGATCCGCTCGACCCCCATGCGCGTGTTGACGGAGCCCTGGGTCGCCACCTCGTCGGGCGTCCCCTTGCGGAGGAACCCTCCCTCGCCGGCGTACGCACCCTCGGTGTTCTCCCGGACCACCACGAAGTCGACCGTGGCTCCGTCAGCGGCACGCGCAGCCACCGAGCCCGGCACCGCGCGGAACGGGCGGAGGTTCACGTAGAGATCGAGCTCGAAGCGCAGCCGCAGCAAGAGGCCCCGCTCGAGCACTCCCGACGCGACCGTGGTGTCCCCCAGCGCGGGCCCTACGGCACCGAGCAGGATCGCGTCGTACCCTCGGAGCTCCTCGAGGACCGAGTCCGGAAGGGTCTCTCCCGTCCTCCGATATCGGCTGGCACCCAGGTCGTACTCCGCCGTCTCGAGCGGCACGCCCGCAGCCCTGACGACCTTGAGCGCTTCGGCGACCACCTCGGGCCCGATGCCGTCCCCGCCGATGACCGCCACGCGGTGCGGGGCGCGCGGGGATCGGGAGGCCTCGTCGTGCTGGGCCCCTGGCTGCGCAGCCGAGGCGTCGGTGGGTCGGGATGGTGCGGTCTGCATGGTCATCAGGATCTCAGACTTTGCTTGTCGGGGTCTGGTCTGGCGGTCGGGGTCTGGCGGTCGGAGTCTGGCGGTCGGAGTCTGGCGGTCGGAGTCTGGCGGTCGGGGTCTGCTGCGCCCGGTCGCCGGCGAGGACCCCGGACGCACGTCGACCGTCCACCAGGTGGACGGTCGACGGCACGCACGGCAGGTCGAGCGCGCCTAGACGATGGCTACCTGGGGCGGGAACACGCCGGTCATCACGGCCCAGTCTCCCGTAGGCAGCGAGCTGGCGTCAACCGACGCCGGAAGGCCCGACTGCACCATCAGGCTCACAGGTCGGCGCCCATCTCGCCCACGGTCTGAGCGGGGAGCGCGAGCGGTCCGCCGAAGACCGTGAGGTGCGTCACGACAACGCCTCCGAGCCCTGTCGTGCCCGCCATGTGAAGGAAGATGCCGAGCGGCGAGCCGACCATCGTAGGGCTCTCCGTGAGGACGAGCGGCTCGGGAGCACCGCAAGAGGGCCCGTCCGCAGCCACCACGGCTCCGGCGACGCCGTCGCCGAAGTACTGTCCCTGGGCCACCGTGAGGCCGCCGGTCCCTCGCCAGCCGGCCCCTGTCGGCGCCGGGGACGTCTCGAGCCGGGCGAGCTGCGTGGCCGTCCCCGTCGCGTCGTGACCCGCGACCCTTAGCACCGAGACGCCCATGCCTTGGAGCGCTGCCACGACGGCGTCGGAGACCGCGAGCGGCCCGCCCATGACCACGACCTGGGCGATCCCGAGCCCGGAGATCTCGTCGGCCGCCTGAGGCGAGAGGGAGCTCGGCGTGGTGAGGAGGATGGGGAGGCGGTCCGCGTAGGCGAGGGTGCTGGCCGCTTCGGCATCCTGGAACCCGGTGCCGGTCGCCAGCACCGCGGTGCTGAGCGCACCGCTCGAGACGGGTGCGACCGACGCGCTCCCAGAGGTGCCGTTGAAGCGGCCGTCGCCTCCTGTCGCGTTGGTGCCCCGGTACGCGCCGGAGAGGTCGAGGCTGCCGACGCCGCCGGCTGCCGCTGCCTGAGCGAGGTCCGCGGCGGTTCCGTACGCCGTCACACCGGCGATGCGTGTGACGGTGATAGGGCTCCCGCTCCCCGCTCCGCCCCCGCACGCCGTCGCTGGCGTCGCCTCGAGCGCTGCGACGACCGATGTGCTCACCGCGAGCGGCCCACCCACGACGACGACGTGCGTGATGCCCTCCTTCGAGATGGCAGCCGCCGCGGGGACCGAGAGCTGGGTGGGTGGAGTGAGCAGGGTTCCGGTGCCGAGGCTGCGGGCGAGCGGCGCACTGGCGAGCGCATCGGGATAGGTCTCGTCCGTCGCGAGCACGACAGGGCGTGTGGAGGCGATCGTGCCCGGACAGTGCCCGGCGGAAGCGTCGAACTGGTGCTCCAGCTCCGCTGCTGCGGTCGCGTCCGGTGTGCTCCCCGCGATCCTCGAATATGTCGAGAACGGCGTCACGATCGGCGCGTCTGCGTTCCCGGTGAGCTGCGGGTCGTGGTGGAACTGGGGCCAGGTGCCCGGGCTGTCGACGTTCGCACCGTTGGATGTGGCGATCTCGTAGTGCGCCACGACGCTGTCGTCGGGCTGGTAGCCCGCCACCGTGATGCCGATCGTCCCATTGGGGTCTCTGGTGACGAGCGGTGCGTTCTGGAACCCCGTTGTGACGAGGACTGTCGCGTCGATCACCGCCCCGTCGGTGCCTGTGAGAAGGTCGAACCCGTTGATCGTGGCGACGACGACGTCCTGGTGGCCTGTGCCGAGCGCCGCGGTGACCGGCGAGCCGAAGATGTCGTGCGCGAGCTGTGCGTGCCAGAGCGTCGCACCGTTCGCCCCGTCGAGCGCGTAGACGCCGCCGGAGTGTGTGGTCACGACGACCTGGAGCTGGCCGTTTCCGAGCACGTCGGCCAGCGCGGGGCTCTCGTAGCCGGTTGTGCCCGCGAGCGTCCGCGCCCAGACCTGATGGCAGCCGGCGTCGACCGCGATGACCTGGTCGTGCTGCGACGCTGCCGGATATGTCGGTCCCGTCCCCGCCACGATGCCGGTGGCTGTCCCGGCGAGGAATTGCCCGACGGCCGGAGAGGAGTTGATGGACTCGTCGGTTGTGTCGACGCAGAGCAGGCCCCCCGAGGCACTCAGGATCCGGATGTGGCCGCCGTTCGTGTACTGCTTCCCGTACGCCTGGCCCGCGGTCGACGCACCCCCCTCGATGATCTGGTTGGCTCCGTCTCCCACGACGTCGGCGATCGCAGGCGTGGCGAAATTCGAGTCGGCCTGGAACCAGGGGAACCCTGGCAGCACCGCCCGGGTCGTCACGTTCATGGCGTAGGTCTCCTGGCCGAGCGTGCCGGCGACCGCCCCGGTGACCCCTCCGAGTGTTCCGACCGCCATCGACGCCTCGACCCCGTCGGCGGCGCACACCGGGTCGGTGGACGGGTTCGGCCCGCGCACGAGCGCTGCGGCACCGCTCGGCAGCAGCCACTCGTACCCGCCCGCGCAGGGAACGCCGGCGTCACCAGTGCCCACGAGCACCGTGTCGTGGGCTGTCCCGGGTGCCTGGACGACCGACGGGGTGGATGTCACAGGGGCGCCGACGTCCTTGGGCCAGCCTGCAACTGCGGTCCCCGTCGCCAGATTGAGCGCGTAGACGCGCCCGGAGCGGTCACCGAAGACGACCGAGGGTCCGCCTGTCAATGTGGCAAGGTCGGGCGAGGAGAGAGCGATCTCACCGCTCGGCCCGTCTGTGAGCGTCGCTCGCCAGACCTGCTGGAGCACGGGGTCCCCGGCTGCTGCGCCGCCCTCCCGCGTGGCAGCCACGGGCCCACCTGCCCGCGTCCCGACCGTCGCCGCTCCCGTCTGTGATGACACGTGTGGGGCCGCTCCTCCCGCGGCGGACCCGGGGAGCAGCGCGCCTCCGAGCACGCCGAGCACCGCCATCCCCGCCGCGCCGACGCAACCGAACCATCGGGCGGCATGCCGGTCCACATCCTTCGTCCCTGCGTATGGCATCGGGCTCCCCCTCCTCCCTCCAGGCAGTCTCGCGCACGAGGCCCCCCAGGGCGGGCGGTAGTGTTGGGCCATGACCGACGCTTCCGGCGCCGAGCCGGCGCGCCTCACGCCGGAGACGTACGAGCGGCTGCAGGCCGAGCTCGAGGACCTGACCACGCGCGGGCGGGTGGAGATCGCCAACGCGATCGAGTCGGCTCGCGCGCTCGGCGACCTCTCTGAGAACGGCGACTACCACGCGGCCAAGGACAGCCAGGGCAAGATGGAGTCGCGGATCCGCCAGCTCCAGGCACTCCTGAAGAACGCCAAGATCGTGGAAGCCGGCGCGGCAGCCGACGGAACGGTCTCGCAGGGAACGGTCGTCACGCTGCGCTACGAAGGCGAGGAGGACACTCAGGACTTCTTCGTCGGCTCCATCGAGGAGCGGCACGGAGACATGCCCGTGGTCTCCCCGAGTGCGCCTCTTGGACAGGCGCTGATCGGAAAGACCTCCGGTGACAAGGTGGAATACGACGCACCAGGCGGCAGGCTCACCGTCGAGATCGTGAGGGTAGGGGCTTGACCGAGCCGACAGCACCACAGGGTGCCGCCGGGCAGGGTGCCGCCGGGCAGGGTGCCGCCGGGCAGAGTGCCGCCGGGCAGGGCGCCGCCGGCCAGGGTGCCGCCGGGCAGGGCGCCGCCGGCCACGCTCCGGCCGGCCGCACGCTGTTCGAGAAGGTGTGGGACGCGCATGTCGTCCGCACGGGCGGCGACGAGCCGGATCTCCTCTACATCGACCTCCACCTCGTCCACGAGGTGACCTCGCCTCAGGCCTTCGACGGGCTCCGCTTGGCCGGGCGGCCGGTGCGCAGACCGGACCTCACGCTGGCGACCGCCGACCACAACGTCCCGACCACCGGAAACACCGTGACCGACCCCGTCTCGGCGCGCCAGCTCGAGGTTCTCGACGCCAACTGCGCCGAATTCGGGATCCGGTGCTTCCCGATGGGCGACCCCGACCAAGGGATCGTCCACGTGATCGGCCCCGAGCTCGGCATCACGCAGCCCGGGATGACCGTGGTCTGCGGCGACAGCCACACCTCCACCCACGGGGCGCTGGGTGCGCTCGCCTTCGGGATCGGGACCAGCGAGGTGGAGCACGTGCTGGCCACCCAGACGCTCCCCCAGGTGCGACCGTCCCCGATGGCGATCACGTTCGAAGGACGGGCGCCCGATGGGGTGACGGCGAAAGACCTGGCGCTCGCGACGATCGGCCGCATCGGGACCGGTGGCGGGTTCGGTCACGTCGTCGAGTACCGGGGCGAGGCGGTCGAGGCTCTCTCGATGGAGGGCCGGATGACGCTGTGCAACATGACGATCGAGGCCGGGGCGCGCGCCGGCATGGTGGCGCCCGACGACACCACGTTCGCCTACGTGGAAGGTCGCCCGTACGCACCGAAGGGACGCGCGTGGGAGGAAGCGCTCGAGTGGTGGCGCTCGCTCCCCACCGACGTCGGTGCGTCCTTCGCGAAAGAGGTCCACATCGACGCGACGGCGCTCTCGCCGTACGTCACCTGGGGTACGAACCCTGCGCAGGTAGCCACCATCGACGGTGCGGTGCCCGACCCCGACGAGCTCGCAGACGCCGGCGCCCGTGACGCGGCCGCTCGGGCGCTCGCCTACATGGGGCTCACGCCGCGCACGCTGCTCCGGGACATCCCGGTCGACACCGTGTTCATCGGCTCTTGCACGAACTCGCGCATCGAGGACCTCCGAGCGGCAGCCGCCGTGCTCGACGGCCGTCGTGTGCACGACCGCATCCGGGCACTCGTGGTCCCCGGATCGCATCGTGTAAAGGCACAGGCCGAGAAGGAGGGGCTCGACAGGGTGTTCCTCGCGTCAGGGTTCGAGTGGCGCGAGCCAGGGTGCTCGATGTGCCTCGGCATGAACCCGGACAAGCTCGCTCCAGGCGAGCGCTGCGCGTCCACCTCCAATCGGAATTTCGAAGGCCGGCAGGGCCGTGGCGGCAGGACGCACCTCGTCTCCCCCGCGGTCGCCGCCGCCACCGCCGTGGCGGGTCACTTCGCAGCCCCGGCCGACCTCGAGGAGCACGCGACACGATGAAGCCCGTCACGGTGGTCACTGGCCGGGCAGTCCCCCTCGATCGGTCCGACGTGGACACCGACCAGATCATCCCCTCGGACTGGCTGAAGCGCGTGGAGCGGACCGGCTTCGGTAAGGGCCTGTTCGCCGAGTGGCGCGACGATCGCGGCTTCGTACTGAACGACCCTGCCTACGCCGGCGCCACCGTGCTCGTCGCCGCCGCCAATTTCGGAACGGGGTCGTCGCGCGAGCACGCGGTCTGGGCGCTCATGGACTACGGCTTCGAAGCGGTCATCGCCTCGAGCTTCGGTGACATCTTCCGGAACAACTGCACGAAGCAGGGCTTGGTGCCGGTGCAGGTCACCCCGGAGGTCGACCGGGCCATCCTCGACGCGGTCTCGGCGGACCCGTCGTTGCTCGTCTCGGTGGACGTCGAGCGTGGGACCGTGGAGTGCGGCGACATCCACGCGTCGTTCACGCTCGACGAGTTCACGCGTCAGCGACTGCTGCACGGCTGGGACGACATCGGGCTCACGCTCCGCTACGAGGACCACATCGCCGCATTCGAGTCCCGGCGGGCGTCGTGGCTCCCGTCGTCGGCTACGCCTCCCTCGCCGTCTGCGGCGCCCGGTTCGCCGCGCTGACAACCGCCGCGAGCGACGCGTCGAGGATCGACGAGTCCATCCCCACGCCCCACCATCTCTCTCCGCCAGGTCCCTCCGCCTCGACGTAGGCGACCGCAGAAGCCCCGCTTCCCGAGGTCAGGGCGTGCTCGCTGTAGTCGCGCACCTCGAAAGCGATGCCGAGCTCGGATCGCAGCCCCGCGACGAGCGCGTCGATCGGCCCGTTCCCGACGCCCTGCACCGTGCGGTGGACGCCGTCGACGAGCAGCTGTGCCACGACCCTGGTACGGCCGCTGCCGGTGGTGACCTCGTTGCCGACCAGCCGTATGCCTGCGTCGTCCGGGAGGTACGTGCCCGTGAAGACTTCCCACAACTCGGCGGGGCGGATCTCGGTGCCGGTCGCCTCGGTCACCGCCTGCACCGTGCGAGAAAACTCCACCTGGAGGCGGCGCGGAAGGTCGAGCCCGTGCTCGGTGTCCATGAGGTACGCGACGCCGCCCTTCCCGGACTGGCTGTTCACCCGGATGATCGCCTCGTACGTTCGGCCCGTGTGCTTCGGGTCGATCGGCAGGTACGGAACCTCCCACTGGTCGTAGCGATCACCGATCGCCGCCATGCCTTTCTTGATCGCGTCCTGGTGAGATCCGGAGAATGCGGTGTAGACCAGATCGCCCGCATAGGGGTGGCGCGGATGCACCGGCATCCGGGTCGCGTGCTCGGCGACCCGACGCACCTTGTCGATGTCGGAGAAGTCGAGCTCGGGGTCGACACCTTGGGAGAAGAGGTTCATCGCCAGCGTGACGATGTCGACGTTGCCGGTCCTCTCGCCGTTTCCGAACAGCGTCCCCTCGACGCGTTCGGCGCCTGCGAGAACGGCCAGCTCGGCAGCAGCGACGGCGGTCCCGCGGTCGTTGTGCGGATGGACGCTCAGCACGAGACTCTCCCGGTTCCGGATGGTCCGGCCGAACCACTCGATCACGTCCGCGTAGACGTGGGGGCCATACATCTCGACCGTCGCCGGCAGGTTCACGATCATTGGATGCTCCGGCGTGGGCTCGATGACGTCCATGACGGCCTCGCAGATCTCGACCGCGAACTCCGGCTCAGTGCCGGTGAAGCTCTCTGGCGAGTACTCGTAGCGGATCCGGGTACCTGGGACCGTAGCCTCGAGCTTCCGACAGAGGCGCGCCGCGTGCAGCGCGATGTCGACAATTCCCGCCCGGTCCTGCTTGAAGACCACCCGGCGCTGGAGCGTGGAGGTCGAGTTGTAGAAGTGCACCACGGCACGTCGCGCACCTTCGAGCGACGCGAACGTCCGCGCGATCAGCTCGTCCCGGCACTGCACCAGAACTTGGATCTCGACGTCGTCGGGGATCAGCCCTTCTTCGATGATCATTCGCTGGAACTCGAAATCGGTCTGGGACGCGGAGGGGAAACCGACCTCGATCTCCTTGAAGCCCACCTCGACCAGGGTCTTGAAGAGTGCCAGCTTCCTTTCCGGGTCCATCGGGTCGACGAGGGCCTGGTTGCCGTCGCGCAGGTCCACGCTCACCCAGCGCGGCGCCACCGTCGTCCGGTGGTTGGGCCAGGTCCGGTCGGGGAGCACCAGGGGGACGGCGGATCCGTAGTGCTGGTAGGGCATCTTGGGTTTCTGAGGCATCTGGTCAGGGGTCGTGCCAGCCTCCTCGGCGTGGTTGGCGTGGTTGGCGTGGTTGGCGTGGTTGGCGTGGTTGGCGTGGTTGGCGTGGTTGGCGTGGTTGGCGTCCGCGACCCGGTCGGCCTTGTCGGCCTGGTCGGCGTGGCCGGTCTTGTCCTCCGTCTTTGGCTTCACCATCTCCGTGTTCTCCCTGCCGTTCACTCTGCTCGGAGTCTCTGGGACTCTGGCTTCTGGGGCTCTGGTGCTGCTCTGGTCTTCTGGGGCTCTGGTGCTGCTCTGGTCTTCTGGGGCTCTGGTGCTGCTCTGGTCTTCAGCGGGTTCCGCCCGTCCGGCAGCTCTCGGTGCGATCACCGATTAACCAAAAAACCCCCCGGCCCGAGGGCGCAGGAGGTGCGAACGAGCGCGATGTGGCGCCCGCCCCTAGGTCAGCAGCAGCTCCGCGAGCAAACGCACCCTCAGATGGTCCCAGCATCGCGGGCAGCTGTCAAGGAGGCCCCGTTCGGGCTGGGTAGTGTCCGTACGGTGAAGAAGTTCCTCCTCCTCGTGATCATCGTCGTGATTGGCATCGAGCTCTACCGGTGCCGGACCACGCCAGGAGAACTCGGTGGGCACCTACGCGGCACCCCTGACCACTGGCCGCCGGTCATTCGCAAGCCAGCGCCCGAGCGGGCTCCCACGGCAAGCCGGCGAAAGGCACCGTCTCCAGCAGACCGCTGATATCGGGCAGGCTGCTGATACTGGACAGACCGCGACGGCTGCGGGGGCTCGGCTCGATCCACTGCTGGAGCCGCCGCTCCTCCCGCACCCTGCTCTCCGTCGCGCCGGCGGTCCCGCACGCACCAGGCGCCCCGTCGCACTGGCGGTCCCGCCCGCACCGGACATCGCACGTGCTGACCTGCCGTCCCGCACACGCCCTCCCTGCCCTCCCCCCGGACCCCCCTCCCCGGCTACTACCAACGACGTGCTCCACGCCTACCATCATCAGAGTCACACCCTCGTGCGAACCTGTGATCCATGGTGACCGCGAGCAACGGAGCCAGCAACGGAGCACGGATCCTCGAAGCTGCGAAGGCGCTTCGTGCGGAGCTCGCGCTCTTTGAACCTGGGTCTCTCCGCGGCGTGGACTGCGCGCGTGTCGCCGAGGAGCTCTCGGTGACCGAGAAGGCCTGCGCAGCGGCACGCCTGGTCGCAGGTGCCCGTGCTGTCGCGGATGGCGCGCACAAGGACGCGGGCTTTACGGATCCGGCGGCCTGGATGGCTCGCCAAGGTGGGACGACGAGCTCCCAGGCTCGTCAGGCGCTGGAGCTCGCTCGGTCTCTCGACGCCCACCCGGAGACCAAGCACGCGCTCCTGTCAGGGGCCGTGTCGGTCCTGCAGGCACAGGAGATCACCAAGGCACAGTCCGAGATCAAAGGATCCGAGCACGATCTCTTGAAGGTCGCTCGACAAGGTGACCTCACCAGGGTACGCGACGAGGTCAGGGAGCGCCGCCTGACCGGAGCCCCGGTCGACGAGCTCCATCGCCGGCAGGTCGCCGCGCGTCGCTTCCGCCACTGGCGCGACGGCCTCGGGATGGTCTGCTTCGAAGGTGCCCTTCCCCCTGAAACCGGGATTCCGCTCGTCAACCGTATCGAGCGGCGCGCTGCGCGTCTTTATCGAGATGCGAAACGCCGCGGACTCAACGAACGGTTCGAGGCCAGCGCGGCAGACGCTCTTGTGGCGCTCTCGATCGGCGACGAGCCATGTCCGAAGGGCGCAGCCGACCTCGTCATCGTCTGCGACCTCTACGCGTGGAGACGGGGCCACGCTCACGAGAGTGAGCCCTGCCACCTGATCGGTGGGGGACCGATCCCCGTCGACCTTGCAAAGGAGCTCGCGAAGGATGCGTTCGTGAAGGTCGTCCTTCACGATGGGAAAGACATCCAAAGGGTCCACCACGCCGGGCGAAAGCTCACAGCGCACCTCCGCACCGCCCTCGACTTGGGGCCAGTCCCCGCCTTCAGCGGAAGAGAGTGCACCGACTGCACCAGGCGTTACGGCCTCGAGTACGACCATGACGATCCCGTCGCCAATCGGGGTCCCACGTCGTACGCGAACATGAAGTCCCGCTGCCACGCCTGCCACGCAGAGAAGACCGAGCGTGACCGCAAAGCTGGCCTTTTGGGAAGCAGGACGACGGGGTGGACACGGGTGCCGGGCCGGGCCGCGGTGCCGGGCGGGACACGGGTGCCGGGCCGGGCCGCGGTGCCGGGCGGGACAGGGGTGCCGGACCGGGCCACGGTGCCGACGCGGACCAAGGTGCCCGGACGAACGAAGGCGACGAGGCAGACCCGGCTGTCGGCGACCGGCGACTGCGAGCCAGACCCTCCGTAGCTCGCCATAGCTGTCAGTAGCTCCCGGCGAGGAACGTGAACCTGCACCTGGCAACGCTCACGCGGGCGAAACGCGCACGCGGCCGTAACGCGCCGACGCCGCGGCGAAGCCCGCCCGCCCGCCCCGATGAAGCCCACGGGCAGCCTGATTCGGCTGCCGACCAGCTCTCGAAAGCATCCAGCAATTACGGCGTGAGGCTGACCGCGTGGATGCCAAGGATTCCGTCGCTGCGACGGAGGTGCTCGACGAGCGTGGCGGGAACGGGTCCACCGGTCGAGAGCACCATGAGCGCGCTGTGCCCGTCGGCGCTCGGCCCCACGGCCATCGATGAGATGGAGATGCCGGCGATGCCGAGCGCCATTCCCACCACACCGATCATCCCTGGGCGGTCGTCGTTGCGCACCACCAGCATGTGCTCGGCTGGCGGCACCTCGAGCGTGTGGTCGTCGAGCACCACGATCCTCGGCTCAGGATGCACTCCCGCCCCGGCGAGGGTCCCCCCGACAGAGTGGCTCCCAGAGCGCAACGTGACGAGGCTCTTGTAGAAGGGCGACGCGGCCGCCGAGATCGCCTCCACTGCGAGCCCTCGACGCTCGGCGACCTGGTAGACGTTCACGTAGGAGACCGGCTCCTCCGCCGCCTGCGCGAAGAGACCCTTCAGCGCGCACAGCGTGAGGATCCCCGTGGCGTGCTCAGCGATCTCGCCCCGGTACTCCACATCCAGCCGATCGGGCATCCCCTCGTGGAGGCAGGCGAACAGACGTCCGAGCTGCTCGGCGAGCCGCATGAACGGGCGGACCGTCTCGGAGACCTCCGAGGCGGCAAGGTTCACCGCGAAGGGCACGAAGTCCCCTGCCAGCGCGAGGAGCACCTGCTCGGCAATGGTGACGCCCGCCTTGTCCTGCGCTTCCTCGGTGGAGGCGCCGAGGTGGGGCGTCGCCACGACGCTGTCGAGCTCGAAGAGGGGCGATGCGCCTGGTGGCTCCATCGCGAAGACGTCGAGCGCCGCCCCGCCGACAGCACCCGTCCGTATGGCGTCGCCGAGGGCCTCCTCGTCGACGATGCCGCCGCGCGAGGTGTTGACGATCCTGATGCCGCGCTTTGCCTTCTCCAAGAGCTCTCGGCCGACGAGCCCCGTCGTCTCCGGCGTCTTGGGCACGTGGATGGTCACGAAGTCCGCGTCGGCGAACACCTCCGCGAGGGAACGCAACTCCACACCCATCCCCCGGGCGCGCTCCACCGACACGTAGGGGTCATAGGCGACGAGACGCATCCCGAACGCAGCCGCACGCTGGGCCACCAACGAGCCGGCACGCCCGAGGCCCACGATGCCGAGCACCTTGCCGTAGAGCTCGACGCCCTCCCAGCGCGAGCGCTCCCAGCGCCCTGCGACGAGCGCAGCGTGCGCCTGGGGGATGTTCCTCGCCTGGGCCAGAAGCAAGCCCATCGCCTGCTCGGCAACCGACAGGATGTTCGACGTCGGCGCGTTCACCACCATCACGCCAAGCCCGGTCGCCGCCTCGACGTCGACGTTGTCGAGGCCGACGCCCGCGCGCCCGACAACCACCAGGTCCGCGGCCGCCGCGAGCACGCGTGCGGTCACCTGCGTGCCCGAGCGCACCACGAGCGCGTGGGCCCCAGCGACGGCGTCGAGCAGCTGACCGGGGTCCAGCCCCTCGCACACCTCGACGTCGTGGCCTGCCTCGGCGAGCAGCTCGAGACCGCGATCAGCGATCTTCTCGGCGACCAGGACCCGGGCCATCGGGAGTGGCGCCAGTCCTACCGGGCTGGGCCGAAGAGCTCGGCGAGGCGACGTACCCCTTCTTGCATGGGCTCGTCGGCAACCGCGTAGGAAAGCCGCAGGTAGCCGGGCGCCCCGAAGGCTTCGCCAGGCACGAGCGCCACCTTCGCCACGTCGATGCACACCTCGGCGAGCTCCTCAGAGGTCTCAGGACGCCGCCCGCCGACCTCCCGCCCCAAGAGCGCCTCGACGTTCGGGAAGGCGTAGAACGCCCCCAGCGGCTCCTCGCAGACGACGCCCGGGATGGCCCGGAGCATCTCGACCATGGTCCTGCGCCGACGGTCGAAGGTGCGTCGCATCTCCGTGACCGCCTCGAGGTCGCCGGTCACCGCCGCGAGCGCGGCGAACTGCGAGACGTTGGCCACGTTCGAGGTCTCGTGCGACTGCACGTTCGAGGCGGCAGCGACGGCGTCCGCCGGCCCGATCATCCAGCCCACGCGCCAACCGGTCATCGCGTAGGTCTTCGCCACACCGTTCACGACGATGCAGCGGTCGGCGAGCTCAGGGACGAGGACCGGCATCGAGTAGTGCACCGCGTCGCCGTAGACGAGGTGCTCGTAGATCTCGTCGGTCACGACCCACAGCCCGCGCGCCGCTGCCCAGCGTCCGATCTCCTCGATCTCCTCCTTCGGGTACACCGCGCCGGTCGGGTTGGACGGCGACACGAACAGGAGGACCTTCGTCCGCGGCGTGGCCGCCGCCTCCAGCTGCTCGACGGTGACCCTGAAGCCTTGGTCGGCACCTGCGAGCACGAAGACTGGCACGCCGCCCGCGAGAGCGACCGCCTCAGGGTACGTCGTCCAGTACGGCGCGCAGATGAGCACCTCGTCACCGGGGTCGCAGAGCACGGTGAAGGCGTTCGCCACCGCCTGCTTGCCACCGTTGGTCACGATCACCTGCTGTGCGGTGACCTCGTAGCCGGAGTCTCGAAGGGTCTTGCGGGCGATCGCCTCCCGTAGCTCAGGCAGCCCCGGGGTCGGGGTGTAGTGGTGCGCCCTGGGGTCGCGGCACGCGGCGACGGCCGCCTCCACGACATGCGCCGGCGTCGGGAAGTCCGGCTCGCCCGCCCCGAAGCCGATCACGCGCTCGCCGGCTGCCTGCAGCGCCTTCGCCTTGGCGTCGATCGTCAGGGTGGCTGAGGGGGTCACCCCCGCAGCGCGCGCGGAGATCCTGCGGGTTCCGATGGCGGTCATGGGTGACATGATCTCATAGTGACTCCCCCCGACCTGACTCCCCCCGACCTGACAGCCATCACCATCCCTGCCTCTCTCCTGCCGGCCGACGGACGCTTCGGCTCCGGCCCCTCGAAGGTCCGGCCAGAGCACGTGCGCGCCCTCGCCGACACGGGCACGGCCTACCTCGGCACGAGCCACCGCCAGCAGCCCGTGAGAGCAGTCGTCGGCCGAGTCCGCGAGGGCATCGCGGAGCTCTTCTCGCTGCCCGAGGGGTACGAGGTGCTCCTCGGCAACGGAGGGGCAACCGCCTTCTGGGACGCGGCCATCTTCGGCCTGATCGACGCGCAGAGCCAGCACCTGGCGTTCGGCGAGTTCTCTGCGAAGTTCGCCGCGGGCGTCAAGGCGGCACCCCATCTGAAGGACCCCCAGATCTACCAGTCACCCGTGGGCACCCGCCCGCACGCCGTCGCCGATCCTGCGGTGGACTTCTATGCCTTCACCCACAACGAGACCTCCACCGGCGTCTCGATGGAGATCCGCCGTCCGTCAGGCGCCGGCGGTCCCGCCGAGGGGCTCGTGGCCGTCGACGCGACCTCGGCCGCCGGAGGCCTGCGCGTGGCGCCCACCGAATTCGACGTGTACTACTTCGCCCCGCAGAAGTGCTTCGGGTCCGACGGCGGCTTGTGGCTCGCGTGCTGCTCGCCGGCCGCGATCGAGCGGATCGAGCGGATCGCGGCGAGTGGCCGCTGGGTGCCGGCGTTCCTCGACCTGAACGCCGCGCTCAGCAATTCGCGGCTCGACCAGACCACCAACACGCCGGCGCTCGCCACGCTCTACCTGCTCGCCGCACAGATCGACTGGATGCTCGAGCAGGGGGGGCTCGAGTGGGCCGCCGGGCGCTGCGACCGGTCGGCCGAGATCCTCTACACGTGGGCTGAGCAGTCCGGCTTCGCCAGACCCTTCGTCGCAACACCGCGGGACCGAAGCCACGTGGTCGGCACCATCGACTTCACAGAGGCAGTCGACGCCGCGGCGATCGCCAAGGTGCTCAGGCACAACGGGGTCGTGGACACCGAGCCCTACCGGAAGCTCGGCCGGAACCAGCTGCGCATCGCCATGTTCCCGGCGATCGACCCCGAGGACGTCGCGGCCCTGTGCGCGTGCATCACGCACGTCGTGGGGGCGCTGGCCTCCTGAGCCACCCCCCCGGGGCGCCCGGCTCCTCGGCCGCTCCGGCTCCACCGCGGGGACGCCCCTCTCACCCGCCCGAGACGTCCTCCACACGCTCACGACCCGAGGAGACGAACGGCATCATCGCCCGAAGCTGTGCACCCACCTGCTCGATCGGATGGCGCTTGCCCTCCTCGCGCAGCTTCAGGAAGTTCGGACGGCCGGCGCGGTTCTCGGCGATCCACTCCTCGGCGAACGAGCCGTCGCGGATGTCGGCCAGCAACTGACGCATCTCCGCACGTACATGCTCGTCGATGACCCGCGGACCGCGGGTGAGGTCACCGTACTCGGCGGTGTCGGAGATCGAGTAGCGCATTCCGGAGATCCCCTGCTCGTACATGAGGTCGACGATCAGCTTCATCTCGTGCAGGCACTCGAAGTAGGCGGACTCCGGCTGGTACCCCGCCTCCACGAGGGTGTCGAACCCGGCCATGACCAGCGCGGTCATGCCGCCGCAGAGCACCGCCTGCTCGCCGAAGAGGTCGGTCTCGGTCTCCTCCGCGAAGGTGGTGTCGAGGACCCCGGCGCGCGTGGCACCGAGCGCGTGGGCGTAGCTCAGCGCGAGGGCGTGCGCCGAGCCGCTTGCGTCCTGGTGCACGGCCACGAGGCTCGGAACGCCGGCACCCTCCGTGTAGGTGCGCCGGACGAGGTGCCCCGGTCCCTTCGGAGCGACCATGGCGACGTCGACGTCGGCGGGAGGCACGATCTGGCCGAAACGGATGTTGAAGCCGTGGGCGAACATGAGGCAGTCCCCGGCAGTGAGGTGCGGGGCGATCTCGGCGTCGTAGACCGCCTTCTGCTCGGTATCGGGAAGGAGCACCATGACGACGTCGGCCTCGGCCACGGCATCGGCGACCGAGGTCACCCGCAGGCCGGCTTCCTCGGCCTTACGGCGGCTCGACGACCCCTCCCGCAGCCCGACGCGTATGTCGACGCCCGAGTCGGCGAGATTGCGCGCATGGGCGTGGCCCTGCGAGCCGTAGCCGAGCACGGCGACCTTGCGGCCGCGGATCAGCGTCGGGTCGGCGTCGGACTCGTAGTACAAGGTCGCCATCGCTCGGCGCTCCTTTCCTCAGCTTTCGTTGTTGATGTGGTTCGGTTCTTTCCTGCAGTCTCTCGTGTCGCCTGTCCCCGCAAGGTCGCCCGCTCCTGGGCAAGGCAGGAGCGGAGCGACTCGAAGGCCGGCACGCCCGGTCAGCGAGCCTCCCACAGGCGGGCACGCCCGGTCAGCGAGCCTCCCACAGGCCGGCAGCGACAAGCCTGTTTCGCGAAAGCGGCGGGACGTCGATCTTGCGCAAGGCGACCCGCCCGGTGCGCTGGAGGTCGAGCACCTCGTACGTCTCGAGCAAGCCCTCGAAGCCGTCGAGCTTGTCCGGGGGGCCCGCCACCATGACGGTCAGCCGGTCGGCACCGACGTCCACCACCTCGCCGCCGAAGACCCCGACCAGCTGGATGACCTGTGAGCGCTCTGCCGGTGCCGCTGCCACGGTCGCAAGGAGCAATTCTCGCTGGACGGCGCTGGCCGCTGCAAGCTCCGAGATCGCCACGACGTTCACCAGCTTGTCGAGCTGGTTGATGACCTGCTCCAGCGGAGCAGACTCCACGTCGACGACGATGGTGATGCGGCTGAAACGGTCGTCTTCGGTCGGCGCGACGGCGAGCGAGAAGATGTTGTAGCTGCGGCGCGAAAAGAGGCCGGCCACGCGTGCGAGCACGCCCGCCTTGTTCTCGACGAGCACCGTGAGGATGTGGTGGCGATCCACCGCTCCCTGGGCGGCGCTCGCCGCTGCTGACCCGGCGGCGCTCGCCGCTGCCGACCCGGCGGCGCTCACCGCTGCCGCTCCGCCGTGCGCTCCCACGCCAACCGCTCGGCCTCGAGGCGCTCCCAGGCCAACCGCTCGGCGTCGGCACGCTCGGAGTGCTGGGGGTGCACCACGATGTCGTCGTTCGACGCGCCGGCGGGCACCATCGGGAAGACCTTCTCGAACGCGTCCGTGCGGAAGTCGATCACCACCGGCCTGTCGTCAATTGCATTCGCCTTTTCGATCGCCGGAGCCACCTCCTCGGGTGTCTCGACACGCAACCCCTCGGCGCCCATCGCTTCCGCCCATTTCACGTAGTCAGGCAGGTCGGGCGAAAGGTAGACCTCGGAGTACCGCTCACCGTAGAACATCTCCTGCCACTGCCTGACCATCCCCAAGTACGCGTTGTTCAAGATGGCCACCTTGATCGGGATGCGCTCCGCCGCCGCGGTGACCAGCTCCTGCGCGGTCATCTGGAAGCAGCCATCGCCGTCGATCGCCCACACCATCCGCTCGGGGCGGCCGACCTTGGCACCGATCGCGGCGGGCACCGCGAAGCCCATCGTGCCCGCGCCCCCCGAGTTGACCCAGGTGTTCGGGTAGTCGAAGCGCCAGTACTGCGACGCCCACATCTGGTGCTGGCCGACGCCCGACACGACGACCGTGTCCGGCGGCGAGAGGTCCCGCAACGTCTCGATCACCATCTCTGGTTTGATCGGAGGCTCACTATGGCGCTCGTAGTGCAGGGGGAACTCGTGCTGCCACCGGCGGAGCGCGTCCCACCATGAAGACAGGCGGGCCACCGGGTCCTGTCCTGTCATCATCGGCGCGGCGGCCTCCGACAGTGCCTCGATCACCACCTTGCAGTCGCCGGCGATCGCGACGTCAGCCCTTCTGACCTTGTGCAGCTCCGCCGCGTCGATGTCCACGTGGACGACCTTCGCGCCCGGGGCGAACGCGTCGAGGCGACCCGTCACGCGGTCGTCGAAGCGCGCGCCGAGCGCCACGAGCAGGTCGGCTCTCTGCATCGCCGTGACGGCCGTGTAGTT
>JAJZVL010000058.1:14648-17307 GCA_021845725.1 Actinomycetes bacterium | reverse complement strand
GGGTCGTGCTCACGTGCCCGACGATACCAACCGCCCCCGCCGGATTGGCGCATGGGCGCGGCGCGCCGTCGCGTCCCGCGTACGATCGCGCACCATGCCTCGTGTCTTCTCGGGCGTCAAGCCCTCCGGCGACTTCCACCTCGGCAACTACGTCGGGGCGTTCCGCCAGTGGGTCGTCGACCAGGAGACCAACGACGCGCTGTACTGCGTGGTCGACCTGCACGCCCTGACCGAGGAGATCGACCCGGCGTACCTGCGCGACAAGAGCTTCCGAGCGGCGGTCAACCTGCTCGCCGTGGGCCTGGACCCTGAGGTGGCCACGATCTTCGTGCAGAGCCACGTCGCCGAGCACGCCCGCCTGGCCTGGCTCCTCGAGTGCACGGCGACCATGGGCGAGCTGCGCCGCATGACCCAGTACAAGGCCAAGGCGCACGGCCAGGAGACGGTGAGGGTCGGCCTCTTCACCTACCCGGTGCTCATGGCCGCCGACATCCTGCTGTACAAGACGGACCGGGTGCCCGTGGGCGACGACCAGCGCCAGCACCTCGAGCTCGCCCGCGAGCTCGCCCAGCGCTTCAACGGCCGCTACGGCGAGCTGTTCGTCGTCCCCGAGGCCGCGGTCCCCGCGATCGGGGCGCGCGTCATGGACCTCCAGCACCCCGAGCGCAAGATGTCCAAGAGCGTCGACTCCCCGCTCGGGACGATCGACGTGCTCGACGACCCCGCCCAGATCGAGCGCAAGGTGAAGAAAGCCGTCACCGACACCGACGGGGAGCTGCGCTACGACCCCGAGAAGAAGCCTGGCCTCTCGAACCTGCTGGCGTTGATGGCGGTGGCAACCGGGGGCACGCCCGAAGACGTGGCCGTCCGCTACACGCGCTACGGGGACCTCAAACGCGACCTCGCGGAGGCGCTGGCCGAGCTGCTCCGGCCCGTGCGCGAGCGCGCGGCCATGCTCATGGACGATCCCGTCACCGTGCACGACGTCTTGCGGGCGGGAGCCGAGCGCGCCCGCCACATCGCCTCGGCGACCTACGTGCAGGCCGCCGAGGCGATCGGCCTGCTCTCCTGAATCGTTCTTCGAGAGCCCGGTCTGCGCCCGGTGGGCCCGGCGCCCGGGGTCCTCGCTGCCGGCAGACCCCTTGCGGCTCCCTCGAGCGTCCTGTAGACCGGGACCTCCTGGGTGGGGCGAGGCTGCGATGACGCTGTGATGAGGCTGCGATGACGTCGGCGATCCGTTCGGTCCGTATGCCGCCGTGCGGCGTGCTGGCGGACGCGCCGCCGGCCGACGGTGGCCTCGTGGCACGCAGCCGGGAGCTCGCCGGGATCGACCAGCTGCTCGGGGACGCCCGGCTCGGCAGGGCCGGGGCACTCGGGCTCCATGGCGAGAGCGGCGTCGGAAAGAGCGCGCTGATCGAGGTCGCCCTCGCTCGAGCCTCCGAGCTGCACACGGTCCAGGTGCGCGGCCCGTCCGCGCCCCGCACCCCCGACGCCCTGGCCGACTGGCCCGACCCGCTGCACGAGCTGGCGTCCCGCATCGGTCCGGCCGACGTGGCAAGAGCCCCGCTCGGCCACCGGAGCGCCGCCGTCTCGCGGCCCGCCATCGAGGCTGCTGCAGCGGCGTTGCGACGGATGGCCGGCGAGCGCGGGGCGCCGTTGCTCGTCACCCTCGACGACTGTCAGACCCTGCCTGCAGCCCTCGTCATCGCGCTGGCCGCGGCAGTCGTCGCGCGCCTGCGCGACGAGCCATTGGCGCTGTTGCTGGCCTGGCGGGACACGCCGCACCTCGCGGGGTTTCGCCTGCCGCTCGAGCAGGTCCCGGTCCACCGGCTCGGCGGCCTCACCCTTGGCCAGAGCCGTGAGCTCGTGGCGTCGCGCTGCGACCATCTCCCTGCCGAACCGGTGCTCGTCGAGCTCGTGCAGCGCACGGGGGGGAACCCGGTCGCGCTGCTGAGCGCCTGCGCCCGCCTGAGCGCGGCCCAGCTCGCCGGCTGGCACCCGCTCCCCGATCCGCTGCCGATCGGGGACTCGTCGACGGAGGCCTTCGACGTCGTCCGCCACCTCCCTGCGCCCACGCGACGCGCCCTTGCGGTCGTCGCGCCAGGAGGCGTGCCCAGCGGTGCGCTGGACGAGGCGCTGCACCGCCTCGGCGTCAGTGCCGGCGATCTCGATCCTGCCGTGGAAGCGGGCGTCGTGTCGCGGCGCGGAGCCAGGATCGACTACGCCCATCCCCTCGTCCGCAGCGCCGCCTTCTATCGTGCGCCGCCCGAGGTCCGCCAGGCGGTCCGCCGGGTGCTGAGCGACGTGCTCGCCGACGCCCAGGACCTCGAGGCCAGCGCCTACCAGGCGTCCATCGATGTCGCAGGTCCCGACGCAGTCGCAGAGCGCCGGCTCGTCGAAGCCGCCGCTGCCGCTCTCAGACGGGGGGCGCCAGCCGCCGCGGCACGCTACGAGGAGCTCGCCGCCCGCTGCGCCGCGTCCGGCGACACGCAGGTCGAGCACCTGGCCGGCGCAGCAGGGCACTGGGCGGCCGCCGGAGAGGTCGCCAGAGCCCGCTACTGCCTGGAGGCGGCGGCAACGCCGCGTGCTGACGCCGGAGCTCGCGCGCCCGCCGCTGGGCGAGCTCGCGCGCCCGCCGCTGGGCGAGCTCGCGCGCCCG
>JAJZVL010000058.1:0-14548 GCA_021845725.1 Actinomycetes bacterium | reverse complement strand
CGCTGGGCGAGCTCGCGCGCCCGTCGCTGGGCGAGCTCGCGCCGAGCTCGACTACCAGCTCGCACGCCTGTCGGGCGGGGCGGAGGATGCGAGGGCGCCAGAGCGGATGGTCGAGGCGGCCGAGGCCTGCGCGCTCGAGCGACCGCAACGGGCGGTCTCGATGCTGCTCGACGCCGCCGCGTGGAGGCTGCTCGAGGACGAGCCTGGCGCGGCCGAGCAGGTGGCGTCTCGGGCGGTGGGGCTCGCGGGAGCGATGAGCAGCCACTCCGAGGTGCTCGCACGAGCGGTGCGCACCGCTGCGGTGGTGGCCGCAGGCGGCAAGGCCGACGACATCGGCGATCGGGGCCACGTGTCGCTCCTCGTCGGCCAGGCCGAGCGCTTCCCCGCTTCTAGCGAAGTGGCCTTCGTGATCGGAATGGGCCTCCTTCACCAGGGCCTTCACCGGCAGGCGGAGCGGTGGGCCCAGTGGATCGCACGCTGCGCGGGACGCGCAGGCGAGGTGCCGCTCGCCGGCGTGGCGCCACTCCTCGAGGGCATGCGCCGGCTCCTCGAAGGGGACCTCGCCGCAGCCACGGTTCTGATCGAGTCGCATCCGATGGCGCCGGGCAGCGCGGAGCACATGCCCCTGGACGCCTGGAGCTGGCACCTCGCCGCCTCGGTGCACACGATGGCCGGCCGCTACGAGCCCGCCATGGCTGCTGCGGCGCGGCTCTTCTCGTGCCCCGGTCCCTTCGCCGCACGGGCGCGGCTGCGTACGTTCCCCGTGCTTGCACTGCTCGAGCTCCAGCGAGAGCGCCGCGACGCCGCGGTGGCATGGGCCCGCACCTTCGAGAACGACCTCGGCCTCGCCGCCGACCCCCGCCGTCTCCTTCCGGTGACCCTCGCCGAGGTGGCTCCCCTCGCGGCGACGGTCCTGCTGCTCGCGCGCTGCGACGGCGGGGATGCATGGGGGCGCGAGCAGCCCGCATTGGCGCGGTGGTGCCGGGCGTGGCTCGAGGGCGCAGGCGAGACGGCCGACCCGCTGCAGGCGGCTGCACGACTCGACGAGGCGGCTGTGGCGCTGCAAGACCGCCCGCTCCTCCAGATCCTCGCAGAGCTGTGCAGAGGGCGGCGCATGGCCGACGCGGGCCTCGTCGGCGAAGCGGCTGCGCGCCTGGTCGAGATCGAACGCCGCGCGACCGCGGCTGGTGCGTCGGGCCTGGCGACGCTCGCAGCGAGCGAGCGGCACGCGCTGGCAGAGTCCTCGGCCCCCGTGGGCGCTCGGTGGCCGGCGCCGCGGCCCGAATGGGAGATCTCGCTTCTCGGAGGCTTCTGCGTGCGCCGCTCGGGCGAGCCGATCTCCCTTCCCGCGAGCCTCGCGGCGCAGGCGGTCAAGATCGTGGCGTTGAGAAGGCGCCTCGGCGTCGACGAGCTCACCGAACTCCTCTGGGAGGAGGCCGAGCCGAGGGTCGGGTCCCGGAGACTGCGCAACGTCCTGTGGCGCATCCGCGCGGCGTGCGGCGACCTGGTCGTGCGCAAAGACGGCTTCGTGCGCCTCGCACCTGGGGCGACGACCGACCTCGAACGGTTCCGGTCCATGGCCGACAAGGCACTCGTCGGTCCGGCCGCCGGGACCTCCGGCAGGGTCGAGCTCGCGCGCGCCGCACTCGACTGGTACGGCGGCGAGCTGCTGCCCGGCGACCGCTACGCCGACTGGTCCGCCCCGGCACGGGAGGCCGCGACGCGCACCTGCGTCCGGCTTCTCGAGCTCCTTGTCGACGACGCGCTCGGCGGAGGTCGCCAGGCCGAGGCCCTGGTGCTCCTCGACCGTCTCGCGGAGGCCGACCCCTACGACGAGCGCCACCACCTGCGCGCCGCCGAGATCCACCTCGATGCCGGCAACCGCAGCCGGGCGCTGCACGCCGTCCAGCGCGCCGAGCGGATGCTCGCCGATCTCGACCTCGTCCCAACCGACGCGATCCTTCGCCTGAAGGAGCGAGCGGAGCGTGCCTGACGCCGAGACACGTCGGACGCGGCTGAGACGCCTGCTTCTTCGATCCCGGGTGGGCGGCGCCCGGGCCCCTGGGACGCTCGTGAGACTGCCTCGGCTTAGGTTGGCGGCGTGCCAGCGGACCTCTCGATCGACGCGACGCTGCGGCTGGCGCGCGACCTGTGCCTCGGAGTCGCCGCCTTCTGCGTGACGACAGGCGGCACGGTGCGCTCGGAGATCTCCGACGTGATGCCCCCGGACGACGCAGAGCAACGAGTCGCCGCCCTCGCGCTGAGCTGCATGACCCATCCTGGTGCGCACGGCAGGAGCCTGTTCTGGAGCGCGGAGGCAGACGAGACCGGCCCTCCGCATCCGGACAGCTCCCTTGCCTGCGTCGTCGCCCCGATCTGGTCCGGTGAGCAGTGGCGGGGACTGCTCGGCGTCGTCGACGTGTGGCTGCCCGAGCTCGATCAAGAGCAGCGTGACGGGCTCCTCGGCCTCGCGGCCCAGCTGGCCCGCGAGCTGGCCGCCCCCTCGTCTCATGAGACGGAGCGAGGCCCGGCGTTCGTTCCTCTCGGCTCGCCGCCAGCTGGTGCGAGTGCCGAGCGCTTCGTCGACGAGGTGCTCGACAACCTGCCCGAAGGGCTCGTCGTGACCCGCGCGGACGGCAGGATCGTGCTCGTCAACCGGACGTTCTCGACGTTGACGGGGCTCGACATGGACTCGGTGCTCGGTGAGGACGTCACCGCGATCGTCGAGCCGGCGGCTGCGACAGGTGTCGAGAGATGGGAGGATCTCGGCACCCAGGACGAGCGTCTTGCCGCGGTCCTCGAGCCGTTGCTGGGGCGATCCGGGTCCTCCGCGACGCTGGTCGTCGAGGGCCCCGCCGGACGCGAGACCTTCCGAGCCGATGGCCGTCGCCTCGAGAGCAGGTTCGCCGGCGACTGCTTCGTCACCCTCGTCCGGGCCGTCGGCGGGCAGACAGCGCCCCACGGGTCGAGGATCCAGCAGCTGCTCGACCACATCGAAGACGGCATCGTCTGCACCGACGCGCACGGCACGGTCCTGATCGCGAACCGTGCTGCCCGCAGGCTCCAGGGCCTCACGCACGATCAGCTGACGGTCGGGGAGCCCTTCCCTGCTTCGACGGCCCTGTGTACCGCCCAGGACCAGCCCGTCGCGGTCGACGACCACCCGCTGGTGCGGTCCATGCGCGAGGGCATGCCGGTCGACGAAGACCTGCTCCTGCACGAGGGCGAGAGGCTCGTCCACGTCGCCGTCTCCGCCCGGCCGTTGCGGGTCGAGGACGGGGATGGCGCGATCGCAGTGCTGCGGGACGTGACCGCTGACCGGGAGCGACAGGAGCATCTCACCCATTACGCGCTCCACGACCCCTTGACCGGCGTGGCGAACCGCTACCTGCTCGACGACGCGCTCGGGCGCATGCTCGACGGCCTCGTGCGGCGGGGCGGCTCCGTCTCCCTCGTCTACCTGGACCTCGACAACTTCAAGGCGATCAACGACGAGCACGGCCACGAGATCGGAGACGAGGTGCTGCGCGCCGTCGCGCGGCGTCTCGAGCGCGCAGTGCGCGGGGAGGACGTCGTGGCGAGGATCGGGGGGGACGAATTCGTCGTCGCCCACCTTTCGGGCGAGCGGCTCTCCGACGGCGACACGGTGGTCGCCAGGATCAGGAAGGTCCTGTCCGCGCCGTATCGCTTCGGCGACCTCGCCCTCGACGTGCGCGCTTCTGTCGGCTGGGTGAGCGCGTCGACCGGAGGAGACACCCCGCAGGCGTTGATCAGCCGCGCCGACCGCGCCATGTACGAGCAGAAGACGGCGCGGCGGACCCAGGTCGACCGCATCCCGGCGTGAGGGCGCCGCGACCCTGAGTGCCGAGGGGCCACGTGCCATGGCCGAGGAGCGGACGGCGATGAGCGGGAGCCTGGGCGGAGGATCCACGCACCTGCTCAGGATGGCGAGGACCGGGTGCAAGAGCGCGGTCTCCTTCGTCGCGCTCGTCGCCGGCGACCACGTGGCCACTGCCATCTACCCCATTGCCTCGGACGAGGCTCCGTTCGGCGAAGAGGTCGTCGACGACCTCGTCCGTCAGCTCTGGCTCGACCCCGCGATCGCGCGCCGCAAGGCGCTGCTGCGATCCGTGCGCGTCGGCGGCCACCAGCCCGGTGAGGCCCCGATCCAGCTGGCCGTCGCGACGGTCCCTGTCGGGGCGGACGGCGAGGGTCGCCCGTGGGGGCTCCTCGGCGTGGCCGACCCCGACGTCAAGGCATTCGGGCTCCCCGACGTGGAGCTCCTGTCGCGCATCGCCCAGCGGCTCACCTCCTATGTCGCCGCGCGCCGGCAGGTGCGCAGCGTGGCGGCCGGCACCACCCCCCCTCCGGCCGGCAGCTCACCCCCTCCGGCCGGCAGCTCACCCCCTCCGGCCGGCACCGCCCCCGTGCCAGAAGCACGCACCGCAGACCTCGCGAGCACACCTGGCCTCGCGGGCCTTTTCGGCGGAGAGGACCCCGGCACCGGTCTCCTGCCACTGGGCACCCTCCTCGGGAGGACCGGTCGCCTCCTCGGCGCCGGGGAGGGTGCGGGAGGGTCGCTCGCCGTCGTCGCGCTCGAGGTCTCCGGCGCCTCTGGGACGCCGAAGGACACGATGGCCAGGGTCGCCCGGGCGATCCGGGCCGACCTGCGCTTCGAGGACCTGGTCTCGGGCCTGGGCGCCACGGGCTTCATCGCCGTCGTCCCGCTGGCGCCAGGCGGGACGGGCGCGCAGGCGCTGGCCGACCGGCTCGCCGCGTCCGCGCGCGCGGCCGTCGGCACGACCGGCGCCGCGGTCCGGTCGGCGCACGTGGCGGTCGACCTCTCCTCGCATGCGGACGCAGCCGATCTGGTCCGCGCCGTGCTGGACGAGCTGGGCACCACCTGAGCCGGGGACCCGGGCCGCGACGCAAGCCCAGCCCGCGGGCGAGGGTCGGACCGGACAGCGCCCGCCGGGTCCGACCGTGAAGACGAGACCGACGTCAGGCGACCACAGATTCGATCAGCAGGTGACTTCGAAGTGGTGGCTGCGGAACTCCGCCGGAGGCTGCACCGATCGTTCACCCTCGGCGTAGAGATCGAGATGCTCGGTGTAGCGCATCCAGAGGGGACCGTCGGGGTCGAACGGACGGGCCAGAGACCGCATTGCGCGTCTGCGGTCCCTTGCGGCGGTGCGAACGACCGGCGTGAGGTCCTCGAGTGGGCGCACGTCGAGTGCTCCGGCCGCCGCCGCCCAGGCATCCAATCCCGCCTGGGTGCGCACGAGCACGGTGGAGCGGCCAGGTTCGCTCGCAAGGTTCCCGACGGCGAGGTCGGCACCGAGCCCCGTGAAGTCCGCGCACTCGTCGCAGCCCTTCAGGCTCGCCGCGTGGAATTCCTTCACCGGACGGCACAGGAGCTCGGTGCTCGCCGAGTGCACGACCAGCTTTCCCTCGCGCACGTCGATCCGAGTGACCTCCGGCGTCGCGACACCGGCCGCTCCAAGGGCCTCCTCGAGCGTGTCCGGATCGAAGGATCGCGTGCAGAACAGACCGATCGCCAGCACCACGGCGCCTGCAGACGACCGCCGGTACTTCCAAGGAAACCGCTGCAGCGCGCGCAGCACGCTGATCTGGCAGGGGGTGCCGACGAAAGCGATCCGCTCTACGCCGTTTCCCAGGGGCTCGTTGAGCACCTCGAGGGGGTGGGACTGGTGGTAGACAGTGCCGGCTGCGGCGCGCACCTCGTCGGGCGAGGTCGCGAGGAACGGCTCGCCGTGGAAGGCGTCGACCCGCCTGGTCATGATCGCGCCGTCGAGGAAGCCGGTCGCGAGCAGGTGGCACAGGAGGGCCGTCACCGCGCCGCCATCCTGGACGCCGGCGGCCTTGGCCTTTCCTGAAACCGACCAGGAGGAGTCGATGTGGCCGAGCTCGATCGAGCCGGCCGTGCCGGGTGCCGCCGCCGACTCGCCGGCGCCGATCGCCACTGGCGTCGCGTCGCCGGCGCTGGGCGCGTGCAGCGCCTCGGTCCTCAGCCCGGCGAGCGGGCAGTAGTCCCAGCATGCCGAGCAGCCGGTGCACATCTTGACGAGCGTCGGCTTGCCGTCCTCGGCGACGCCGATCGAGCGCGACGGGCAGGCGGCGATGCACCCCCCGCAGCCGACGCAGCGCTGCGCGTCGATGACCGCGGCGGCGGTCTTGTGGAACCAGATCTTGTCGGGCAGCTCGGGCATGCCGCCGGCGAGCGCGATCTCGTCGCGCAGGTCCGCGGCCGGATCGTCGAGGGGGCCCCGCCTCTGCTTCGTTGATCGAGCACCGCCCTCGGCGGCGGCTCGAGCCCGGTGGTGCTCGGCAAGGGTCATCGCGGTGCTCCTGTGCTCGCGGCGTCTCTCACCGCGCCGTTCCGTCCGTTGCTCGGGTGACTGATCGGGTGGCTGATCGGGCGACAGGCGACGACCCAGGGATCCTCGCCCCCTCCGGTCGCTGACCGCCGGTCCTCGCTGCCTCCTCGGGGTACGGCGCCGTTCCCGCATCGCCCCACGGCACGGAGGCCTCGGAGAGCTTGTCGAGTGCCAGCTCTCCGCAGGCGACCTTGGAAAGGAGCCAGGTGATGCCGTCGAAGGCGGCATCGGTCGGGACCTCCCCCATCGCCCACCGGGCGAGGCGCGCTGCGCCATCGTCCCCGCCCAGCGCGACGTCGAATGCGTCGTAGTACGCCTCGCCGTCCTTGCCCATCGTCGCACGGACTCCGATGTGCGCGATCGGGACCTGTGCGCAGGACGCCTTGCAGCCCGACATGTGGATCCGCAGGCCTTCCAGGCGGTCCCAGCCTCCGCGGGGAACTGCGGAGCGCAGATGGTCGATGAGCTGGCGGCCGTATGGCTTCATCGCCAGGATTGCGAATTTGCAGAACGGCGCGCTCGTGCAGGCCACCACGCCCCGCTCGAAAGGGTCGGGCTCGGGCTTCAGGCGCTCGAGCAACGGCTCGGCGAGCAGCGCGTCGACGCTTGCGACCCCCGTCAGGATCACGTTCTGGCGCTGAGTGAGGCGCACTCCCCCGTCGCCGTGAGCACGGGCGCAGCGCGCCAGTTCGGTCAGCTCGTCGGCTGAGAGCCGCCCCAGGGGCACGCAGAGCCCCACATAGCTCGTGCCCTTCGCGTCGTGGTGCACCCCGATATGGTCCTCGGCACGCCAGGTCGTCAGATCCTCGCCGGCCGAAGGGGCGGCGAAGCCCAGCCGGTCGCGGATCTCCATGGCGACGCGCTCGGGACCGAGCTGGTGGACAAGGGCACGGAACCGGTTCAGGCTCGGGTTCTCATAGTCGCCGTGCTCGGCGTACACCTCGAGGGCCGCGTGGACCACGGCAGGAGCCTGGTCGGGCTCGACGAACAGGTCGAGCGCGCTCGCAAGCCTCGGGTAGTCCGAGAGTCCGCCGCCTGCGTGGACGTTGAAACCGAGGGTCGCGCCTCTGCGCGCAGGGGTGAACGCGATGCAGTGGATCCTCGCAACGACGCAATCCGTCGGGCACGCGCTCAGCGCGACCTTGAACTTCCGGGGAAGGAACGCGGTCAACCTGGGCTCGTCCCGAGCGATGGCGCCGACGGCGTCCACGATCGGTCCGACCTCGAACGCTGCCTCCGGATCCACCCCGTCGACTGGGCAGGCCGTGACGTTGCGCATCGAGTTCCCGCACGCCTGAAGGGATCCGAGCCCCACCTCTGCGTAGCGCCGCCAGATCTCGGGGAGTTGCTCGAAACGAATCCAGTGGATCTGGACGTCCTGGCGCGTCGTCACCTCGCAGAACTGGTCCGGCTCGTCGTCGAACCCCTCGGCGTGGACCGAGAAATCGCGAACAACGCCGGCGAGCGCGTCGACCTGAGCGGCGCTGAGCCGTCCGCCCGGGATCCGGGTGCGCAGCATGAAGGTGCCCTCGAAGCGGTCGTCGTAGACGCCGACCAGGCGCAGCCGAGCGTTCCCGACGCTGCCGCGGTCAGAGTCGTGCAAGTCGTCCCAGCGCAGCGGCCCGGCACCGACGATGGCCGCCAGGATCTCCTCTGGGACCTGCTCACGGTGGAAGAGCGGTTCACGCACGGGCGGCTCTCGCCTCCCGGCGGCGAGCATGGTCCATGCCCCCCGGAACCAGCTCCCTCGTCGCGCCAGCGCGATGCGAGCCCTCTGGTGAACGGGCGTGCCCTGCGGTTCCCGTAGAACCCCCGGGATGCTGCGCAGCGCCGTTCGTGGCCGGGCCCCGACCACTCTCCATCCGAAGGACGGCCGTCACGTCCACCGCTGCGCCATCCAGCTCTCGTGCACCACCACGGAGCCAATATATGACTATTCAGGTCAGCTTTTCAACCCAGGGGCCGTTCCCGAGCCGCGCGCCGACGGCCCGGTGCGGTCTCGGGCTCACGCGACCCGGGTCCAACGTGAGGGAAACCTTGTGCTCGTACCGGCCACCGGCTATATATGACCACACGAGTCATGTTTCAAGAGACGAACCGGCGCACCGACGAGCTGGACGGCCATCCGCACGGTTCCGGTGCCACCGTTCGACGGGAAGACACTGTGCTCATCGAGCTCCCGACCGCAGCGACGCGTCGATCAGGAGGCGTGACATCGCCCACGAGGCCACCAGCGCCAGGCTTGCAGAGGCGCTGCTCCGCCAGCCGCAGTCAGCCGAGCCTGCGGCCTGAGCTGCGTTGTCCGTCGACCATTATCCGGTGAGCCTGGTGGTGGCTGGCCAGCCCTGCCTGGTGGTCGGGGGCGGGCCGGTGGCTGCCCGGAAGGCCGAGGGACTTGTCCGAAGCGGCGCCCGGGTGACGATCGTGGCCCCCGAAGTCGATGCGGTCATCGAATGGCTCCCCGTCGCCGTCGAGCGGCGCCGCTACCGGAGCGGCGAAGCGGGCCACTACCGGCTGGTGGTGACGGCCACCGGAGTCTCCGAGGTGGACACGTCTGTGGCCGCCGACGCCGACGCTGCGGGGGTGTGGGTGAACAGCGCCGACGACGTGGCCCACTGCACCTTCCTCCTGCCCGCCGTCCACCGAGACGGGTCGGTGACGCTGGCCGTTTCGACGGGCGGGGCCAGTCCGGCCCTCGCGAGCTGGCTGCGCGATCGCGCGGCCGACGCGTGCGGGGAGGGACTCGGTGCATTGGCCCGGGTGCTCGAGGACGCCCGACGCAAGATCCAGGCATCCGGCCGGCCGACTGAGTCGCTGAACTGGCGAGCCCTTCTGGATGGTCAGATGCCGCGGCTGGTGCGCGAAGGTCGGCTCGCGGAAGCCCGCCGGCTCCTCGACCAGGCGATCGGCTGAAGGCCGGCGACCGTCAGCTTGCAAAGGGATGCGCTCAGACCGCGTGGATCACGTGCGCCCACCATGTGAGCAGGTCTGTCACCACGCGCTGCAAGGGGCTCGTGTGCGCGAAGGACATCAGGACAAGCGCTCCGATGATGATCAGCATGCCGTAGGGACGGATCCGCAGGTAGCCCGGCCACCACGACGTGGGGAGCAGGCGCTCGAGGATCGCGGAGCCGTCGAGGGGCGGCACCGGGACCATGTTGAAGCAGGCCACCCACAGGTTGATGAAGCCGGCGTAGAAGAGGATGCGGGCGCCCAGCGATGTGACGACCGGCCCGCTGCTGCCTGCGGCGAAGACGAAGTAGAAGGCGGCTCCGAAGATCGCCGCGAGCAGCACGTTCGTGAGCGGTCCCGCGAGCGAGACCAGCACACCTTGGTTGCGCGGGCTGCGGAGCTTGCTGACGTTGACCGGCACCGGCTTGGCCCAGCCGAACCAGCCGATCCCGGCGATCACCGTGATGATCGGCACGATGATCGTGCCGAACAGTGTCACGTGTCGCAGCGGGTTGAGCGTGATGCGGCCCGCACGTTTGGCCGTGTCGTCGCCGAACCACAGGGCGACCACGCCGTGTGCCACCTCGTGGAGGATCACGGAGGGAACCAGGACGCAGAACAAGATGATCTCTGTCGACGTGATCCGGTGGCTGCGCAGGAGGATCGCCACGATGGCGACGACCACGATGATCCACACGAGCGAGCGCTGGGCCCCCGGGCGTCGCGGAGTGGGCGGTCCCGTGCCCCCGGGCGGAGGCTGGGACCACGACGGTGTGTGGAACGCGTGCTGGCGCCGGTCGCCGGAGCCCGGTGGGGGCGGGGGGTACCCCGGCGGCGGGTACCCCTGCGGAGGCGGGTAGGCCGGCGGGGGGTACCCAGGCGGAGGCGGGTAGGCCGGCGGGGGGTAGGCCGGCGGGGGGTAGGCCTCGGGATCGAACCTGGGCCATTCGCCGGAAGGCGGGATCGGACCCTCGGACGCCGAGGGCGGACCGGCGCTCATCGGGCTACGACTTCGAGGCGCAGGCGATGCAGCGACGCGCTGCAGGCTTCGCCTCCAGCCGATCGGGCGAGATCGGCTGGCCGCAACGCTCGCAGTACCCGTAGGTGCCTTTCTCGAGACGATCGATCGCGGCCTCGACCTCGCCGAGCGCGTCCCTGAGCTGCCCCGCGAGGGCTTCGGCCTCCCCGCGCTCGGCAGTCACCTGGCTCGTGTCCGCGAAGTTCGCGTCGTACTCGAGGCCGCCCTCTTCGCCGAATCCCAGCTCAGCGAGCTGGCGGCGCAGGTCCGCCCGCTCGGCTTCGAGGAGACCCCGGTAGTCGATGTCGGTGTCGGTGGGGGCGTCGCCTGCCATGGAGCAAGCCTAGACGTCCGCTGTCGCCACGGCTCTGCGGCGCCCTGGCCGTCCGCGACCCTCGCGATCCCCCGCGATCCCCCGCGATCCCGGGTCGGGCGCCCTGACCGGAGCCTTCGCCCTTGGGTGCGCGGCGTCGTAGGCGGCGCGCAGGTGGTCGCTCGTCACCTTGGTGTAGAGCTGCGTGGTCGTGACCGAGGCGTGCCCGAGGAGCTCTTGGACGATCCGGACGTCGGCTCCGTGGGCGAGCATGTGCGTCGCACAGGAGTGTCGAAGCGAGTGAGGCCCGAGCTCGACCCCGACCGCCTCGCCACGCGCTCGCACGGCGCTGAACGCGCTCTGCCGGGAGAGCCGGCTTCCTCGCGTGTTCAAGAACACCGCTTCGGCATCGCCCTTTCGCTGCCAGCGGTCCGGTGCGAGCGCGTCGCGTCCCTGGGGCTCCAGCCACCGAGCGAGGGCGCTCGCCGCATGGCTCCCGAGCGGAACGAGGCGCTCCTTGGAGCCCTTCCCGTAGAGGCGCACCAGCCCGTCCTCTCCTGCGAGGTCGGTGAGGTTCAGCCCGATGGCTTCGGACACCCGAGCGCCGGTCGCGTAGAGAAGCTCGAGCAGCGCGCGATCGCGGCGCGCGACGGGGTCGTCTCCCGAGATCCCCTCGAGCACCCGTTCGACGGCGTCTTCGGGAAGAGCCTTTGGCAGGCGCGCCGGCAGGCGCCCCGTCTCGAGGTCCCTCGTCGGGTCGGTCGCCGTGGTCCCCTCGTCGACAAGGAACCGGTGGAGCCCGCGCAACGACGAGACGGCGCGTGCCACCGACGCAGCGCTCCTGCCCTCGGCGCGCAGCTCGGCGACGTAGCGCTCGACGTCCTCTCGGTCCGCGTCGAGCGGCGTCCGCCCACGTGCGCCGAGCGCGGCCTCGTAGTGCACGAGGTCGCTCCGGTAGGCCGCGAGCGTGTTGGCGGCGCGCCCGCGTTCGACCGAGAGCCACGACAGGTACTCCTCGGCCGACGGGCTGAGCGCGCCGAGGAGCACTGTCACGTCTCCAAGGCGCGTCGGGCGAGAAGGAGCCCGACGATGGTCGTGGCGTCGAGAAGCTGGCCGGAGGCGACGAGCCGCTCGACGTCGGCGAGCGCCACTCGTTCGGTCGACATCCAGTGCTCCTCGACGCCGTGGGGGCGGGCCTCGCAGGGCTCGAGGCCTCTCGCGAGGTAGACGATCGTGCGCTGGTCGGTGTAGCCGGGCGAGTTGAAGACGGTCCCGAGGCGCTCGAAGCTCCGCGCACGCAGCCCTGCTTCCTCTTCGAGCTCGCGCCGAGCGGTCTCCTCGGGGTCCTCTCCGCCCACGTCCCGGGTGCCCGCAGGCGCTTCGAGGACCGACGTGCCGACGGCGACACGGACCTGGCGGACGAGGGTGACGGACGTGTCCTCGTGGACCGGGACGATCGACACCGCGCCCGGATGACGAACGATGTCGCGCTCGAACTCGTGACCATCGGGGTCCGAGAACCTGACCGTGTGGACCTCGAAGAGGTGCCCGCCGAAGCGCGGGCGTTCGCCGAGCTCCCGGAAGCCCTCGAGGTGTGGTTCCTCGCTCATGGCTCGGGGCTCATGGCTCGGGGCTCATGGCTGATGGCTCATGGCTCAGCCGACGAAGTCGAGGTCGCCGATGTCGATGAGCCGGGGCTCACGGCCCTCCGCGCGGTCGAGCGCCGCGCCGAGGAGGGCCCTGAAGAGCGGGTGCGGCCTGTCGGGACGGCTCTTGAACTCGGGATGGGCCTGCGTGCCGATCCAGTACGGGTGATCGGTCAGCTCGACGAACTCGACGAGGCGGTCGTCGGGGGAGGTCCCCGAGCAGCGGAGCCCCGCGGCTTCGAGCCGGGCTCGATAGCGGGGGTTCACCTCGTAGCGGTGGCGATGCCGCTCGGTGACGGCGCTCGCGCCGTAGATCTCGGCGACCTGGGAGCCCGGCGACAGCATCGCCGGGTACGCCCCGAGGCGCATGGTGCCGCCCTTGTCGACCACGTCCGCCTGGTCCTCCATGAGGTCGATGACCGGGTGCGGGGTGCGCGAGTCGAACTCGCGCGAGTTCGCGCCCTCGAGCCCCGCAAGGTCGCGCGCGACCTCGACCACCATCACCTGCAGTCCGAGGCAGAGGCCGAGGCAAGGGATCGCGTGCTCGCGTGCGTACCTGGCAGCGGCGACCATCCCCTCGATGCCCCGCTCTCCGAAGCCGCCGGGGATGACCATGCCGTCGAGCTCGTGGAGCCTCTCGCTCGGCACGAGGTCGGGCACCATCTCGGCGTCGATCCATTCGAGCCGCACCTGGACACCATGGTGGAAGCCTGCGTGGCGGAGCGCCTCCACCACGGAGAGGTACGCGTCCGGCAGGTTCACGTACTTGCCGACCACGCCGATGCGCACCTCGCGCTCTGCGGTGCGGACACGGTGGACGAGCTGCTCCCAGTCACCGAGCGCGATGGGATGCTGCGCCGGATCGATCCCGAGGATGGCGCAGATCACCGCGTCCAGGCCCTCTTCGTGGAGCACGAGCGGGATCTCGTAGATGCTCTCGGCGTCGATCGCGGAGATCACCGCCTCGATCGGCACGTCGCAGAGGAGCGAGATCTTGCGCTTGAGCCCCTGCGAGATGTCCTTGTCGCTCCGGCACACGATGACGTCGGGCTGGATGCCTCGGCTGCGCAGCTCGGTGACCGAGTGCTGCGTCGGCTTGGTCTTCTGCTCCCCGGAGGGCGCGAGGTAGGGCACGAGCGTGAGGTGCACGTAGCAGACGTTCTGCCGGCCGACGTCGCGCCGGAACTGCCGGATGGCCTCCAGGAACGGGACGATCTCGATGTCGCCGACGGTGCCGCCGATCTCGACGATCACAACGTCGACGTCCTCGCCGGCGAGGCGCAGGACACGATCTTTGATCTCGTCGGTGACGTGGGGGATGACCTGGACCGTCTTGCCGAGGTAGTCCCCCCGGCGCTCCTTGGCGATGACGGAGGAGTAGATGGTGCCGGTCGTCGTGTTGGAGCTGCGGCCCAGGTTCTCGTCGATGAACCGCTCGTAGTGGCCGAGGTCGAGGTCGGTCTCGCCGCCGTCCTCGGTGACGAAGACCTCGCCGTGCTCCCCCGGGTTCATCGTGCCGGGATCCACGTTGATGTAGGGATCGAGCTTGCACATGGTGACCCTGAGCCCCCGGCACTTGAGGAGCCGGCCGAGTGACGACGCCGTGAGCCCCTTTCCGAGGGAGCTCGAGACCCCCCCGGTGACGAAGACGAACTTGCTCAACTGGTCACGGCCTCCTCGTCGGCATCCTGGCTCATGAGCGGTGCGCTCCGCCGCGGCGCGCTGGGGCGTCGGGCTCTGAGGTGCACCGCCACACGCTAGTCGTCGTCCCCGGTTGCTCCGGTGGACCTCGCTGCCAGCGAGAGCAGCTCCTCTGCGTGGGCACGCGCGGTGGGGCTGTCAGGATGGCCCGAGAGCATCCGCGAGAGCTCGACGATCCTCGCCTCGGGATCGAGCACCTCCGCCGTGGTGACCGTGCGGCCGTTGGCGTCCAGCGTCTTGCGGACGGCGACCTGGCAGCTCGCGAAGGCGGCGACCTGGGGAAGGTGCGTGACGACGAGCACCTGGCGGCGCGCGGCGACCGCGCGCAGCGCGCCTGCGAGCGCCAGAGCGGCGCCGCCGCCGACGCCGGCGTCCACCTCGTCGAAGAGCATGGTGGGCGCTCCGCCGTCCACCACGAGACGGAGCGCGAGCATCGTCCGGGAGAGCTCGCCTCCCGAGGCCACACGGCCGAGCGGCTGGGCGGGCTCGCCCCGGTTCGCCGCGAGGAGGAGCTGCACCG
>JAJZVL010000145.1 GCA_021845725.1 Actinomycetes bacterium | reverse complement strand
TGGCGTATCCCCACGTCGCTCCGGACTTGGCCGCTGTGATAAGGCTGCCCGCGTCGGTGTCGGCCAGCATCACCACCAGCCCGGGGCCGAAGGCGGCGAAGAAGCCGAGCGTGCGGAGGCGCGGCGAGATGCCCCGGCCGCCATTGCGGGCCGGGGGTGCCGCTCCCCCCGCCCGTGCGGCCGGCGTCCCATTCATCGCATCGAAGGGTAGCACCGAGGGCCAGGGGTGGTAAAGGGTGGAGATGCGCAAAGGGGAAGAGCGGTGACAGGGACCTACCTCACAATCCCTACTTACCTATGGCGGCGCAAAAGTACGGAGATTGTGTACCGAATCTGCACGAGACCCGGTTCACAACTGACCATCTCCCCCGCGCTCGGTCATTGCCGCAAGTCCGAGATGGCGCGCCGAGGCCTTCGCTCCGTGCGTTGCGGGCGCGGCCGCCGGGTCGAGTTGGTCATGGGACGCTGCCCATTCGCGGAGGCGGCTGAAAGGGATCGCGTCTCCGTTTGAGCGCCAAGCCTTTGCGTATGACACCGGGCTGACACCGTGCCTTGAGATCCCCGACCTACCCGTGGTGGGAAGCGCCCATGGCCGGCGTCGCGCACGGCCCCGCCCTTGGGCTCGCTCGCGGCTTGCGACCAGGCGTTTAGAACGCCCGTACCGCGATCGCCGTGACCAGCACCAACGCGAGCCCGGCCGCGGCCTGGAGGAGTCCTACCCGCTTGGCGCTGACGGGAGGACGGTGCATGGAAAGAAGATGCCACGCAGCCATCACGGCGAGAGCAGCTGATGCCGGCCAGAGCGAGCCGCGTAACCCAATTGCGGTGACCCCGATTACACAGGCAGCAACCTGCAATCCGACGGCAACCCGCCGGCCCTCGCCCTGGCTCTTGCGCTTCAGGCGGTGGACCTGGGCTCGGGCGTAGGACACCGACGCGATCGCGCGAGCGAGCAGGATCACCCATAGCGCAAAACCGAGCCGCATCGGGCTGCCTCCTGCTACGGCGATCGCTGCCGCCACTGCACCCATCCCGATCGCGCCGCACAACTCGGGAACCAGCCGCCTGCCGCGGCTGCGGATGTCGAAGGAGAGTTCGACGCCGAAGAGCGGCAGCGAGAGCGCAATGGGTATCCACCAGCCAGGCCCGGCGGTCAGGACCGCCACGGCGACCGCTGCAGCAAGGAGGGCAAGCTCACCCGCGGCGACGCGCTCGGCCAGGATCGAGCGCTCAAGGCGCCGGCGCCGGCGCCGGTCGACGGCGGCCAGCTTGAGGGGGGTGCGGGCCACGAACGCGACCAGGGCGGCGAGGCCGATGGCCCCGCCTACCAGGCTGGGGCGAACGAGCAGCCCGAGGAGTATCGCCTCTGCAGTCAGGCCCCATCCGCCGTGCTCTGCGGGCACCGATACGGCCTTCCACGCTGAACGCGGCCGGCCGCCCGACGGCAGCGTCGGGGGAAGGTTACTCATGGGGAGGACACGAGGAGGTAGCCGGCCGCCCCGATCGAAGCGTGGTCGAGATGGTGGTCGACCATCATGTAGTGGCCCGGCGCGGGGAGGGTGAACTCGACGAAGCCGCCCTGGCCCGGACTGAGGTCAAGGGCCTGGGAGGCACCGTCGGTTGGATTGCCCGGACGCAGCAGGTAGGCGCCCTCTTTAAAGATGGTGTCGAACTGGGCGCCGACGACATGGAACGAGGTGTCGTGGTTCGGCCCGACATCGACGACGAAGATCCGGATCCGTTGGCCGGCGCGGACCCGGATGGGTGAGTACAGGTACTGGTTCACGTATCCGTCGAAGACCACGGCGTCGGCCTCTCCCCGCAGCATCTTGGCGTAGTCGCCGGACTTCCTTTGTGGGCCGAGGTACAGCTCGGCTTGGGCGATCACGTACTCGTGCGCCACTGGGTCGAGCCCTGGTGGATCGATGATCACCGCCCCGTACATCCCGTTGGCGAGATGCTCGATGATGGGGGAGGTGCCGCAGTGGTAGAGGAAGACGCCGGCGTGGTTTGCCCGGAACTGGTAGGTAGCTGACTTGCCGGGAGGGACTTCCTCCATACCGAGGTCTTCCATGGGCTCGCTCGCGGCGTGCATGTCGAGGGAATGATCCATGTCGGTGTCGTTGACAACAGTGATGTCGAACACGTCGCCCACCTTCCCGCGCAGGATCGGGCCTGGCACGCTCCCGTTCCAGGTCCACATGTCCTGGGTGACCCCAGGAGCGACCCCGAACTCCTTGTCCTCGGCGACCAGGGTGATGTGATGCACGGTGCCCCCCGGTGCTGGTGCAAGCGCCGGGTCGAAAGGACGCCAGCCGGCGGACGGGCTGGCAGAGAAGTTGATGGTGGCATCCGGAGTTGAGGTGGTGGCCGCTGTCCCGGGGAAGGACCGTGGAGGGCCCCCTCGGACAACGACGTCGAGGACCATCCCAGCTGCCTTGTGACCAGGGACGGTGCACCAGGCCTGCTCGCTTTGCCCGAAGACGCCGTAGTCGACGGTCTTGTGTTGTCCGGGGCTGAGCATGCCGGTGCCGATGGGTCCGCCGTTGAGTTGCAGGTCGTGGTCCATGCTGCCGCGGTTGGTCACCCGCAACACCAGCCGCGTCCCATAGGACAGTGTGACCGATGACGGCTTGACGTAGAACCCGCCGAGGGAGACGTCGAGGGTTCTCGTCGTGCCGTTGGGCACGACCGGCCTATTCGCCGCCTGCGGGGTGTTCGTCGTCGCCGGATACGGGCGCGACCATAGAGTTGTCGCTGCCATGATCACCGCAACTGATGCCAGCGCGACGGCGACGATCGACATGGTGCTCGACCTGTCATATGAGTGCTGCCCTGGGGCTAGCGCTCGCGGACCAGTGGCGATGGTGGCAGCCGCGGGATCGGCGTTGCCGGAGCTGCCGATGGGTTCCACGGTGGGTCGGGTGTCGATTGCCCGTGGAGCAGCTCGCCGCGAGTTGCGCCAGAGGATGAGGATCGGCGTAACTGACAAGTTGGCCCCGGCCACGATTCCCGTCACGACGAAGAGAGCCCCCGCGACCCCGATCGTGGTGGGGTTGCCGAATCCGAGCCCAAGGCAAAGTGCGACCATACCGACGGTGACGGCCGCATAACTGACGGCCGCCCAAGTGTGGTTGTAGAGGTCGGCGAACATGAGAGGCTTCC
>JAJZVL010000144.1 GCA_021845725.1 Actinomycetes bacterium | reverse complement strand
CGAACAAGAAAGCCCTGGCCCGGTTGGTGCTCTTGGGTGCGGCCCGGGTAGTCACCTCCCTGGCGAAGGCGGCGACGGTCGGCGAGACGGTGCGCGGGCTGAAGCGCTCGATCGCCCCGGCCACCTCGTGGCTGTGTGGCACACGGTATGTATACCGTAAGATATGACCCATGTGGTGGACCCGAGCGGCAAAGGTGCAACTGTGCGACTGAGGGCTGACCAGCGCAACGAGCTCGCCCGCATCGGGCGAGAGCTCTCTGCCCTTGCCCGCTCGGGCCCTGCCCTTCCCGGCTCGATCGCCGAGCGCATGACGCGCTGCGGCCGTGCGAACTGCGCGTGTCACGCCGATCCGCCCCGGCGCCACGGTCCCTACCACCACTGGACCCGCAAGGTCGCAGCCAAGACCGTCGGACGCTGGTTGAGCGCCGAGCAAGCCGAGGACTACCGGAAGCTCGTGGCCAACGGGCGCAGGCTCCACGAGCTCGTCGGGCGCATCGAGGCCATCGGGCTCGAGGCGGTAGAGGCCGATCCCCGCTGGCGGCACTGAGCGGTCGGAGCCTCCGCGCGTGGGTGGTGTCCGCCTATCCCGTGGGTGAACCCCCGATCAGGCCGCATCGGGCCAGGTCATGGCCAAACGTGAAGACCTCACCCGTTACCTGGCCCTTTCGCGCCCCTCTGCGTAGGGGCAACCCGCTGACGTGCGGTTTCGCGGCGGGCTCGATGTCCGGCCGGCGCCATTGAGGGCTGAATTTGAGGGCACCTGCTCAAGACTGCCCTACGCAGCATTATGCACGGCGGTGTCCGCCACCCCGCTGACACGCTGGGCGCTTGCTCGTTGCTCGGGCGGGAGTCCCTTGCTGCCCTCGGCTGCCCTACCGCAGCCACAGCGGCTGCCCTGATCACGACCACCCTGACGGAGTTCCAGCCCGCTACGGCCCGCGTCGGTGGCGACCAAGGCACGTCTTTGGGTTGGGACGTGCCGCCTCAGCTCACCTGACGACGGCGAGGGTGGGTCCTGGCTGGTCATCGAGACCGAGACGCTTTCGCTCCACCTCGATGATGCGTCGTTCTGCCTCCGTCTGGCTGGCGACGCCGTCGACGGTGGGAATGTCGGAGACATCGACGGCGACAGCGCTGGCCTGGGTGAGCTCGCTCTTGCGGACGTACTCGTCGAAGAGAGCTGCTTTGCGGCCGAGCACTTCGAGCATGCGCTCGTCGACGCTGTCGGGGACGAGGAGGCGATGGACCTCGACGGGTCGAGCCTGGCCCATCCGGTGGCAGCGGGCGACGGCCTGGTCCTCGGTGGTCGACTTCCATTGCGGCTCGGTCAGGATCACCACCGACGCCGCCTGGAGGTTCAGCCCGACCCCGCCAGCTTCGATCTGGCTGACCAATACCCCCGGCTCGGTCTGCTGGGTGAACTTGTCGACGAGTCGTTGGCGTTCGGCCGGGTTGACGCTTCCCGTGATCGTCCCGGCGACGGCATCGCCGAGGGTCGATCCGACGGTGGCGAGCACGTCTCGGAAGAAGGAGAAGACGACGATCTTGCGGTCGTTGGACAAGGCTTCCTCGACGATCTCTACCAGCCGCCGAAGCTTGGCCGAGGTGTCCGGACTTCCCGAGACGTAGGCTGCCCGACGCATCGACATGAAGTTCCCTGACGCGACGGCAGCGCGGTAGGCAGCGAAGTCGTCGGCGACGAACTCGACCCAGTCGTCGGTCTGGATACGAGGGGGGAGCTCCTCGAGCACGTCGGTCTGGTTCCGCCTCAGGTACACGGGAGCGACCAGGCTCCGGAACCGGTCAGCTCCCAAGAGGCCGTCGACGGTCCGAACGCGTTGCGCGACGGCGGGTTGGAGGTGACCGATCAGCGTCTTGAACTCGTCGACGCGGTTCTCCATCGGGGTGCCGGTGAGAAACAGCGTCCGATTCGCCGCAGCAATCCAGCGACGCACGTGGCGGGTTCGCTGGGCGTCGGGGTTCTTCACGTAGTGCGCCTCGTCGACGACCAGCAGGGCAATCGTGACGTCGGCAGGAGGGTCGAGGGATCGAAGGGAGTCATACGTGGTGACCGCTACGCCACCGGTTCGTCGCCAGGTCTTGAAGCTCTGTTCCCTCTCGGAGCCATGCAGCCTGTGAGGGCGGAGCCGAGTCTTGTGCCTGATCTCGTTCGTCCAGTTCACCACGACGCTGGCCGGGCACACCACGAACGAGTGGCTGGCGTCTTGAGCGTGGAGGTGGCCGATGGCGGCGAGAGCCTCGACCGTCTTGCCGAGCCCCATCTCGTCACCGACGATGACCCGGTCTTGGGCGAGGGCGAACTTCGCCCCGAAAGCCTGGTAGCCGCGGAGCGAGACGGTGAGGAGAGACGTGTCCAGCGGGTGACGGTGGACGGCCGACGCGATCTCGGACGGCACGAACCCTTCGACCGCCTCTTGGTCGGGTTCGAGCTCGGCGATCTCGATGAGGAGCCCGTTGTAGGCGACCGTCCGCTGGCGGTAGTCCTGCCACAGCGCCGGCTGCTCGTTCGGGTCGCCCGCAGGCAACGTCGCGAGCGCGGCGTGGAGCGCGGCGATCCGGCCATCCGCTTCGGCGCGGGATATGCCGGCGGATAGCTGCTCGACGGCGAGGCGCGCCCGGTCGCGTCGCGCCCGGCCGGAGAAGAGCATCTTCAGCCGGCTCGCCCCCCGGGTGGCATCCTCCAGGACGGCATCGAGCTCGCTGGCCAAACCGGTGATGCCTTCTCTGATCGGCGCGACCACCTGCTCTGCGCTTTCGTAGGCGGAAAGTGCGCCGAGGAGGGCCGTGTGATGGCTGGGCTGGCGATCGGGATCGAAGCGGAGCCGGGTGGCCTTCGTCATCGCAGCACGGAGCTGGTGGGCCGCGGCGACCACCTGGGTGGCGGTGTGAGCTCCGACCCCGGGGATCGCTTCTAGGCGACGGGGCCCGGCCGCTGCGGCCTGGCCCACGGTCTGGTAGCCGGCGGCCTCGATCGGGCCGAGCCGCAAACGCCCCTCGGTCGTCTCCCGGATCTTCCCGATGGGCATGGCGAGGAGCTGTTCGGCCACCATGGCCTCGACTGCACGGTTATAGACCTGGCGAGCGGTGACCCGCCAGGCTCGAGGTGACTCCAGGGTGTAGCTGATCTGGCCTCGCAGCTCTGAGGCGCGGCGCACGAGGGACTTCGCGTCCCCGATAGAAGGTCGTGCCTGTCGGTTCTCGCTGCTGTCGCTCACCAGTGCCCCGGCAACCGTCAGCCGTCTTCGAAC
>JAJZVL010000143.1 GCA_021845725.1 Actinomycetes bacterium | reverse complement strand
GGAACGACTCAGCGGGTCTCCTTGTGCAGGGTGTGACGGCGGTCCCAGCGGCAGTACTTCCGCATCTCGATCCGCTCGCGGTCGTTCAGCTTGTTCTTCGTGGTGATGTAGTTACGCCGCTTGCACACCTCGCAAGCGAGGGTCACCTGGACGCGCTTCTCATTCTTGGCCATGGGGTGCCTCTCTCGTATCTTCCCTGCTCGACCCGGCCGTCTCGGTCCGTAGCGGCGGCGGGACTCGAACCCGCGACAACACGATTATGAGCCGTGTGCTCTGACCAACTGAGCTACGCCGCCGGGGAGCCCCCTGTCGGAATCGAACCGACGACACCAGCCTTACCATGGCTGTGCTCTGCCGACTGAGCTAAGGGGGCGCGGCCACACGCCGCTACAGGCGCTCATGATAGTCACGCCGTGCACACTCCGCCTCCCGCGGGTCGATACCATCCCCGCCGTGCGGCTACGCCTGGTGCAGCGCGACGACGCCGAAGCCATCCGGGCGATCTACAACCTCGAGGTCACCACAGGAACGAACACCTTCGACCTGGTCGCCCGCTCCCTCGAGGATCAGCAGGCGTGGATCGACCGTCACCGCGGCGCGCACCCGGCGGTCGTGGCTTGGGACGGCGAGGTTCTCGGCTTCTCCGTCGTCTCGCCCTTCCGCGACCGCGCTGCCTATGCCACGACCGTCGAGGATTCCGTCTACGTCCACCGGGACCACCGTGGCAGGGGCGTCGGCCGGTTGCTCCTCGAAGAGGTGCTCCGCATGGCGGCAGGGCACGGGTTCCATGCCGTCATCGCGAGGATCTCCTCGGAGAACGAGCCCTCCATCCGTCTCCACCAAGGGTGCGGCTTCGAGCTCGTCGGAGTCGAGCGCGAGGTGGGCCGCAAGCACGGGCGCTGGCTGGACGTCGTCGAGCTCGAGCGGATGCTCTGACGCGGTCCATGCAGGAGCGCGCAGGAAACGACGAAGGAACGAGGTCCTACGCCCGAGCACGGACGAGCTCGTCTCGAACCCGGGGGTCCATCCACGAGCTCGACCACCTCCCGATGGGCACGACCAGCACACCGAGGAGCACGAGCAACGCGGCGGCGACCGCGATGGGGTTGTAGTGGATCAGCTCGTCGAGAAGTGTCCGGCCACCGGGTAGCCCGATGAACGGGGAGAGCGCCGAGAGCGCGACGAGGACCGTCCGCAGCTTTCCCGCGGCAACCGGTGCGAGAACCACCACGCCCCAGGTGAGGTACCACGGCTGGACGACCGGGCCGAGCACGACGAACAGCAGCATGCTGATGCCCATGGCGCGCACGGCTCCGACCTGGTCACTTCGGAAGAGCAGGTAGACCGACAACCCGGCCGCGGCCGACAACCCGAGGACCCGGGTGCCCGACAGGACGGTCGCCATGGGAACCCCGGTGAGCCCGGCTCCGTGGAGCATGCCCGAGAGGAGCATCCCGATGCCCGTGGCAGGTGCGAGCCAGCTCCGCACGGTGCCGGGGGTGTCGAGGTTCGCGATCCAGCCGATGCCGAGCCCGCTCATCACCGACAGGCCGAGCACGATCGCCGAGGCGATCGCGCCCGCCTTTGCCAGCGGTCGCAGCCGCTGGCGCCACGAGAGCCCCGGGCCTGTCCACTCCCAGCCGATGTAGACGACCCCTATCGCCGCGGGAACCTTGATCGCTGCCGCGAGGGCGCACAGGACGACGCCCCAGACCGGATGGCGGTACCGGGCGGCGGTCACGCCGGCGACCAGGAGGCCGAGCATGAGCGCATCGTTATGGGCGGCACCGATCAGCATGAGGATGATGAGCGGGTTCAGCACCGCCATGACATAGACCGGCCCGTGGTCCTTTCCGAAGGAACGGGCGAGGGCCGGGACGCACGCCGCGATGAGCGCGACACCGGCGACGGCCGAGAGGCGTAGGAGCACCACCGTCACGAGCATGTGATGGAGGCTGATGTTGGCGAAGAACCCGTCCACCAGGAGGAACAGCGGTCCGTACGGGGCCGGCGTGTTCAGCCACAACGGGTCCACCGGGTTCACGTACGGACCCGCTCCCAGGGTGTACGGGCCGTAGTCGTACGGGTTGATGTGGCGACTCACCATCTCGCCCTGCGCTGCGTAGGAGTACACGTCACGACTGAAGATCGGCGCCACCACGAGCATCGGCACGATCCACAGGACGAAGATCCATCCGAGATAGCGCACAGGCACACCGGGACGGTGGGCGAGCGCCTTCATGAGGCCATACCAGACCCGGATCAAGAGCACCAGGCCGCCATAGACCGCGACCAGCCCGAGCAACATGAAGCTCTCTGACGAACCGCCGGGCGGAGGCTCGCCGAAGAACCACGTGCCGGACATGTCGAGCTTGAACGGCGAGCTCGGAAGCGAAGCACCCATGGCGATCGCGCACAACGCCACGAAGCCCAGCAGCGCGGGTCGTCGCAGGAACCGCCACCCGTCGGGCTCGTCCGCACCCGGTTGCACGCGATCCGCGAGCATCGACGCCGGCAAAAGGCGCACTTTGCACATCTCGAGCCGCACCGCCAGGCGATCGGCAGCTGCACCTGCACGAGCGGCGCGAGCACGCGCCTTGGAGCGCTCGTCGGCGAGCCGAGCCCGGAGCGAGCTCACGCCACCTGTCGCCGCGACATCCCCAGCCCGTTCACCGCTCACGCCCTCTCGCACGACGTCGTCCAACCTCACCTGTAGTCGGGGCGGAACTGCTCCACCCAAAGCACGCTGCTCGAGTTCCGACTGCGGGACTGCGGAGACCACCTGCGCCCTGACGCAGGACCTTGGGCCATCGGACGACGCCGGCACGATCCACAGCCGCCGCCCACGACATCCCGTGGGCCCAAGGATCCAGTCTGTGTCATCGCATTGTAACCAGGTCCCGACACCCGACCAATGTCAGCTCGACCATCGGCGGCATCCGCGCCAGGCGGCCGGCCGTCGGCGTCGTGCACGCTCGACGGCCACAGACCTGCGGCGACCGGGAATACTGTAGCACCTGATACAGTTGATCTGGCTGATGCCCCCGCGAACGTTCGGAAGCACACGATCGAAAGCAGCCGTCGGGGGAGCAGCTCGAGTCTCACAGAGGTCGGAGCCCGTGACCACGCCAGCGCCGCATCCAGCAGAACCCACACGCCCCGATCGAGGCACCCCCAGAGCCGCAGATCATCTCGCCGACCGCGTCGACGACCATCTCGACGACCGCGTCGCCGACCGCGTCGCCGACCGCGTCGGGCGCCCCCATTTCCCGCCGCCGCTGCAGCTCGAGC
>JAJZVL010000057.1 GCA_021845725.1 Actinomycetes bacterium | reverse complement strand
GCTGGTCGTCGAGATGACGATGACCACCCCCGGGTGCCCGGCGTCGGAGGTGCTCCCCGAGATGGCGCGTGTCGCGATCGACGACGCGCTGAGCGGCGCCGTGCCGGTGGACGTCCGCGTCGTGTGGGACCCGCCGTGGAGCCCGGCCATGATCGACCGCGACGCGGCTCGTGCCCTCGGGTTCCGGGTGCAGTGAGCCGCACGACGAAGACCGCGCCCGCAGGCGCGGTCGAGGTGGTCCGGGTCTACGACGACCCCGGGCGCCGTCCCGGCGAGCACCGGGTGCTCGTCGACCGGCTGTGGCCCCGCGGCGTGCAGAAGGCCGCCTTGGACTACGACGAGTGGGCCAAGGACGCGGCGCCGAGCGCCGAGCTGCGCCGCTGGTACGCCCACGACCCGGCGCGCTTCGCCGAATTCGCCGGCCGATACCGGACGGAGCTCGGGCGCGAGCCGGGGTCGTCGGCCGTAGAACGGCTGCGTGGGCGCATCGCGTCGGGTGGTGGGCGTCTCGTGCTGCTCACCGCGACCCGCGACGTCGAGCACTCGGGTGCCGCGGTGCTCCGGGACGTCCTCGTCGCCGAGGGCCGCTGAGCGCGTGGGCATCGAACGCTTCACGATCGAGGTTCGCCCGCCCTTCCGCCTCGATCTCACCGTCTGGGCGCTGCGGCGTCGTCCGCACAACACCATCGACGCCTGGGACGGCACGACCTACACGAGGACCCTCGTCTCCGGTGGCGCGGCGCTGCAGGTCGCCGTTCGCCAGGAGCAGGGCCGCGGTGCACGCCTCGTGGTCGAGGTGCGCCGCCGCGGACGGCGACCGCCGGAGGCCGCGGTCGAAGAGACCCGCCGCGTCGTCGAGCGCATGCTCGGCGTCGGTGTCGACCTCTCCGGCTTCTACGAGCTCGCCGCTGCGGACGACCGTCTCGCAGCGCTCGCCCTGCGCTTCAGGGGGATGCGCCCGCCCCGCTTCCCGAGCGTCTTCGAGGCGCTCGTCAACGCGGTGGCCTGCCAGCAGCTGTCCCTGGACGTCGGCATCCACCTCCTCGACCGCCTCACGGCCGCCTACGGTCCGCGGGTCGCGCTCGGCGACGCCGGAGCGGGCTTCCCTGCTGCCGAACGCCTGGCGGCAGCCGCGCCCGAGGACCTGCGCCGGCTCGGGTTCAGCTCGGCGAAGGCGGCGACCCTCGTCGAGCTCTCCCAGCGGGTGGCGACGGGGGCCCTCGAGCTCGAGAGCCTGACCGAGATCGACGACTCGGAGGCGACGGCAGCGCTCGTCGCTCTCCCGGGGATCGGCCGCTGGAGCGCGCAGTACGTGCTGCTCCGCGGGCTCGGACGCCTCGAGGTGCTCCCCGGCGACGACGTCGGGGTCCGCAACAGCTTGCGTCGTCGCTTCGACCTGCCCTCTTCCGCCGGCTACGACGAGGTGGCCGCGATGGCCGAGCGCTGGCGGCCGTACGGAGGGCTCGTCTACTTCCATCTCCTCCTCGACGGCCTCGCCCGGTCCGGCCGCCTCGGGGAGGACCTGGTCACACCCGGCCTCCGGGTAGAAGGGGGACGGAGAAGAGAGCCGGGTGCCGCGGCAGCAGGAGCGGACGGGCGGGCGAGCAGCCGCGCAGGAGTGGACGGGCGGGCGAGCAGACGAGCAGGAGCGGACGGGCGGGCGAGCAGACGAGCAGGAGCGGACGGGCGGGCGAGCAGGGAGGTCGTATGAGGACGGCGGTGCACGGGATGCCCCGCATCGGGCGGGACCGGGAGCTCAAGTGGGCGCTCGAGGACTACTGGTCCGGGCGCATCGACGAGCGCGCGCTCTTGGAGGTCGCCGCGGGCATCCGCAGGGAGAACTGGCGCAGCCTCGCGGCGGCCGAGGTCGGCTTCGTGCCATCCAACGACTTCTCGCTGTACGACCACGTGCTCGACGCCGCCGTGGCCGTCGGCGCCGTGCCCTCCCGGTTCGATCGGATCGGGGGACGGGGGAGCGTGGAGCGCTACTTCGCCATGGCGAGAGGCGCCGAGGGAGACGGCGGAGGCGGCGTACCGGTCGCGCCGCTCGAGCTCACCAAGTGGTTCGACACGAACTACCACCAGCTGGTCCCCGAGATCGGCCCGGAGACCGCCTTCGGCGCGGACCCTACGAAGGCGCTCGGAGAGCTGGAGGAGGCCCGGGCGCTCGGGATCGAGACCACCCCGGTGCTCCTCGGCCCGCTCACCTTCCTCCTGCGCAGCGCCTTCCTCCAGGACGGCGCCGCAACGCCGGGGCTCTCCGCGCTCGCGCTGCTCGACCGGCTGGTCGGGGCGTACGCGGAGCTGCTCACGGCGCTCGGCGCCGCCGGTGCGGCGTGGGTCCGCTTGGACGAGCCCGCGCTCGTCGAGGACCGCAGCCGCGAGGAGCTCGACGCCTTCAGGCGGGTCTACCTGCGGCTCGCCGGGGTCGCGTCGCGTCCCAGGATCGCAGTCTCCACGTACTTCGGCCACGTTGGCGACGCCATGGCGGCGCTCGCCGACCTGCCCGTCGAGGGCATCGGCCTCGACTTCTGCCGCGGGCCCGAGAACCTCGACCTGCTCGAGGCGGCGGGTGGCATCGGCGAGCGCGTGCTGTTCGCCGGTGTCGTCGACGGGCGCAACGTCTGGATGAACGACCTCGACGTCTCGCTCCACGTGCTCGAGCGCGTCCGCCCGTACGCGTCCGAGGTGGTGGTGTCCACCTCGTGCTCCCTGCTGCACGTCCCGGTGAGCCTCCGCGCCGAGCCGGCGATCGACACCGAGGTCCGCTCATGGCTGGCGTTCGCCGAGGAGAAGGTGGACGAGCTGGGGGTCCTCGCAGAAGGCGCCGAGCACGGCCCGGAGCGCATCGCAGGAGCGCTCGAGGCCAACCGGGCGCTCAGAGCGGCGCGGCAGGCGTCCGCGCTGGTGCGCGACGACGCCGTCCGCCGGGCGATGGCCGAGGCCCCCGCCGATCCCCGACGGCCAGGGTCGCCGGCCGAGCGCGCCGGCGCGCAGCGGGCGCGCCTCGCCCTACCTTTGCTCCCGACCACGACCATCGGGTCGTTCCCGCAGACCCACGAGCTCCGTGCGGCGCGAGCGTCGTGGAGGGCCGGCAAGACGAGCGAGGAGGAGTACCACCGGGCGCTTCGGGCCGAGATCGACCGGGTGGTCGCCCTCCAAGAGGAGCTGGGTCTCGACGTGCTGGTCCACGGCGAGCCCGAGCGCGACGACATGGTCCGCTACTTCGCCGCCGCGCTCGGTGGCTTCGTGCTGCCGGAAGCCGGCTGGGTGCAGTCCTATGGCTCGCGCTGCGTGCGCCCGCCGGTCCTCGTCGGCGACGTCGCCCGCCCCGAGCCGCTCACCGTCTCTTGGACCCAGTACGCGATGTCGCGGACCGACAGGCCCATGAAGGCCATCCTCACCGGGCCGGCCACCATGCTCTCCTGGTCCTTCGTGCGAGACGACCTCCCCCGCAGGGACGTCGCCGCCCAGGTAGGGCTCGCCCTTGCCGAGGAGGTGGCCGACCTGCAGTCCAGCGGTGTCGCGGTCATCCAGATCGACGAGCCTGCGCTGCGCGAGGGCCTGCCGTTGCGCGGCAGCGAACGGGATGCGTACCTCGAGTGGGCGACCCGTGCATTCCGCCTCGCCAGCTCGGCTGCTGTCTCGGCGACCCAGGTGCACACCCACATGTGCTACGCAGAACTCGCGGACGTCCTCGACGTGATCGCCGACCTCGAGGTCGACGTCGCGTCCTTCGAGGCGGCTCGCTCGAAGATGACGCTCCTGGCGGCGCTCGAGCACTCGAGCTACGAGGGCGGTGTCGGCCCCGGCGTCTACGACGTGCACTCGCCTCGGGTCCCTTCCGAAGATGAGATGGCGTCGCTCCTGCGCCGCGCCGTCGAGGCAGTGGGGCCAGAGCGCCTGTGGGTGAACCCGGACTGCGGGCTGAAGACCCGCGGCTACCCCGAAGCCACCCGGGCGCTCGCCAACATGGTGGCGGCCGCGCGCACCGTGAGAGCCGAGCTCGTTGCGCAGAGGCGGGCGGAGCCGTGAGCGGCCCGGGCGTCCCCGCCACCATGCGGGCTGCCTACGTCGAGCGGCTCGGGGCGCCCGAGGAGATCCGGGTCGGCGAACTGCCCGTGCCCGCCCCAGGACCAACCGACGTCCTCGTCGCAGTCGAGCTCGTGGCGGCCAACCCGGTGGACACGTACGTCAGGTCCGGGCGCTACCGGACGCCGGTCCCGTTCCCCTTCGTGGTGGGCCGAGACCTGGTCGGCACCGTCATCGGCGCAGGCCCGGGCGCGCCGTTCGGGCCTGGAGATCGGGTCTGGGCCAACAGCCTCGGCCACGACGGCCGCCAGGGGAGCTTCGCGCAGTACGCCGTCGTGCCCGCGGAGCGCTGCTACCGCGTGCCCGAGGGTGCCGACCCGGCACTCGTCGTCGCGCTCGCGCACCCGGCCGCGACCGCGTACCTCGGGTGGTTCGTCCACGGCGGACTGCGGCCCGGCGACGTCGTCTACGTGGGCGGCGGTAACGGCAACGTCGGTAGCGCAGCGATCTCGATGGCTCGGCGGGCTGGCGCATGGGTCGTCGCGAGCGCCCGTCCGGCGGATCACGGGCGCTGCCGAGAGGCCGGGGCGCACGCGGTGGTCGACTTCGCCGCGACGGACCTCGCCGAGCGCATCGGGACCGCGGCCCCCAGAGCGGTGGACGTGTTCTGGGACACCTCGGGCCACCACGACCTCGACCTCGCGGCGCGTGTGGCAGCTCCAGGCGGGAGGATCCTTCTCAGCGCAGCGCAGGTGGACCGGCCGGTGCTCCCGGTACGGGAGCTCTACACGCGCGACGTCTCCCTGCGCGGCTTCGTCATCAGTCGGGCCACTGTCGCCCAGCTCGCCGACGCGGCACGGCTGGTCGGCACGATGGTCGCAGACGGCGGGCTCGGTGCCCGGATCTCGGAGGTGCTTCCGCTCGACGCCACCGCCGAGATGCACGCTCGTCTCGAGGCGGGCACGGTGAGCGGTCGCGTCCTTCTACGCCCGTGACGCCCGCCTGGCTCTACGACCTCGCGCTGTGCCTGCACCTCCTCGGCGCCTTCACGCTCGTCTCGGGCACCGTCGTCGCGATCGTGGGCTTCGAGGCGGCGCGCAGGCGGACGAGCTCTTCGGAGATCGCGCTGGTGCTCGGCCTGGCGCGCGTGGGCGCGCTGCTCGTGGTCGCAGGAGTCGTCTTCGCCGGGGCGTTCGGGCTCTGGCTGGTCGACCTCGGGCACTGGGGGTACGGCACCACGTGGGTCGACGCGGCGATCGGCCTCCTCGGCTTGGTCGCAGTCGTCGGCTGGGCCGGCGGGCAGCGGCCGAAGCAGGCGCGCAAGCTCGCCGGGGCGCTGGCCGCGCAAGGGCTCCCGCCGAGCACGGAGCTGCGCGCGCTCCTCGGGGACCGGATCGCGCTCGTGCTGAACTACCTCGCGGCGGCGGCGCTGCTCGCCATCGTCGTCCTCATGGTCGTCAAGCCCGGGTCGCCGCACCAGTAGGTCACCAGTTGGGCTGGCGGGGCACCGTCGGGGTGGCGCCACCCCCGTCGGGGATCGCCACCGTCCGGACCCTACGAGACGAGCGCCATGCGGCGACGGTCCCGAAGATGAGGACGAGCAGGCCGTAGATGCCGAGCACACCGGCAGATCCGGGCCCGAACGCGGCCGTGGCGATCCCGGCTGCGACAGCGAAGTCTCGCATGGCGAGAGGGAGGAGCAACCCGGGCCGCCCTGCGGGTTCGACCCCGCGGGCGACCAGGGTGCCGAGGGACGCACCGCCGGCGAGGAAGGCGAGCAGCAGGCCTGCAGCGACCAGGTATCGGGCGTCGAGGCTCACCTGGCTCGCGACCTCCCACGCCAGCACGAGCAACGCGAGGAGCCCCGTGAGCCGACCGAGATCCGCGGCGCGCGGCCAGCGGCGGACCAGCGGTGCGAGCGTGGCACCGACGGCGAGCGGCGCGGCGACGACCAGGGCGAGGGTCGTGAGCAAGCCGACCGGGTGGAGCCCTGCGGCCGGGGCGAGCAGGGAGAGGATCGGCCCGGCGGTGAGCACGCTGACCACGATCGACGCGGTGATCAGGGCGGCGGCGACGGGGACCTCGCCGGCAGCCAGCCCGGTGAGCGCCAGCGAGGCGACCTCGGCCGGGGCCACCCCGACGGCGAGCATCCCGTCGCGGACCCCGCCCGCCGCGGCGCGGCTGAGCGCCCAGGCCAACACCGGCAGGACCACCGTGCCGATGGTGAGCACGCCCAGCATCCGGCCCTTGCGCGTCTGGAGCTGTCGGACACCGACCATCTCGAGGGAAAGCCCGGCGGTGAGGACCAGCAGGGCAAGGGTGGGATCGATCCCTCCGGCCCCGTCCACTGATCGGCCGGGCGCCGGGAGGGCGACCCCGAGCGCGCCGACGGCCACAACGAGCGGAAGGAGCAGCCTCTCGAGAGCGCTCGCCGTCCGGGCGAGTGCCGATGCCGCGCCCGGTGCGCAGCCCTCCACGTCGATCACCGCGGTCCGTCCGCCGCGCCGATCATGGCCGACGGCATGCGGCCGGGGTCGTCGCTCCCTTGAACCCCCCTAGCTGGTGGTGCCTGCGAAACGAGGGCTCCAGCGCGGCGACGGTCCAGATCGCCCTGCCCAGGTCCTCGTCGAGAACGGCGGCTCATGGCTGCCCCATTCTGCTCCGTCGCGCACCGGAGTCCGCGAGGCGGCCGAGAGGCGGGCAGAGGGTCTGGAATTCGGTACCGTGCGCCGATGGTCGTGCAGGGACCTGGTGCGCTGGGCCGCAGCGTCGTCGTCGCGGCCGGGCAGGCTGCGCCACCGACATGGTCGACCTGCCGCCGTATTGTCATCGACGATGCGGCGATGACAGCGCCCTCGAGCGCCGTCTTCGCACTCCACTCGGCGTGGGCGCGCCGGGAACCGGTCGTCGTCGAGCTCGCCTGCGACGCAGCTGCGCTCCGAGAACCCGAGACGTGCAAGGAGCCGGTCTGGTCGCTGACCCCGTCGTTCGAGCTCCTGCGAGAGCGTCTCCAGTTCCTCGTCTGGGCCAACGCCTACGACGCCAGATCAGGCGACCCGATCTGGTGGCACGGGCGCCGAGCCCTCCGCCTCCTCGCCGGCCGCGGGGTGGTGAGCGGGGGCTCCGCCGACCTCGTCGCTCCCGACGGCATGCCCGTCTACGTCGACGGCGGCCCGTTCCCTCCACCAGCCGTCGCCGGGGCCAGCCTCGTCCATCGCTGGAGCGTCGAGGCAGGTGAGCTTCGACCGGTGCGGTACGAGCCCGCAGCGGGGACTCTTGCCGACGACCAGCGCCGAGCGGTCGAACACGGCGCGGGTCCGGCGCGGGTCATTGCGCCGGCGGGGTCCGGAAAGACGCGGGTGCTCACCGAGCGCCTGAGGCACCTGCTCCGCGACCGGGCCGCGGCTCCCTCGTCGATCATGGCCCTCGCCTTCAACGACAAGGCCGCGGAAGAGCTGCGGAGGCGCACCGGGTTGGCCAGGACCGGCGAAGGGACCCAGGTCCGGACGATCAACAGCCTTGGCCTGTGGATCTGCACGCAGTTCGGCCGGAGCCGGCTCGAGGTCCTCGGCGACGAGTGGAAGGTCAGGGAGCTGGTCCAGAAGGTCTTCGACGTCCCGCGGCGGGCCAACGCCGACACCACCCTGCCCTACATCGACGCTCTCTCAGCAGTTCGCCTCGGCCTGCAGTCCCCTGCCGCAGTGGAAGACGCCCTTCCCGACGCGGCCGGTCTCACCGAAGGTTTCGACCGCTACCGGGACGCGCTCCGCATCGCCGGAGCCGTCGATTACGACGAGCAGGTCTACCGCGCAATCGAGATCCTGCTGACCGATCCGAGCGCCCGGCGAGAAGCGCAGGCTCGGTGCCGGACGGTGCTCGTCGACGAGCTCCAGGACCTGAACCCCGCTCACCTGCTGCTCATCCGCCTGCTGTGTGCGCCGGCCTTCGACTGCTTCGGGGTCGGCGACGACGATCAGGTGATCTACGGGTACTCGGGAGCCACCCCCGAGTACCTCATCGACTTCGGCCGCTACTTCCCCTCCGCGGCAGAGTACGCACTCGAGGTCAACTACCGCTGTGCTCCCGCCATCGTCGTGGCTGCCACGAACCTCTTGTCGCACAACGAGGAGCGCATCAGCAAGGTGATCCGCGCCCACCCAGACCGAAGCGACGAGCTGCCCTCGTTCGACGGGCCTCTTCTTGGCAAGGGTCCCGTCGTCGTGACCGGTGGGCCGCCGGACGTGCTGGCCCACGAAGCCCGAGACATCCTCTCGTCATGGTTCACGGCTGGGGTTGCGTTCGACGACGTGGCCGTGCTCGCCCGGGTGAGCTCAGTGCTCCTCCCAGTCCAGATCGAGCTCACGACGGCCGGCATTCCCTGCACCCGACCCCTCGGGCCGAAGGTGCTCGAGCGCACCGGCGTCCGGGCTGCGCTCGCGTACCTCCGCATCGGGCTCGCACCGCATGCCATCTCACGCGGCGACCTCGAAGTGACGTTGCGCCGGCCACCGCGGGGCATCGCCCGGAACGTTGTCGACATGCTCCTCGAGAAGCCCATGACCTCGCTGGGAGCCATTCGAGGACTCGCTGGCCGCCTGTCAGGCCGAGACGGACCGAAGGTTGGCGAGTACGCCGACGCCGTCGCCTTGGTAGCGCGCCGGTGCAAGGTGTCGAGCGCCGAGGCGCTTCGCGCCATCCGCGTGGAGGTCGGCCTCGAGACGACCATGGACGCGCTCGACTCGTCGAGGAAGGAGGCCGATCGCTCGACCCATCTCGACGATCTCGTTGCCCTGGAGTCGGTGGCGGCGCTCCATCCCGAGGCTGCGGATCTCGAGACATGGCTGCGCCGCCAGCTCGACGCTCCCGCTCCCGTCGGGCCCGCGGTGCTGCTCTCGACGATCCACAAGATCAAGGGTCGCGAGTGGGACTACGTCATCTTGTACGGAGCCTCGAGCGGCACCATGCCCCACCGTCTCTCTGGCGACGACGAGGGCGAGCGGCGGATCTTCCACGTCGGCCTCACCAGAGCCAAGCACCAAGTCGTGGTGCTTGCGGATGCCTCGGCGCCCTCGCCGTTCGTGCGCGAGCTCCAGGCACCTCGGCCGAGGCCGTCGCTCGCCGATCGGCCGAGGAGGGCACCACGAGCGACGGCCGATCGCAGGGCACCGGACCGCGCCGCGGAGCGTGAGCGTGCCCCTGTGCCCCGAACCACGCGCACGGCCGACCTGGACGCACTTGTCGGGGTGCTTCGGACGTGGCGCGCGCAGGCCGCGAAGAAGGCGGGCGTGCCCGCGTTCGTCGTGCTCCACGACAAGCACCTGCTGTCGATCGTCGAACGCGGCCCGCGCACGCTCGCCGAGCTTGCGCAGTGCAAGGGCATGGGTCCGATGAAGCTGGAGCGATGGGGGGACGAGATCCTGGCCGCGCTCAGCGAGCCGGACTTTGGACCGTGAGAACGCTCGTGTTCCCAGCGTCTTCCGCGACCACTCCCGGGCCGCAAGGTTCCGAGATAACTGTGCCCCTGAGCTGGACTTTTCCAGCCAGCGCGCTCGGAGGGATTCGAACCCCCAACCTTCTGATCCGTAGTCAGATGCTCTAGTCCGTTGAGCTACGAGCGCACGCTCCGTGGCGGCACCTCACTCTATCCAGCCCGCAGAGGCAGCGAGCCAGAGGGGCGTCCCCCCGCGCCCCTGGCTGCACCGCGCCTGTCCGGCCGGCTCAGAGGCCCATGTGGTGACCCTCCCAGAGCTTGATGCCGCCGAGAATGCCCGCGGTGTTGTCGACAGCCGTCACCTTGCGCGCCAAGCTGCCGAGGCCGGCGACGCGGACACGACGGGCGTTGCCTCCGCCGACGTAGAGGTGGTCGAAGAAGACCAGCTCGTCCAGGTTGGCGACGGCCTTGGCGAGCCGCCGGTTCCAGCGCTCGTCGCCGATTCCCTTTCGGGTGCGCTCGCCGAGCTGCTCGTTGTACGTCTCACCCTTCCGGAAGGGCTGGTGCGCGATCTCGAGATGGGGCATGAGGGCGCCCTCCAGGAAGAGCGCGGTGCCGAAGCCCGTTCCGAGCGTGATCACGAGCTCCAAGCCAACCCCGGTCACGACCGCGAGACCCTGGACGTCGGCGTCGTTGGCCACGCGGGTGGGCTTTCCGGTCATCGTGCGCAGCGCTTCGGCGAGGTCGAAGCGCTCCCACGCCGCCTCGAGCTTCGGATCCACGTCGGTGCCGGGACCCCCCTTCGTGACGAAGTGCGGCGCACTGAGCACGATGCCGTTGCGGACCATGCCTGGGAAGCCCACCGACACACGGTCGGCTTCCGGCAGCTTCGCGATGAGCTTGCTCAGCTTCGTGACGAGGCCTCGGTCTCCTGACGGAGGCAATGGGTACGTCGTGGCCATGCGGACGCGGGAAGTGACCATGGCCCCCGCGGCGTCGAGGACCGACGCCTTGAGCCCGGTGCCGCCGACGTCGATCGCGAGCGTGTGCGGCCGGTCAGCACCCCAGACGTCGTCGTTTGTCACGCCCGCGACTGTAACGCCGTGCCTTCCGCCCAGCGGCTCCTCCGCCGGATCCAGGCCCGCCGACCTCGTCGCCTGTTGTGACCACGCGCGGCGGGTGGCTCGCCTGGGGAGCGGCCCAGCTCACCTCGCTGAGCGAGCTCGGGATCCGAGAACCACGGTCGGAGCCGCACGAGCGCCGGTGGCATCGCGCCATAGAGAAGGACCGCCCTGCCCTTCTGAAGCCGGCGCAGGGTGTCTGGCGCCAAGAGGGGCCGCACCTGCAGCGACGTCGTCACGGTTCGCTCACCACGAGCGCCAAGCGTGACCGACGGCGTGGCAAGCTCCTGGTCTCCTGCCAGGTGGCTCGCGAAGTCCAGGGTTCCGGGGTCGGCGATCCCCGGCAGGAACAGCTTCGCCCGGTGGTTGTTGACGACGGTGGCGGCGCGCTCCCCGTAACGGGCACGGACTTGTGCGAGGTCCTGCCATATGGTGACGAGCTGCACTCCGTGACCGGCGCAGGTCGCGGCCAGCCCGTCGAGCTCTTTCAGCGGCGCGATGTTCGCCGCCTCGTCGAGCACGACGAGCAGCGGCGGGTCGAGCGGTCGGCCTGCCCGTGACGCCGCGGCGAACGCCACATGGACCACCTGGGAGACGAGCGCAGCGAACACTGCGCGAAGCCGCTGCTGGTCGTGCGCCGGCGCACAGACGTAGAGCGTGTGGGAGCCGAGGAGCAGAGCGTCGGGGTCGATCACGCCTCCGGGGTCGATCACGCCTCCGCCAGGAGCCCGCCCGACCCCAGCCCGCCCGACCCCAGCCCGCCCGACCCCAGCCCCTCCGCCTGCCGCCGATGCAAGGCGCCCGCTGGTCTCGACCGGCGTTCCGTAGGGGGGCGTGTCGACGAGAGCTTCGAGCTCTTCGGCCATGTCAGGCTCCGCGAACGGCTCGAGGACGGTCTCGGCCGTCGTGTACACCGCGGAACGCTGCCGCTCGTCACGGAGCCACGTCGCCCTCGCCGCCTGAAGCGCCTCGGGAACGCCCGACGCGTGGAGGATCTCGAGCACTTCCTCGGTCTCCTGGGTATCCACCCAGCGCACGACGTCGTGCATCGTGCGCCCCGCCCTCGCGGCGGCGAAGAGCAGCGGTGCCAGGAGCTTGGCTGCGGTCGCGTACCAGAACTCGCCGTCGGCACTGGTCCCCTCGCCGCGCGCCACGTCGGTGAGGTCGGCTGCCGCCCGGCGGGCGAGAGACCAGGTGCGCGCGGAGGAGATCGGGGACCACGAACTGCGTGGCAGACCGGTCGTTCCCGCAGGGTCGAAGCACCACACCGTCCCGCATCGTCGTCGCCACTCGACCGTGTCCCGGACGAGATCCGTCTTCACGCTCGCCGCGAGCACCGGCCCTCCCCAGCCCAAGATCGCGGGTACGGCAAGTCCGGTCGTCTTCCCGCTCTGGGTCGGGCCGATGACGGCGAGCGACTGCGCCGGTTCCGCAGCGAGCACCCGGCGGCGCAGCGCGCGGCCCACTTCCTCCCCCAGCACCAAGCGGTCAGGAGGGAGCCCGGTGGTCACGATGTCGCTCAAGTCGGCGTGGCGTGCCCAGCGTGCGCCTCCCGAAGGCGCTGGTTCGTGCAATGGGTGGAAGAGCCCTCGTGCGAGGCCTCCGCGCGGAGCGAACCTCCCGGGTGCGCCGGACAGCCCGCGTGGAGCGAACCTCCCGGGTGCGCCGCGCCGCCCTCGGTCCTGCGAACCGCGGCTCGAAGAGGTGCTCCTGGAGCTTCCGAAAGCGAACACCAGCATGGCGCCGATGGCCCCGGCCGCAAGCAGGAAGGGGACGTGCCCGCTCATACGGACAGCAGCTCCCGGGAGGCTGGACCGTCGCCGGAGCCGGGACGATGGCCGTTGTCGAGACCGCCGTGCCGTGCCGGCTGTGCCGTCATCGCAGCGTCCGTGTCGACGATGGCTCGCTCATCGCGGCCGAGGACGTGACGGACGAGGAACGACCGCCGCCCGACCTTCCACAGCGCGACGCCGCGCCTCAGCTGAGGCACCACCTCTGCCTCGGTCTCCGACAGCGACAAGAGCTCGCGTGCGGCAGTGACCTCTCCGGGTGCCTGCCCGTAGACGACGCGGGTTTCGGAGTCGGCGAGAAGGCCGTTCGCCAGTCCCACTTGCTCCGATCCCGCTGCCCCCACGGCCTGCAGATCCGAGACCCGGTGGAGCACCGCGACGTTGGCGACGCCGTAGGCCCTGGAGAGCTTCCACGACGCCTGGAGCCATCGCGCCACGCCCAGGTTGGCGAGCACCGCCCACGCCTCGTCGACGACCACGAAGACGCGTGCCGCACCGGGCACCGATGCCTGGCGTGCCAGGGTTGCCTGCAGCCACGCCGTCGCGCAGGCCATGAGCACGCCGAGAGCGGGCGAGCTGTAGAGGGCGGAGAGGTCCAGCGACACGAACGGGCCTCCGAGATCGAGGCCCGGCGTGGTCGGCCCGTCGAACATGCCGCGCAGGTCACCGTGCACCAGCCTGCGGAGCTCGAGTGCGACGTCGCGCCCGTCTTCGAGCAGCGTCGCGCGATCCGTCCGCACGCTCGCGGCGGACTCGGCGCTCGGGTCGAGGAGGGCATCGACGACCTGGGGCAGCGTCGGCACGCCGCGAGCCGCGGAGGCCGCGCACAGGGCGAGGTCCGTCGCCGTACGCTCGCGAGGCAGCAGCTGACGGCCGAGGCACGCTGACGCGAGCGATGCCAGCACCTCGGCTTGGCGGCGGTTCGCCATCCCGGGCGCACCGGGCGCACCGTCACCGTCACCGCCGCCCTTCTCGTCTTCTGCTGCTGGCCCCGGGTCGAGCGGGTTCAGCCGGACCGAACCGCCAGGGCGCAGCGCGACCGGCCGGGTTCCCCAGGCAGCGGCGAGCGGGCGGTACTCGCCCTTCGGGTCGACGACCCACGCTCGGCGTCCGAAGACCGCCTGCCGCCAGAGGTAGGTCTTCACGAACGCGCTCTTTCCCCGGCCGATCTGCCCGAAGACGATCATGTTCGGATTCGAGAGGATCCCGGCGGCATAGAGCTCGAAGGGGTCGTGCACGAAGGACCCGCCGAGGAGGTCGCGGCCGACGAGGACCCCCCTGTACCCGAGCCCCGCCTCCGTGAGCAGCGGGTAGGCGGCGCCGAGATGGCGGGTCGTCACCTGATGGGCAGGGACACGTGGGCCGGTGCGCGGGGTCAGCATCGGTGTTGGCTCCGGAACGGTTCCTGGGCGCGAGGGTGATGGTTCTCACGGGATCGTCTCACCAGGCGAAACGGTCGGTCCATGCGAGCCGGCTGACACCGGCCGTGGTCGCCGAGTGGCGTTGCACAAGGCTTCATGGCGACGCAGATGAGCTGGAGAGAACCGTGAGAACAAACCCGCGCGCCAGCGTCTCGGCGGCGGTAAGGTAGCCCGCAGCGGTGCTCCACCGGAGCCTCGACCGAGCAGGAGGTCGATGATGTCACGCCATTACGCCCGTCTGACGCAGCCGCTCGTCCGGGAGAACGGGACGTTGCGCCCGGCTTCCTGGCAGGAGGCCCTCGATCGGGCGGCAGCTGGCTTCACCGCACGCCGCGGCAACGAGTTCGGCATGTTCAGCTGCTCGAAGGCGAGCAACGAGGTGAACTTCCTCGCCCAGAAGTTCACCCGCCAGGTGATGGGGTCGAACAACATCGACTCGTGTAACCGCACCTGACACGCACCGAGCGTCGCCGGTCTGGCGGCAGTGTTCGGTGCGGGGGGCGGTACCAGCTCCTACGAGGAGATCGAGCACACCGATCTCGTCATCTTGTGGGGATCGAACGCCCGTGAGGCGCACCCCATCTTCTTCCACCACCTCTTGAAGGGGCTTCGGCACGGGGCGAAGATGTACGTCGTCGATCCCCGGAGGACGACGTCGGCACAGTGGGCGGATGTGTGGCTCGGCATCGACGTCGGGTCCGACATCGCGCTGGCGAACGCCGTCGGGCGGGAGATCATCCGGGCGGGCCTCGTCGACACCGAGTTCGTCGGCCGGGCGACGACGGGCTTCGACGCGTACGCAGAGTCCGTGGAGCCGTACTCCCTCGAGGAGGGCGAGCGTCTCACCGGCGTCCCCGCCGAGATCATCGCCGACCTCGCGCACGACTACGCCCGGGCCGACCGTGCCCAGCTGTGCTGGACGCTCGGGATCACCGAGCACCACACCGCGACCGACAACGTGCTCGCGCTGTGCAACCTCGCCCTCTTGACCGGCCATGTGGGCCGCTACGGCTCGGGACTGGTGCCCCTGAGAGGGCAGAACAACGTCCAGGGCGGCGGGGACATGGGCGCGCTGCCCAACAAGCTGCCCGGCTTCCAGGACGTCGAGGACGACGCCATTCGCGCGCGGTTCGAGGCCCGATGGGGCGGCACCGTGCCGGCGAAGCGCGGCTGGCATCTCTCCCAGATGTTCGACGCGATGGCGAGCGGCGAGCTGCGCGCCCTGTACGTGCTCGGAGAGAACCCGGCCCAGTCCGAAGCCGACAACCATCGCGCCGTACGCCTGCTCGAAGGGCTTGACCACCTCGTCGTCCAGGACATCTTCCTCACGAAGACCGCGGAGCTGGCCGACGTGGTCCTCCCCGCCGCGGTCGGCGCCTTCGAGACGGAGGGGACCGTCACCTCGAGCGAGCGTCGCGTCCAGTTGCTGCGCCCGGCGCTCAGGATGCCCGAAGGCGCCCGTGACGACATCGAGATCGTCTGCGAGCTGGCCCGGCGGCTCGGCTACGACTGGGGCCGCCCGAGCGCCGAGGAGGTGTGGGACGAGCTGCGGAGCCTCTCGCCGATGCATGCCGGTATGCGCTACGACCGGTTGGAGGCGCTCGGCGGCATCCAGTGGCCGTGTCCCGACGAGGACCATCCCGGCACGCCGTTCCTCCACGCTCGACTGTGGGAGGAGGACCCTGCCAGGCGGGGAGCGCCCGCCCCCTTCATCCCGGTGACGTTCGAGCCGCCGCTCGACGAGCTGGACGAGGAGTTCCCCGTCCGGCTGACCACGGGGCGCCGGCTGGATTCCTTCAACACCGGCGTCCAGAGCGGTCGATACCGCTCGCCCCTGCGGAGGCCCGAGACGCTCGACCTCTCCCCCGAGGACATGGACAGGCTCGGGCTGGCAGAGGGCGACCGGGTCCGGGTGACCTCGCGACGAGGCGAGATCAGCGCACCCGTCCACCGCGACCCGACGTTGCGCCCGGGGCTGGCGTTCATGACGCTGCACTTCCCCGACGACGCCGACACGAACGTTCTCACGCTCGACTCGTGGGATCCGAAGTCGGGAACGGCGGAGTTCAAGGCGACGGCGATACGGATCGAACGATTGGCCGAGGTCGCAGCGCAGACCACGCCCGCGAAGCGCGAGCCGGCAGAGCCTGAGCCGGCGGAGGCCGAGGCTGCAGGGCTCGCGGTGGGGGCGAAGCGATGAAGGGGCCGCGCTGATGGACCTGCGGGTGACCGAGGCGCCGGCGAGCCCGGCGGAACGGAAGGCCCTCGACTCGGTGCTCGGCCCTCCTGAGTCCGGCTGGTCCGGCGGTGCCCGCACCCCGCTCGACGGCCACGTGGCGATCGGCGGCCTCGCTCGGGCGAAGGAGCGCCGCCGCCTGCTGCTTCCGGCACTGCACGCGCTGACGGAGAGGATCGGGTGGATCAGCAGCCCCGCCCTCGGGTACCTGTGCGAGCGGCTCGACGTCGCGCCGGCCGAGGTCTACGGCGTCGCGAGCGCCTACGCGCTCTTCCGGTTCGAGCCCGGGCCGCCCGTCGTGGTCCACGTGTGCGACGACGTGGCGTGCCGAGCGGCGTGCGGCGGCGACCCGACCGAACCGATCGCGGCGAGGTTCGGGCCTGCAGGCTCGGTCCTCGGGAGCGTGGACGGACGAGCGGCGGTCACCTGGCGCCCGTCCCCCTGTCTCGGCCACTGCGAGCACGGCTCGGCCGCCCTCGTCCAGCAGTCGGGCGAGCGCGGCGGCCGGGCGACGCTCGCACCTTTCAGCGCCGACGACCTGGATCGCCTGGTCTTCTCGGCGGCCCCCGGTGGCTCCGGCGCACCGGCTGGCCAGCACGGGTCGGACGGATCCGACGACCTGGGCGGTCTTCTCGACCTCGGTTCGCTGGCGGCCCCCCTCGCTCTCGTGCCGCAGGTCGGCGCGGAGGGGCTCCGGACGGCGGGCGGATCGGGGGCCGCAGCATGGGTCGAAGAGCCCGGGCCGCGCCTGCTTCGGCGCATCGGGCGAGTGGACCCGAGGTCGCTCGACGCGTACCGCGCGGCCGGCGGCTACGAGCCCCTTCGCCGGGCGATCGAGCTCGGACCGGCCGGGGTGATCGCCGAGCTGAAGGACGCGAAGCTCCTCGGCAGAGGAGGGGCAGCCTTCCCAACCGGAGCGAAGTGGGAGGCGGTCGCGCGCAACCCGGTGCGGCCGCACTACTTCGTGGCCAACGCGGACGAGTCCGAGCCGGGCACGTTCAAGGACCGGGTGTTCCTCGACCACGATCCGTACGCGCTCGTCGAGGCGCTCACGATCGCGGGGATCACCACGGGCGCCGAGCAGGGTTTCATCTACGTGCGCGGCGAGTACCCGCTGGCGGCCTCCCGCCTGGAGCATGCGGCCGGAGAGGCGCGCGCCAGGGGGCTCCTGGGCAGCGACGTCATGGGTTCAGGACTCACCTTCGACCTCGAGATCCGCTGTGGAGCCGGCGCGTACATCGCCGGCGAGGAGACGGCGTTGTTCAACTCGATCGAGGGCCGGCGTCCCGAGCCACGCAACAAGCCGCCGTTCCCGGTCGACCGCGGGCTGTTCGACCGCCCGACCGGCGTGAACAACGTGGAGACGCTGCTCGCCGTCCTCGAGGTCCTGAGGATCGGTGGTCTGGCCTACGCCGCCGTCGGGACGCCCGGATCGACGGGGACCCGGTTGTTCTGCCTCTCGGGCCGAGTGACGCGCCCGGGTCTCTACGAGGTGCCCATGGGCACCACCCTCGGAGCGCTGCTCGCGCTTGCCGGGGGCGTGGCGGACGGGCGCCAGCTCCAGGCGGTGCTGCTCGGCGGTGCGGCAGGGACGTTGGTCGGGCCGGAGGACCTCGACCTGCCACTCTCGTTCGAGGGCGCCAGGGCGGCTGGCGCCACGCTCGGGTCTGGCGTGGTCGTGGTGCTCGACGACTCGGTGGACGTCGCCGCGCTTCTCGCGAGGGTGACCCGGTTCTTCCGCGACGAGTCCTGCGGACAATGCGTGCCGTGCAGGGTGGGCACCCAGCGCCAAGAGGAGATCCTCGGGCGCCTGGCCGCCGGCCGCCCGCTCGAGTCGGCGGACGCGGAGCTGGCGCTGCTGGCGGACCTCGACACGGTCATGCGGGACGCGTCGATCTGCGGTCTCGGGCAGACGGCCACGAGCCTGGTGACCTCCGCCCTGCGAAGGGGGCTCGTCCCTGGGGTGACCGGTGACGGATCGGCGGTGGGTGGGGCCGGTATGGATGCAGGTCGGGAGGAGGGCACATGACAACCGTGGCGCCGGGAGCATCCGGGGCCCGCGTGGCGCTCCGCCGGCAGGTGGAGCTCACGATCGACGGACAGGCGGTCACTGTCCCCGAAGGATCGACGATCCTCGAGGCCTGCCGGTCCGTCGGCACCGAGGTCCCCACCTTGTGCTACCTCGAGACCTTGGCTCCGGTGAACGTGTGCCGGGTGTGCGTGGTCGAGGTGGAGGGTTCTCGAACCCTCGTGCCGGCGTGCTCCCGGCCGGTCGCCGGCGGC
>JAJZVL010000142.1 GCA_021845725.1 Actinomycetes bacterium | reverse complement strand
CGGCGAGGCGTCGACGACGTCCGCCCGTCAACTGTGCCGCCGTGTTCTCGGGGACTCCAGCGCGGCGGCGACGCCACGCGGCTTGCCGGCAGCGCGGTGAGCAGAAGCGGGCGGCGGAGCCGACCTGCGGGTTGCGGAAGAGCCCTGCGATTGCGGTCACGCGGAATCGCCCGCAGCAGGCGCAGACGAATCCCTCTCGCTGAGGGTCCTCGGAAGCGTTACGCAATCGTGAGGTCACGACGCCTCGTCCTCCAGGCGGGCGATGAGGCCGTCAAGGAGCTTCTGGCGCCCGACCTGTCCTTTGTCGGCCGCATCGTTGCGTTGGCGTTGCAGGGTGGGCTTGAACTCGATCGTGGTGACGAAGTAGGTACAGGATTCGCAGATCGACTCGAAGTGGCAGTCGAGCGCGAGGGGTCGGGCGCAGTAACCGTTGCCCAGCATTCGCTGATGCATCTCCTTGCGGAGCTTGAGCATCTCGGCACCCTCAGCGTCGGCGGGCAGCTCTTTCGGGGCGTCGTAGAGTGCTTCCACTTTCTCGCTGACGTTGAAGTACTCCTCGGAGACGGTTCGGTCCGCGATGCGGGCATATACCAAGGTCATGCGAAGCGAGCGATGGCCGAGAAGGGCAGCGAGGGCTTCGAGCGACATACCTCGGTTGATGGCTTGGGTGGCCAGGGTATGGCGAAGCTGGTGGGGGGTTACGTGGCCGATCCCTGCTCGCTTCGCCGCTTTGTGCACGGCGCCCTCGACCCGGGACTTGGTGAGCCGCCGGCCATCCTCGATGAAGAGGTACTCGCTGCGCAGCCCTGCCGGCCGCTCGGCGATCCAGTCGTCGAGGAGCTGTTTGAGCTGGGGGTGAAGCGGGATGTAGCGGTCGTTTCGGAGCTTGCCGAGTGGGACGCGCAGCCAGAACGCGGAGCCGATCTGGACGACAGAGTCGACGGTGAGGTCGACGAGCTCACCTTTGCGCATCCCGGTGCGAGCCAACACCTCGACAGCGAGGCGCACGAAGGGATCTTCGTCGGCGCGAGCGGCTTGGAGGAGCTTGGTGGCGGCACCGTCGTCGAGGAAGCGGGGCAGGGGTTCGTCGAGGCGCGGCAGGTCCCCGGAGAACACCAGAACACCGCCTGGATGGTCGTCGGTGGCCCATTCGCTGAGCCGCTCGAAGCAGGTACGCAAATCGCCGAGGTGGTGGACGATGCTGCGCTTGGACAGTTGCTTGCCGGTGATGGAGGGACGCTCGCTGAGGTGAAGCTTGTAGGCCTCGATGTGCGTTCGGCGAAGCTCGGCAACTCGGGTGACTGTCGGGGCGGTGGCGGTGACGAACTCTGCGAACTCACGCAGGACCCTCTCGGCGCCGGCGACGGTGCTCGGTCGCAGAGACACGGCGATCTGGTCGACGTAGCCGAGGAACGTCGCGCGCAGGCCAGGGGTGATGTGGGCCCAGCGCTCGGTGGTGCTGGGCACCTCGCGTATGCCTCGACGGGTGGGCGGGTTCTGGAGCACACCAGCGTGGAACAGGGTGGCTTCGGCCCGGAACAGTGCGGCGGTGACCCACATGTGGCCGCTGGTGACCGGGCAATGATCCTCGATCGTCGCGACGAGCTGGTCTCGGCCTTGATGGAGCAGGTCGGCGGTGAGCGAGTCGGGGGCGACTTGATGCAGGGCCGCGACCTTCATAAGCGCTGCCCACTGCAAGTCGGTGGAGCGCGTATCGAAACCCACCTCCGCGGCGACAGCACAGAAGCGCTTGTAGAACTCGGCGTGCACATGTCGGCCGATGTTGCCCACCCACGGTCGTGCCAACGTCATGTACGCCGCCGACGAGCGCATACGTTGGCTGGCCAACAGCCAGCTCACCACCCGTCGATACTTCTTGGGGACTGCCACCTGTTCGGCGAGGGTCATGGCCTCCCAGGCGGGGACGCCGATGTTCACGAAGAAGCTGCGGGCCACCGAGTCGTTCGGGTAGCCCGCCGACATCCCCGCCGCCGTCAGCGAGCTCGTGTAGGCCTCGACTGCCTCATCGAGCTCGGGGGTGCGAGCGAACGCCTTCACTGGGCTGCCGCCAGGTCCTGGGCCTCGAGCGCTGCAATCGTGCGGGTGTACTCGCCAGCCAGCCAGTCGTCAGCCAAATGAAGGTAGATGCGCGTCGACTCGATAGAGGCGTGGCCGGCCAACGCCTGGATGGCCTCCAAGGCCATACCCGCTTCCCGAAGCCGGGTGAAACAGGTATGCCGCAACTGATGGCAGGTCGCCTTCCCCAGCCCCGCTCGAGACCGTGCTCCTTTCATGATCTCGTCGACGCCGGCAGCCGACAGTGGTCGACCTCGATGGGGTCCCTTGAGGACCACGAAGACCCGGTCGGTGGACGAGGTCCGCGGTCGCTCCTGATCCAGGTAGCGGCCAAGGGTGGCAAAGAAGCGGCCGGAGATCGGCACCCTGCGCTGACGGCCGCCCTTGCCCTCGGCCACGAACACGCGCCGTTCACCGGCGTTGATGTCGCCCAGGCGCAGGCCCACCACCTCACAGCGGCGAAGGCCGCCCAGCACCATCGCCTCGACCATGGCCCGGTCCCGGTCGCTGCGCAGGACGGCCATCAAGGCTCCGACATCGGTGGGAGACAGGACTCGGGGCAGGGTCCGCGGCGTGCGAATCAACGCGGCGCCGCCCTTGTTGCGCCGTGCGCCCGGGCGTCGAGCGTGCAAGCTCGTCGGGACCGGGTTCGCTGTCACCCCGGCGTCACCGCGGGCCGCCAGGTAGCTGAACAGTCCGCGCACGCTCGACAGCCGTCGGGCGATCGTGCGGGCGGCCAGGCCGACTTCGCCGTCATCGAGGCGCACGACCTTGTCGCCGTGGCGTGGCGCGCGCTGTGCGGTCAAGAACGCGAACACGTCGGCCGTGGTCACCTCGGCCGGCTCTTTGGCCACGACGTCGAAGAAGATCTTCAAGTCCGAAGCGATCGCCAACCAGGTGTTGGTCCGGGCCCGGGCGCCGACGAAGACGAGGTACTCGTCGAGCATCGGGTGGCCCAAGGTGATGGACCGAAGCTCGTTGCCGTCACGGGCGCGAACAAGGCAGGGCATAAAGGGCAACGCGGCTCCTCTCGGGGCGGGACTGCCATGTTTCCTGGCGCAGGGTCCGAGGCGGTGGATCACCCGTGTATCAAACACGAAGCCGACAGCTCGACCGCGATCTATACGCACGTCAGCGACGATTTCATGAACACGGCGCTGCGCAAGGCGCTCGCCCCGGCGCTCGGCGACGACGACCCGAAGGAGCGTGAATGCTGATGCC
>JAJZVL010000141.1 GCA_021845725.1 Actinomycetes bacterium | reverse complement strand
AACTGCTCTTGTCCGGCTCCGGGTGCGCCCCTTGCCGCTCGTCGAATGCCACCCCTCCCGCCTATGCCGACACCTCCTCCTCTCGACGAGTACGTAGTGTGACGGACGAATCTCTACGCAATCTCATGCGAGATGCACTTGTCGGTAAATTCCGTACATGGCGGCGATCAGCGCGATGGCGACGAAGCCGACGACCACGCCGACGAAGATGATCACGGCGGGCTCGAAGAGCGCGGTGAAGCGCTTCAGCTTGTAGTCGAGCTCGCGGTCGTAGTAGATGGCCGCCGTCTCGAGCTGGTCGTCCATGGTCCCGGTCCGCTCGCCCACGAGGAACATGTGGCGTGCCGTCGCGGGGAAGAGCCCCGAGGCGATGAGCGGCGCGGCGAGCCCCTCGCCACGCATCATGGCGAGGCGGGCCCGGGCGAGCCCGTCGCGGAACACGCGGTTGTTCGTGGTGTCCGTCGTGACCTGGAGCGCGTCGGGGAGCGGTACCCCGGCGGCGACCATCGAGTAGAGGATCCGGCAGAAGCGCTCGATGATCGCGGTGATGACGAGGTCGCCGGCGACGGGGAGCTTCAGCATCAGGGTGTCGCGGATCTCGCGGCCCTTCTCGGTGAAGGTGCCGAGGAGCCCGAGCACCGCGAGCAGCGCGAGGAACCCGAGGATCGCCAGGTAGTCGTTCGTGAAGAAGTTCGCGACCCCCATGAGCATCCGGGTCACGAGCGGCAGCTTCGCTGTCAGGGAGGCGAAGAAGGTCTGGAAGTGGGGGAGCGCGATGCCGACGATCACCGCGATGGCGAGCACCGCGAAGCACATGGTGATCGCCGGGTACATGAGGGCCGAGACGACCTTGCGGCGGGCCTCGATGTCGCGCTCGATGTAGTCGGCGAGCTGGTCGAGCACGGTGTCGAGGTTCCCGGTGAGCTCCGCAGAGCGCAGGATGCCCAGGTAGTACGGCGGGAAGACGTCGGCGTGCGCGGACGCCGCACCGGCGAAGGTGTCCCCGCCGCGCAGCGCGTCGGCCATCTCGGCGAGCACGATCGCGAAGCGCTTGCTGCCGAGCTCCTCGGTCAAGACCTCGAGCGCCTCGAGGACCGGGATCCCCGAGCGCGTGAACACCGCCATCTGGCGGGAGAAGTGCATGAGGTCGCGACGTTTGACCCGCTTCTTGGTCACCTCGAGCTGGAGGACGCTGCGCTTCTCCTTCACCTCGACGGGGGCGAGGTCACGGGCGACGAGCGCGCGGCGGGCACCGCTCAGCGTGAGCGCCTCCTCGACTCCCGTGACGGAGCTGCCGTCGGCCCCGATCGCGGAGTACTTGAACTTGGGCACGTGGGTCCCCTCCTAGAGCGCGTAGATGGTGCGGAGCACCTCGGCGATCGTCGTCACGTCCTGCTCGACCAGGTGGACCGACTCCTGGCGGAGGGTGCGCATGCCCTGGGAGACGGCCATCCGCTGGAGCTCCTCCTGGGTGGCCCACCCGACCACGAGGCGCTTGATCTCGGGGGTGATGCGCATGACCTCGAAGACGCCGATGCGGTCGCGGTACCCGGTGCCGCCGCAGAAGTTGCACCCCTCGCCACGCCAGTAGGTCGACTTCGGCTGGCCGCCGCTCTCCTCGTAGAAGGAGAGCTCGTCCGCGGCGGGGACGTAGGGCACCTTGCAGCTCGGGCAGGTGCGGCGCACCAGGCGCTGGGCGACGATGGCGACCACCGAGGAGGCGATCAGGAACGACTCGATGCCCATGTCCAGGAACCGGTGCAGCGCCGCCGCGCAGTCGGTGGCGTGGATGGAGGACAGGACGAAGTGTCCGCTCAGCGCGGACTGCACCGCGACGCGTGCGGTGTCGACGTCGCGGATCTCGCCCACGAGGATGACGTCGGGGTCCTGGCGCAGGATGGAGCGCAGCCCGGTGGCGAAGGTGATCCCGGCCTGCTCGTGGGTCTGGATCTGGTTGATCGTGGGGAAGATGTACTCGACCGGGTCCTCGATCGTCATGATGTTCCGGTGCGGCTCGTCGATCTCGGCGAGCGCGGCGTAGAGGGAGGTCGTCTTCCCGCTCCCGGTCGGGCCGGCGCTCAGCACCATCCCGAAGGGGTAGCGGATGAGCTGCGCGATCTGCTCCTGGGTGTCCGGCGGCATGCCCAGGTCGGTCATACGGATGAGGGCCCGGCCCTTGTCGAGGATCCGCAGCACGCAGCACTCGCCCCAGATCGTGGCGACGGTCGAGACGCGGATGTCGATCTCGCGCCCGTCGATCTCCATGGTGAGCTGCCCGTCCTGGGGGCGGCGGCGCTCGACGATGTTCATGTTGGCGAGGATCTTGAAGCGGCTGGTGAGGGCCGAGGCCATCGAGATCGGCAGCGCGATCGCGTCGTGGAGCGCGCCGTCGATCCTGAAGCGGATGCGCAGGTGGTCGCCCTGCGGCTCGATGTGCACGTCCGACGCGCGGTCCCGGAGCGCCTGGGTGACGATCAGCTGGGCCACCTGGACGACCGGCGCGTCGTCGTCGACGGTGACCCGCTGGATCAGGTCCTGGGGGCGCCTCGGCGCCTCGACCGCCTCGAAGGCCTGGACATGGCGCTGGATGTGCCCGAGCGCGCGGTAGGCGGCGTCGATGGCGCGCTGGACGTCCGAGCGGGGCGCGACCACGATCCGCACGGGTCGCGCGATCGCCGCCTCGACGGCGGCGTTGACCTCGGGCGTGGGGTCGGCGACCGCGACGGTGACGCCGTCCTCGTCCGAGGCGATCGGCACCGCGAGGTTGCTCCGGGCGATGCTCTCGGAGAACAGCTCGGCCGCGTCCGGCGCGGGCGTCGCGTGCGACAGGTCGACGAGCGGGACGCCGAGGTGCTCGGAGAGTGCCGCGGCGAGCTCCGCGTCACCCAGCGCGCCCTGCTCGACGAGGATCGCGCCGAGCCGCCGGCCCGACGAGGTCTGCTGGACCAGCGCGTCGGCGAGCTGGGTGTGGGTGATCATCCCCGCGCCGACGAGGAGCTGCCCGAGGGGCGCTCGCGCACTCTCCCCGGCGCCGCTCGCGCCGGCGGCGTACGCGTGCTGCGCCGTCACGACCACAGCCGCCTCTCCCACGTCGCTCCCACGCTCCCGCCTTCCCCTGGACGCTCGTGCGCCACGCCGGCACCACGCGTGCCGACCAGGCGCAGGACCATCGTCGCGGAGGGCCATCACGGCGCCCTCCAGCCAAGGTCAACACTTGGTCAACCGTGCTGGAGCGGCGCCCGCCGAGGACGTCCCCGGCGCGGGAGATTGCCTACGTCGTGAAGGTCGTGATGCCGCTGCCGGGCTCGTAGCCCG
>JAJZVL010000007.1 GCA_021845725.1 Actinomycetes bacterium | reverse complement strand
CAAGGAGCTGCGCAGCCTCGATGCCATCCATCTCGCCGCCGCCCTCGAATTGGGCGACGAGCTCGACGGCATCGTGACCTACGACGACCGCATGTCGGCAGCCGCTGCGCTCTACGGCATCGCAGTGATCGCACCGTCATGAACGACGGCCGCCGGAGCCCCTTCGCTCACTGCCAGTCCCGGCGTGTCGCGGGTATGCCGCTTCGGCCTGTCGAAGACGGCTTCACCCCGAGGACCTGGTGCACCGAGATGCCGCCGTCGTCGAAGGCATTGGCGGACGCGGCCATGTAGAGCCGCCACACGCGCGCCCGGGCGAGGCCGACCAGCTCGACCGCTCCGTCCCAGTCCGCGTCGAGGTTGGCGACCCATGCACGCAGCGTCCTGGCGTAGTGCTCGCGCAGCGACTCGACGTCGCGGACCTCGAACCCCGCGCGCTCCATGGCGAGGACCACCTCCCCGACGTCGAGCAGCTCGCCGTCGGGAAAGACGTAGCGCCCGATGAACGAGCGTGGACGCATGACCGAGCCCCCGACCGAGGAGATCGCGTGGTTCAGCAGCCTGCCTCGCTCCGCGAGGAGGGAGTGGAGGAGCTCGAAGTACCCCGCGGTCCCGTCCCTGCCGACGTGCTCGGACATCCCGATCGAGCAGACGGCGTCGAAGCGCTCCCCCTCGAGGTCCCGGTAGTCCTGGAGGTGGATCTCCACGAGGTGCTCGAGGCCGGCGTCCTGGACACGCCGACGTGCGAGCTCGGCCTGCGCGGCGCTCAGCGTGACACCGACGACATGCGCACCGTAGTGCCCGGCGGCGTGCAGCGCGGTCGATCCCCACCCGCAGCCCACGTCGAGGAGCCGGCAGGCGGGTCGCTCGTGGAGGCCGAGCTTCCGGCAGACGAGGTCGTGCTTCGACGCCTGCGCGTCGTCGAGACCGGCGACCCCCTCGGCGAACCGGGCGCACGAGTAGGTCATGCTCGGTCCGAGGACGAGACGGTAGAAGTCGTTCCCGATGTCGTAGTGGTGGGTGATGACCTGGCTGTCCCGGCGCCTCGAGTGCAGCCGCCCGCGTGCGGACGCCTCGACGGAAGGCCTCCCTGGCGGAGGTGCGAGCGCGCGCAGCCGGACGAGCGCCTGCACGGCACGAGCCATGAGGCGCGGATCCGCTCGCAACGGATCCGCCAGCGATCGGCGCAGCGCTCGGAGCACCTCGAAGAGGTCTCCGCGGACCTCGAGCGCCCCGGCCACGTACGCCCGGACCACACCGAGCTCCCCGGGCGCCCACAGGGCGTGGCGCAGGGCCTCGGGGGAGCGGACCACGACTGAGCCGACCCCGCCCTCCGGACCGACGGCACTGCCATCCCACAGCTCGAAGCGCACCGGCAGCGGGTGACCGAGGAGCAGCGCGAGGAACGGCTCGATCGTCGTGGCAGCGCCACCGTCAGGTCGCCTCGGGCGGCTCTCTGCGCTCGGGCCGCCCGCCGGCTCCCGCTCATGCGGACGCACCGCCCCACCAAGCGCCGGCCAGGCCACCCTTGCCTCCCTACCCTGACCTACCTCGCCGCATTCGGCTCACCGTGACGACCCTTGGCCCGCCGTAACCTCGCGGACCTGGGCGGCCTCGCGGACCTGGGCGGCCTCGCGCCGGGCGGCCTTCACGACGAGCTCAGTGTGCCGCAGCGTCGCCAGCCGTAGCTTGACCAGCGCCCGCACCACCCACCAGCCGGGATCGAACTCCCCCTTGGCGAACGAGAGGCGCGCGGAGGTGGTCGCTGCGTGGTGGTTGTTATGCAGGCCCTCGCCGGCGACGAGCCATGCGAGCCACTGGTTGTTCGTCGCGAGGTTCTCGAAGGGGCGCTTCCCCCACCAGTGCCCGATGGCATTGATGGCGCCGCCGCCGAGCAGGTACGTCGCGGTGTAGACCGCGGAGGCGATGAGCGCGGGCATCCACCCAAGGACGACGACGAGCACCATGATGCCGATCGCGAGGCCGAGCAGCGCACGGTCGAAGAGCCAGCGGTCCCACTTGTCGGGAGGAAGGTCCCGGGCGTAGCGGGCGACGACGACGGGGTCACGGGCGACGCGCCGGTACAGGACCACGTTGCCGAACTGCACTGCGGCATACCCGAAGACGAAGGGCGAGTGCGGATCGCCTTCCCTGTCAGTGAAGGCGTGGTGCTTACGGTGGACCGCAACCCACTGGCGCGGACGCGTCCCCGTGCCGATCCAGATGAGCAACCGGCACGCAGCCTTCGTCCGAGGGGACAGCACGATCGCCCGATGCGCCAGCGCCCGGTGGAGGTAGACGGTCGTGACGAAGAAGGAGAGCTCCGCGAGAGCGAGCCCCACCACGATCGCCAGGACCACGGACCAGGGGAACGGGAGATGGACCACTTCTCACCAGCGTAGGCGACAGATGCGGCGAGCGTGCAGGGAAGCTGCTGCATTCGGGACCCGTTGAGCAGCCCGGTCCGACGGCCGGACCGCGCGATGGTCCGGTCCAACCAAGACGGGGGCACGAATTCGTCTCATGCGCCGTCGCTCCCAGCGGACACCCGTCCTATGGTCCGTAAGGTCCCGCACTGAGACGACCCGGCGAGCGTGAGCCGGCGGCCTCGCGCCGCAGCGCGGCGCAGCTCAGCTGCGATCGCGCGAGCGGAAGGAAGGAGAAGATCGGGTGCACGAGGAACCAGGAGAGCACCACGCGCCGGGACGAGCTCTCGTCATCGGCTCGGGCGTCGTCGGGCTGTCGTGCGCGTGGTCGCTCCAAGAGCGCGGCGCATCGGTCTGCGTCGTCGACCGTGACCGCCCGGGGGCCGGGGCGTCGTGGCAGAACGCGGGGCTGGTCTCTCCAACCATGTCGGTCCCGCTCCCCGAGCCCAGCATCCTGCGCTACGGGGTCCGCGCCGTGCTGAGCCCCCGTTCGCCGGTCGCTCTCGTGCGCGCGGTGGATCTTCGCCTGCTGCGCTTCATGGCGACCATGGTGCGCTCGTGCACCACCGATGCCTGGCGCAAGGGGATGGAAGCGTACCGGGTGCTGAACGAGATGGCGCTCGACGCCTACGCGCACCAGAAGGCCGGCGGTGTCGAGATCGACCTTTCCCGCGGCGACGTGGTGGCCTGCTTCGCGCACGCGCACGAGAGCGCGGGCTTCCTTCGCGAGATGGGATCGGTCGTCGCCGCGGGACAGGCGGTCGAGCTCGCGCTGCTGACCGGGTCTGACGTCCGTGCCAGGGAGCCGCACCTCTCCGGCAACGTCGAGATGGCCGTGGAGGTGCGGGGTCAGCAGTACCTCACGCCGTCGCACTACGTGCACGCGCTCGCGCAGAGCGTGCGCGAGCGCGGCGGGGAGATCCTGGAGGGCACGCCCATCACGGCCGTCGAGCGCCGCCACCGAGTACTGGTCGCCCGGGGGCCGCACGGAGAGCTCGACGCGGACGCGGTGGTGGTCGCCACGGGGGCATGGGCTTCTGACCTCCTGGCCGACCACGGCGTGCGAGTCCCCGTCTACGGCGGCCGCGGCTACAGCTTCACCGTCGCTTCGCCGAAGCCGTTCGCCAGCCCGCTGTACTTCCTCGCACCCCGTGTGGCGGTCACGCCCCAAGGTGACCGGGTCCGCTTCGCCGGGATCATGGAGTTCGGCTCGCCCGACGCCGCGCCCAGACGAAGCCGTTTCGCCGACATGGCAAGCGCCGTCCGTCCCTTCCTCCTCGACGTGGACTGGTCCACGATGGCCGACCAATGGATGGGCCCGCGACCGCTCGCGGCCGACGGGGTGCCGCTCGTGGGGGCCACCGCCACCCCGGGGCTCTATGTGGCCGGAGGCCACGGGATGTGGGGCGTGACTCTCGGACCGCTCACGGGCTCGCTCCTCGCCCGCCAGATCATGACGGGCGAGACCCCGCGCGAGCTGCTTGCCCTCGACCCGCTCCGGTGAGCATGGGGACCTCGAGATCTCCTCGGCCGCTCCCCGACCCCACCCGCGCCACACGGGGCAGTACGCCATGAACTGGAGCTTGCCCGAAGACCTGAGCACTCCCGCGCTCGTCGTCGACCATGACGCCCTGGTCGCCAACGTGGCACGCATGGCGGCAAGCATGGGTGAACGGGGAGTGGCGCTGCGCCCGCATGCCAAGACCCACAAGTCCCTCGCCATCGCCGCCCTGCAGCGTGCGCACGGCGCGTCCGGGCTCACGGTTGCGACCGTCGGAGAGGCCGAGGTGTTCGCTGAGGACGGCTGGGATGACATCTTCATCGCGTACCCGGTCATCGCGCAGCGAGACAAAGCCAGGCGGTTGGCACACCTCGGCCGGCGCATGCATCTCAGTGTCGGTGTGGACTCGGTCGACGGGGCAGCACTCCTCGTGGCCGCGGGGCTGGCCGGCATGGTGACCGCCATGATCGAGATCGACAGCGGTCAGCACCGCACCGGGGTAGCTCCCGAGGATGCCGGTGACCTGGCTGAGGCGGTGACGCGACGAGGTTTGCAGGTGGAAGGCGTCTTCACCCACGGGGGGCAGAGCTACCGAGCGCCAGGGGCACCGGCAGGTGCGGCACGTGACGAGGTCGTCCAGCTCGGGCGGGCGGTCGAGGCACTGGAACGGCGAGACGTCGCCGTGGTACGGGTCAGCGCGGGATCGAGCCCGACCGTCATGGGCTCGGCCGTACCACCAGTCACCGAGGAACGGCCGGGAACCTACGTCTTCAACGATCGTCAGCAGGTCGCACTCGGTGCGGCGGAGACAGCCCAGGTGGCGTTGGCGGTCGCGGCCACGGTCGTGAGCACCGCGGTCCGCGGGCAGGTCGTGCTCGACGCAGGAAGCAAGTCCCTCGGAAGTGACCGGCCGGCGTGGCTCACCGGCTTCGGAGTGGTGCCAGAGCTCGGTGGTGCGGTCGTGACGACGTTGTCAGAGTGCCACGCCATCGTGGACCTCGGCGATCACCCTCCTCCCAGGGTGGGAACGATGGTACGCGTCGTCCCGAACCACGTGTGCCCGGTCGTCAACCTCTTCGACTCCTACAGCGTCGTGTCCACAGGAGAGGTCATCGACCGCTGGCCCGTCGCTGCCCGCGGTCATCTCTCCTGAGATTCCGGGAGCGCGCTGCAAGCCGGGCCCCCAAAGCAGCGTGCGCGCCATCTCGGCCGATGCCAGATCCCGCAGGTCCGACCCGTAGTGGTCCGCCGATCCGGCGCTCAACCTCGTGGACGCGCGGGGGCGTCGGAGATCTCGCCGCGGCTGACCAAAGCCGAGAGCCGGAGCCGGAGCATGGCGCCGAACCGTGTGTCGGGGCTCTCGAGATCGATGCCGCAGATCGCACTCAGGCGCCGAAGGCGGTAGCGAAAGGTGTTGGTGTGCACATGCAGCGACTTCGCTGCCAGCGAGACGTCACCGAAGGAGTCCAAGAACGCCACGAGCGTGTCGAGGAGGTTCGTGTGATGGCGCCGGTCGTACGAGTCGAGGGCGGCGAGGGGTCCGAGCGGCATCTCCTCGTCTTCCATCACGAGATCTGCCAGCCGCAGCAGCAGCGAGTCGACTTGCACGTCTGAGAAACGCGCTACCCGCCGGTTCGCGCTCTTGTTGCGGAGGACCCGGAGCGTCTTGTCGGCATCCATCCGCGACCGGGAGATGTCGCGAAACGAACGCGTCGGCCGGCCGATACCCACGAGGTAGGCACGCGACGCGTCGGTGAAGTCGACGAAGTCCTCCATGAGCGCCGCCAGACCTCGGCCAGTCTCGTCCGCGTCATCGACGGGGACGAGCACCGCGTAGACCACGTCCTCCACCCGAGCCACCACGGCGCGTGGGCGCACAGCCTTGAGGTGGACCGACAGCGAGGTCTCCAGGCGCTGCAACTCGGCCTCGGCGCGCACTCGCTCAGCACCCCGCGTCGTCGCGGCGACCACGCAGGACGGCCCCGAGCCGAGGCCGAGGCGACCGGCCATCTCCAGGGCACGGTGGCCACCCAGGAGGAGCGTCGAGACGTGGTCCGATCGGGTGCGCTGCTGCACCTCGGCCTCGGACCTGAGGCGCAGCAGGTGCAGCGCAACGAGACGAGCTGCGTCCATGAGCCATTGCTCTCGCTCCGGCGAGAGCCGCTTGTCGGTCGCTACCCAGATCGAGCCAAGGATGTCCTGGCCCGCCCGCACGCTCAGTGCGATCCGCGGCTTCATGTCGTCGCCGAGGCGGTCGACGAACACCGGTCGGGCGTCGCTCGACAGGCTGCGGAACACGCCTCGCTCACTCAGCGCCTGCACGAATCGCTCAGGCACCCGGCGCCCGAGGATCGTCTCGGTCCGCGCGTCATCCACCCCGTTCTGGTCCTCGGAGAACGCGAGCACCCTCGAAGCGCGATCCTCGATCGTAACCGGTGCACCGAGCACTGCGCTGATGACCTCGGCCAGGGAGAACAGGTCTGTCGTCGATCCCGCGGCCCCACCTCCGGTCGCCGGCGCCCCCGAGAAGATGAGCGAGCGGATCAGCACGACGATCTGCTCCCACGACGCTCCATTGGTCAGCTGCAGCAAAGGAACCCCGACGTGCTCTGCCATCGCCACAACTTCCTCGTCGAGCGCCGCATGCCGGCCGCCCCCACCCTTGAGCACCAGGCCCGCGCACTGGGTGTCGGCCAGTCGGCCCAAGAGCTCCCGGTGCTCCAAAGGGTCACGAATGCCCACGCCGAGCACGAGATCGCCGGAGGCGAGGGACGGCTCGTCCTGGGCGTCCCAGATGACCACGTCGAACACGTCGCCTTCGTCACCCGATGGCAGACACTCGGCGTGCAGCAGTGCCGGACCCAGCACAGACAGCACCCTCGAGAGCGGCACCCCGGCGCGCATCGGGTTCTTCATCGGAAGCTCGCATCGGCCGGGCACCGGCGCGTGGTACCGACGTGCATGGCGAGGAGGTCCACCCCGAGCGCGACGGACTTACGCGCCATCGACGGAGACGGCTTCGACGGGAAGACGGAGGCACGACAGGTGGGTGCCGCCGTGACGAAGCGTGTTGCGTGCGATCCGTGGCTCGGCCAGCTCGGCGACGTGGCCGAAGCGGTTGAGCGAGCGAGCAAACCACGGGAAGTCGCTGCTGGTCACCGTCACCCGGATGCGATGACTAGGGAGGAAGATGTGGTGCGTTGGCCACAGCTCGATGTCGAAGCGGTAGGTCTCTCCCGGCACCAGTGGTTCGGGTCTCTCGAGCGAGCTTCGGCAGGCAGCCCGCAAGCAGCCCTGAGTGACGCGGAAGGACCGTCCGTCGGGGTGCACATCGGTCAGCTTCACGTGCCAGTCGGTGTCATCGCCGTCGGAGGCGGCGTAGAGCTCGAGCGCCGCCCATCCCGACACGGTGAGCTCGCTGTCCAAGGGTTCGCTCGTGAAGCAGACCACATCCTCACGGGCTTCGGCTGCAGTCTGTTCCATCGTCACGTCCTCGAAGGGGTACCGGCGGATGTCCATCGGCGTGATGACCGGGTCCTCTGGGTCGTAGCGGTACTCGGTGGACGTCTCCTCTTCGGGCGCCGAGCGATCCAGACGGCCCGGGGCAAGGTAGAAGGACCGCTCGGCGTTCGACAGGGGCCACGACGACGCCCCACGCCAGGCATTGCGCCCGGGCTCGAACACCCGCACCCTTTGCACGGAATCGAGCCCGGTGTCCTTGCCCTTCAGCCAGTGATCGAACCATCGAAGATGCTCTGCGTCCATGTCCACGGCGGCGTCGGGGCCGAAGTCGAGCCCTCCGCATTCGCGGTCGGGGTAGCGGGACTTCACGTGGCTCCAGGGGCCGGCCAGGAGGTACTGATCGTCACGCGCCGGCGAGGCCTGCATACCTTCGTAGTGATGGAAGGCGCCGAGCAGGTCCTCCAAGTCGTACCAGCCGGTCACGTGCAGACAGGGGACGTCGATCTCACCGTATTGGTCGTCGAAGCGCAACGACCTCCAGAATTCGTCGAGGGTGTCGTGGGAGGTGAGCACCTCCCAGTTGCTCCCACTCGCGTCGATCACAGACTCGAGCGCCCCGAGCGGCAGGGTCCGCAGCACCGCCTCCCAGTCGGTCGTCTCGACCCTGTAGGACTCCTCGATGCGTCGACGGGTCGCGACGGCCCACCAGGCGAAGTAGAGCTGGAAGACGCCGTTCGTAAAAGGGATCTCCTGCTGCCAGCGTCCCGCTGCCGAGGTGGAGATCATCGCCTTGAGGTGCGGCGGATGCTCCGACGCCCCCGCCCACTGCACCCAGCCCATGTAGCTCAGCCCCGTCGTCCCGACGTTCCCGTCGCACCACGGCTGGGTCGCAACCCATTCGATCACGTCATGGGTGTCTTTCGGGTCATTGGCCATCGGCAGCCACACGCCTTCCGACTTTCCCCGGCCACGGACATCCACTGCGACGAACACGTAGCCGTTGGATCGCCAGAGGTCGGCGTCATCGGCCATGAGTGCGTGGTTGTCCTTGTTGTACGGGGTGATCTCGACGACCGCAGGGACGGCGCCGAGGGTCGCGTCGGTTGGGAGGTACACGTCGGACGCGAGCTCAACCCCATCGCGCATCGGGATGCCGACCTCGATGACGCGCCGCTGCGCGAGCTCCCCGATCCGATCCATCCATCGGCGAAACGGGACCGTCGGTTCACCGGGCATCTGGCGCGCTTTCAATCGTAGGTGTAGGGGTCGGCGGCGACGGCAGATGCTGCGAGAGACAAGAACACCCTGAGCAGCCGGTAGAGGGTGGGAAAATCGCTCGACGTGTAGGCGACCTCGCGCGGTGCGACCCGCGTCACGCCAGGGATATTGGCGCACAGAGCCGCGGTCGAAGTGGAGCTCCAGCGCACCCGTAGCATAACGGGTGGTTCCAGCTCATATGGCGAGAAGTCCCCGAGCCGTCGCACTGCGCGTGCAGCTCCCTCGCGGATCCGCTGCCTGGCAACGGACGGGTGGACCGAGAGGGCAGCATACTTGTCGATCGCCTTCTTGACCTCGACGGCCTCGACATCTCCGAGCACCTCTCGTGCTTCCGCACAGAGCACGTCGTCACCGGTCACGAGCACCACGGGAGTCCCGAACGTCCCCGCCAGCACGGCGTTCAGGCGGAGCTCTCCGGCAGGCAGTGTATCCAAGAAGACGTCCGCGAGGTCCCGAGAGCGCATCGTGTGGCTGAGAACGCCATCGCCGCCGCCTGCCCGTGCGTGGTAGCCGACGAACATCGCGGCATCGCACCCGGTGTCGATGCCCTGGAGCATGCCCAACGGTTTGCTCCGGCCCCGCACGACAGAGACTCGGGGGTCCAGGAGCTCTTGCAGCAGGTTCGAGTGCGTGCCGTGCGCGTCGTTCACGAGCACCTCGCTCACACCCGCGTCGAAGCATCCCTCGATCGCAGCGTTGCACTCGGCGGTCATGAGCTGCTGGCACTGCGCGTACTGGGGAGTACCAGCGGTCGTGTCCGCTCCGATCGCTACACCCCCAACGCCCTCCATGTCGATCGAGATGTGGACTCGCACCCTCTCCTTCTCCCTTCTCGAACACGTGCCAGCCGTGCTCACCCGCGGCTCCGTACGCCAGCACCCCCTCGATCAGCTATTCCTCAGTCCCGGCGGAGCCTGACGTCCAGCGCGTCACGGGTCGCATCACCGAGGAGGTTGAACGCCACGACGGTCAATACGATGCACAGGCCTGCGGGGTAGATCTGCCACCAGTAGCCATCGAAGATGTAGTTCAGACCTGTGGTGAGCATTCCTCCCCAGTTGACCGCCGGTGGCGGTGGGCCGAGCCCGAGAAAGCTCAAGGTGGCGAGCAGTAGGATCGCGTTGGCCACCTCGAAGGTGGCCTGGACAGCGACGATCCCGACGACATTGCGCACGACGTGGCGAAGCACGATCTTTACCGGACGCTCGCCAGCCAGCTTCGATGCGCTCACGTAGTCGAGCGTGCGGAGAACAAGCACCTCGCCGCGTACCAGCCGGGCGGTGATGATCCACGAGACGAAGCCCAAGACGTAGATCATCGTGAGCACGCTCGGCGTGACGATGGTTGCCAGCAGCAGGACCAGGAGCACCGTCGGGATCGCGATCAATGCGTCGACGATACGCATCATGACGGAGTCGACCCAGCCGCCGGCAAAGGCGGAGATCGCCCCCCACAGCGTCCCGATGCCTGCCGCGATCGCGGCCGCCGCCAACCCGACCTCGAGCGAGGACTGCCCTGCCACCATCAGCCGTCCCAGGACGTCGTAGCCCACCTGGTCGGTTCCGAGCGGGAACCTCGCGCTCGGTGGGAGGTTGACCTGCGTGAGGTTCGTGGTCACCTGGTTGGTGTGGTAGACGAGCGGTCCGACAAAGCTGAAGAGGACCATCAAGAGGATGACCGAGAGCCCGACCACCCCCAAGCGGTTGCGCAAGAGCTCGCTTGCTGCCACCCGCCAGCTGTTCCGGCTCGGGGCGGAGCCAGGCCGCTCTCCAGCCGTCGAAGACGTCGCTTCAGCTGCGACGGGACCGCCGTCGACGTCGAGGGTGTCGCGGAAGGTCACTTGGACGAGTACCTGATGCGCGGGTCCATAACGGCGTAGCTGACGTCGGCCAAGAGGTTCCCGACGACGGTCGCCACGGCGATGACGACGGTGAAGCCCATGAGCACCGGATAGTCGTGCGCGCTCGCCGCCTGCCAGAAGAGCCATCCCATGCCGGGGTAGTTGAAGACGGCTTCGACGACGATGGCACCCGAGATGACCGCCGGAAGGCTGAGCCCGATCAACGTGACGATGGGAAGAAGGCTATTGCGGAGGAGGTGCCGGGTCACGATCTGGCGTTGTGACGCACCCTTGGCTTTCGCCGTGCGGATGTAGTCCTGGAGCAGGTTGTCGATGGCCGACGTCCGCATGAACCGGCTGAACTGCGCCACCGTCACGATGGTCAGGGTGGCGATGGGCAGGATCATCGCCGTCGGATCATGGAACGCGTTGCTCACGCTCGCACCCTGGGGAGCCTCTGCGGGGAACAAGTGCAGCTGCACAGAGAACACGACGATGAGAAGCATCGCCAGCCAGAACATCGGCATCGAGTATCCGATGAAGGCGAGCGCGGTGAGGGTGTGGTCGACCGGCCTGTTCCGCCTGAGTGCCTGCACGAGCCCGACGGGGATGGCGATCAGGATTGCCAACGCGTACGACACGCCGACCAACAGCGCGGTCTTCGGCACGTCGAGGGCGAGCAGCGACCCCACGGACTGATCCATGTGGTACGAGAAACCCAGGTTCCCGTGCACGAGCCGGTCCAGGTACAGCAGGTACTGCATAGGAAGCGCACGGTTGTACCCATTCGCAGCGTTGAACGCCTTGATCGCGCCAGGCGTTGCCCGTACTCCGAGCATGGCCCGGGCAGGACTTCCCGGTAGGAAGTGGAGGATCCCGAAGACGATCATGGTCACGAGGATGATGACCGCGATCGCCTGACCGAGCCGTCGAACGATGTACCGGCTCACTTCGTCGTGATCACCTTCTCCGCTTCTCGCAACGCGTCACGGTGTGCATCTCCAGCCAGGGGAAATCTCGGAGCTTGCATGGGCGACGCGCAGCCGCCCTACTTGATCGTCCATGTCTCGGGGTAGATGTGGGCAGTCGAGTCCTGAGCCGAGACGCCCCTCAGGTTGGACGAGATCGCCGAGATCTGGTACGCGGCATTGGGGAACCACAGGTCGGGAAGCTGCTTGGCGATGTACTCCTCGTACGTGTACAGCGTCTTCAGTGACGTGGCATTGCTCCGGTCGGACTCGATCTGTGTGAGATACGTGTTCACACGTCGATTGCAGTAGTTGCCTCCGTTGGTGGCGCCGCCGCAGCCGAACAGGCTTGTCCCGTCAGGGTAGTAGATCGGTACGTAGGTGTACACCGGCGAGGAGATGATCGACAGCACGGGCGTGTTGGCCGGGCATGTCGCGGCCTTCTTCCCGATGCACGCGTACCCCTCGGAGAGCACGGTGTTCTCGGGTGCCTCTGAAAGTGTGAGGTGGATGCCCACATGGGCGAATGTCGACCGCATCACCTGGATCTCGTTGTCGATGTCGGGGAATCCGCTCGGGTACATCAGCGACACCGCAAGCCTGGCGCCCTTCGCAATGCCCTTGCCGCACTCCCCAGCGCCGCCGCCCGGCTTCTTGCACACATCCGTCCCACCGGCATGGATGGCCCAGCCGTGCGAGGCAAGCAGCTTCTTCGCCGCAGACGGGCTGAAGGGGTAAGGGTTCTTCTTCTCGGCAGGCGCGAGGAAGTCGGTCTTCGGGAACGTCGGCACGGGCCCATAGGTCGGGGTCCCGTAGTTGCCGAGGATCGTCTTGATGTACTCGGGTTGGTTGATGAGCGTCTGCATCGCCTGACGAATGTAGAGCTGGCTCATCAGTGCCTGGTACTTCGGGTTGTTGAACAGGATCCCGATGAACGTGAGTCCCCACTCGTACCACGGCTTGACCTTGAAGCCCGCAGCCTTCAGCGAGCCGAGCGCCCCGATGTCTGTGGTGGGGACGTAGCCGTAGTCGACGCTTCCCGAGCGCAGGGCGTCGTACTCAGCCGATGCGCTCGTGAAGGGCAGTTCCTCGAACTTGGCCGCCTTCGGCTTGTTCGGGCCCGAGTACTTCTTGTTCGGGATCATGGTCACCTGACCGGTCACCTGGAAGCCGCTTGTCGGCTCGAGCCGCCAGGGTCCGTCGACGACTTGCCAGAGCGGGTTGGTATCCCACGTGGACAAGGATTCGGACTGGGCGTTCAGGTAGGAGTACACCGCCTTCGCCCCGGCCGAGGTGGTGTCATATGTACCGTCGGGGCTCGACGCAGAGGTCTTGTCCCACGCCTGCTGGGGAAGCGGGGTGATCGTGGCCAAGCCGTTGTAGAGGAGATACGTCTCGTTGTAGGCCTTGTTCAACGTGAGGACGAACGTTGTCGCCCCCTTTGCCGAGTAGCCGGCGACGTGTGTCATCCATCCGCCCGGGACGTAGCCGGCGTAGTTTGTCTTCTCGTTCATCACCAGGTTCATCCAGAAGACGTCATCACGGGCGGTCACGGGCGTCCCTGTCGACCAGATGAAGTGCTTCAGCCTCATCGTGATGGTCTTGCCGCCGTTGGAGAAGACCGGTGGGTACGCCATGGAGAGCTTGTAGTTGATCGTCGCCGCGCTCGATGTGGGATGGCCGAACCAGTAGAGGGGCAGCCACATGAGGGGCTGCAAGTAGGTGATGTCGGCGTTCTCCGAGTTGGCTCCGTTGTAGAGCGGGAAGATGTACGTCGGCGGCGCTCCGGGCTGCTCGGCGAAGGTGAGCACACCACCACCACTGGTATCGCGGTGGTCTGGCGCGGCGCTCGCCGATCCGCCGGCGACCACGACCGACATGGCCCCGACAAGACAGATGGCCACGAGCGATGCGAGGACCCTGCGCAGGAATCTCATGCTGGATCAACCCCCCACTTCTTTCGCCCCCGCAGCCGCCTTCCGACGTCTGGTCCCGGGAGCCAACGTATGTCGGAGAGCGTAGCGCCGATGTGCACCGCAGGCGATGTCGACCTGGACGAACACCGCAGCACGCGATTGGCCGATCGGACGATATCGGACCCGGCTCGGCCCGAGGAGCCGCTGCCCTCCGCACGGGCGTTATCGTTGCGCCGCCGTGGGCGCCGATAGCGGAGCTCACTGGGCACGGCGACACTGGGCACGGCGGCCTGGACACTGGCCATCGCGTGCGACGGCACCGAGCACGACGCGTTGCATGCGGCACTGCACATGGAGGACCTGATGTCGGAAGAGACCATCCAAGTCCCACTGGAGACCGAGCTCGACGCCTTCTTCGGGCAGTACACCGCAGCAGACCAGGCGCCCGGCCTCGTCTACGGCCTGGTCTCGACGGACGGCCTCACCCACAGCACCGGGTTCGGGACCGCGAACGACGACGGCTTGCCTCCCGACGCGGACACGGTCTTCCCGATCGCGTCGATGTCGAAGAGCTTCGTTGCCGCTGCAGCATTGATCGCTCGAGACCGGGGGCTCCTGTCGCTCGGCGATCCCATCACCCGGTTCGTGCCGGAATTCGTCGTCAGCAACGAAGACACGGCGATCGAGGGAACCCCGACCCTCGAGATGCTCCTCAGCATGTGCGGCGGCCTCACCGAGGACAACTCTTGGGTGGATCCGTTCATCGATCTACCGACCGACGCGCTCTTGGCCCGGATCTCCGACGGGATCCGACTCAGCCATTACCCGGGCGCGGCATTCGAGTACTCGAACCTCGGCTTCGCGCTGGCGGGGCTGGCGGTCAGCCGAGCCGTCGGCGCTCCTCTCGAGACCTTCGTCCGCGAAGTGCTGCTCACCCCGCTCGGGCTCAGTTCGACGCACTTCGACTCCGTGGTCCCTGAAGGCCTCCGGCGCGCGACCGGGTACTCCCTCGACGTGCACGGGAAGTGGACTGCGTTCGCGCCCCAGAAGTCGGATGCCTTCGCGCCGGCAGGCGGCATCGTGAGCACCGTCCGAGATCTCGCCACCTGGATCACGTGGCTCGGTGCCGCCTTCCGTCCGCCCCGGAGCGGGGACGTCGACGCGCTGAGCAGGGTGTCTCGCCGCGAGCTCCAGCGCATCCACGTCTCGGGTCCGCCCACGCTCTCCGTCGGCGTCGATGGGGCCCTCCAGGTCACGTCGAGCGGGTACGCGCTGGGCCTGCGGGTCACCGCAGATCTCCGCCGCGGCATGCTCGTCTCGCACGCAGGAGGGCTGCCTGGCTTCAAGCTGCACATGACGTGGCATCCGGTGTCGGGCGCCGGCGTCGTCGTCCTCACGAACAGCCACCGAGGGGACCCCGTGGCGCTCAGCACCGCAGCGCTCGGACGATCCCTCGGTCGCCAGCAGGCACAGGCGGCGACTGTCGCGCTGTGGCCCGAGACGACAGCGCTGCGCGAGCAGGCAGACCGGCTCGTCCGCCGCTGGGACGATGACGTGGCATCACGGATCCTCGCGCCGAACGTCGACTTCGATCGCCCGCTCGCCGAGCGTCGTGCCGAGATCGAGCGACTCGTCGAGAGGGTCGGGCCACTACTCGAACCCCGGGGCCGGGTCGAGATCGTCTCCGCCCTCACGCCCGCCGACGTCACCTGGTCCATCCCTGGGCAACGCGGCGAGCTGCTCTGCATGATCCACCTGACGCCCTTCGAGCCGGCGCAGATCCAAGAGCTGGTCGTGAAGGCGTACCCGGCGACCCGACCTCGAGCGTCGGTTCCGATCGACATCTCGCCGCGGCACGCCTCGCTCGGTGAGGTCTTCATCTCTCCGATGACCAACCTGCGGATCGAGGCGCCCGGTCCCGACGACGACCTGCTCGACGGCCCGAGCGGCCGCGGTCGGTGACGACCCGCCGGCGCTGGCGCCCCGTCGCGCAGATCACCAGCTGCGCGCTACGTGCGGCGAGCTGGCCGCCTTGTCGCTCGTGGCCGAGATGCGCTCCGCCCTCGACCAAGAGGTCGCCCGCCATCTCGGGTCAATGCGCGGTCCACCCCCCGTCGACGACGAAGGAGGCTCCGGTGACGAACCCGGCGTCGGGACCGCAGAGGAACCCCACCATCGCCGCCACCTCTTCCGGCTCGACGAGACGCTTGATCGCCGACTCCTCCAGCAGCACGCGTGCCACCACCTCGTCCTCGTCGACGCCGTGCATGCGGGCCTGCATCGCGATCTGGCCCTCGACGAGCGAGGTCCGCACGTAGCCAGGGCAGACCGTGTTGGACGTCACCCCATGGGCCGCCCCCTCCAGGGCGACGACCTTGGACAGCCCCTCGAGACCGTGCTTGGCGGCGACGTACGCCGACTTGAACGGGGACGCGCGCAGACCGTGGACGCTCGAGATGTTGACGATCCGCCCCCATCCTCTCTCGTACATGTGGGGTAGCACGGCCCGGCAGAGGAGGAACGGCGCCTCCAGCATGACAGCGATGATCGACCGGAACGTCTCGGGCGGGAATGTCGGCACCGGCGCCACGTGCTGGACCCCGGCGTTGTTGACGAGGACGTCGACGGCGATCTCCGCCCTCTCGAGCAGGCCGCGATCGGCAAGGTCGACCACCCATGCCTCGCCGCCCAGGAGCTCGGCGACGGAGGAAGCGCCCTCGGCATCCCGATCAGCGACGATCACCTCGGCACCCAGGTCGTGGAGGTGGTGTGCACAGGCCCGGCCGATCCCGCGCGCAGCGCCCGTCACCAGCGCGCGGCGGCCCTCGAGCGGCAGCGAGCCGCCACGGACCGATCCCCCTATGGCCGGATCCTCGCGCGCCCGCTGCAGCCGTGCGCCAACCGTCACGAGCCCTTCTCCTTGGTCGCAGTCTCGTGCATCTCGTTGTTCTCGTTGTTCTCGTTGTTCTCGTTGTTCTCGGACGGCTGCGTCTCGCCTGCCGGCCGAGCGGACGCGACGGTGGCGAGGTGGCGCTTGTCGACCTTGCCGCTCGTGAGCAACGGAAGCTCGTCCATCACGACCACCCGGCGCGGCACCTTGAACCCCGCGACGCGCTCACGGCAGTAGGCGATCACCTCCTGCTCGGTCACGGCGGCTCCCTGTCGGAGCTGGACGAACGCGACGCCCACCTCACCCCATCGGCGATCCGCCACCCCGACGACGGCTGCGTCGCTGATCCCGGGGTGCTCCCGCAGCGCCGCCTCCACCTCGGCGGGGTACACGTTCTCTCCGCCCGAGACGAAGAGATCCTTCACCCGGCCGCAGATCCGGTAGAAGCCGTCGCCATCGCGCTCGGCCAGATCCCCGGTCACAAGCCAGTCTCCGCTCATGGTGGCTGCGGTGGCCGCCTCGTCCTTCCAGTACCCGCTGAACACGTTGGGCCCCGACACCCACAGCTCGCCGACGCCCTCGGCCTCGACCAGTTGCCCGTCGGGGTCGTGGAGGCTCACGTCGACATGGCCGTAGGGCCGGCCGACGGAGCCTGGATGCCCCAGGGCGTCGCGGGCGGCGAGGCAGAGCACGTTGGGCGACGCCTCCGTGAGGCCGTAGCCCTGGAACACGTCCACGCCTCGACGGGTCCAGACCTCGACGAGGTCGGGCGGCATCGCCGCACCGCCGACCACGACGCGCCGGAGGCTCGACAGGTCGGCCAGCGCGAACCCCGGCTGTTCGGCCAGCATCAGGTACGTCGTCGGGACTCCCATCATCGTGGTGACCCTTCGGCGTCCGATCAGATCGAGGACCCGGTCGGGCTCGAAGACGGGCTCGAGGACAACGGTCGCGCCCTTCCACCAGGCCTGGAGCGGCTGGACGTTCCAGCCGCCGACATGGTGCTGGGGGAGCACCTGGAGGACCACGTCGTCTGCGCCGAGAGGCACGGCTCCGTCGAGGCTGAGGTTCGTCCAGAAGCAGTTGGCGTGACTGAGGACCGCGCCCTTCGAACGCCCCGTCGTCCCCGACGTGAACACCACGAGCAACGGGTCCTCGTCGCAGATGCCCGCAGCCACCTTCTCCACGCGATCGGATCCCCGCCGTCGTGGGGCACCAGCCTGCGCGCCGGCCACGAGATCGGCCGACGAACAGACCTCCGGTGCAACGCCACTCGCGCGCACCGCGTCGACTGCTGCGTCTGCATGCGCGGTGCTCGCCATCACCAGTGACGGGGCGATGGCGTCGAGCTGGGCCGCGAGCTCGCCGGCCGCGAGACGTCGGTTGAGCGGCGCGAGCGCCATCCGGCTCGAGGCGCAGGCGAAGAAGAGCACCACCTGGGACGCGTCGTTCTCGGTCACCGTGGCGATCCGGTCTCCCGGGGACAGGCCCCGCTCGAGCAGGTGCGCAGCGAGAGCGACGGCGCTGCGTCGCAGCTCGGCGTAGCTCGCCCGTTCCCGACGCCCCTCGAGCGCGCCAGCGTCCGGATCGCTCCGCGCGCGGTCCATGAGCCAGCGAGCGGGGGTGTGGAGCGCGGACATCAGTCGCACGCGCCGTACACGGGCATCACCGCTCCCACGGCGCCGGTGGTGACCTGCATCCCCCCGCCCGTCCACTCCTCGGCGCAGTGCTCCGACGTCGCGCTCGCAACGAGCTCGGGGTGCTCCCAGAAGCAGAGGTGGCCCGCAGGAGAAAGGTAGAGCGCTCGTGCCCTGGGCATGGCGAAGGCCAGGCGCATCGCGTTCATCGGGTCGATGACGGTGTCGGCGAGCCCGGCCACGGCCAGGGTGGGCGCCTCGACCTGCGCGAGCGGCACGCGCAGCGAGAACGAGGCGCTGGCGGCCGCTTGAGCTCGCCATGCCTCGGCTTCTTGGGGTTGTGCCTCGCGCAGTGCGAGAAGCCGGTCGACCAGCTCCGGGCGACCGGCCACGGTCTCGGGTGCGAGGGCTCCTTCGATGAGACGGCGCGCCGGAGGCAGCGTGCGGTGGCGGTCACGGCTGAGCAGCGCCGTGGTTCGTTCCGGCAACGGGGCTCCCTGCGGATCCCCGGGCGTCGCTGCGATGAGGACCAGGCGACGCACCAGGTCCGGTTCGCCGCCGGCGAGCTGCAGGGCGACCATGCCGCCCAAGCTCGCGCCTACGAGGTCGCACCGGTCGATGGCGAGGTGGTCGACCACGGCGAGCACGTCGGTGGCGAGGTCCTCGACCCGGTAGGGGCCCGCAGGCCGGTCGCTCTCGCCGATGCCGCGGTTGTCGATCAACACCAGCCGGTGCCGCGTGGCGAGCAGGTCGGCGAACGGCCCCCAGCCGAGCCGACCGTAGCCGAGCCCGTGGACGAGGACCATCCACGGCCCACGTTCTCCACGCAGCTCGTAGGCAATGGAGACGTCGCCGTTGATCGCCCGCCGGACCCGCTCTGGCGTTCCCCGAGTGCGGGCACGCGTCGCTCCGCTCACTGCGCTCGTGCCTCGGCGGTCTCGACGAACGGCTCGAGCAGGTCGACGAAGTGCGCCTCGTCCTCGAGGTGGGGCGAGTGCCCGCAGCCCTCGAACACCGCCTCGACGAGGGTCCCGCCCTGCTCCTCGCCTTGGTGCAAGATCGCCCGCGTCTGCGAGACCATCGGCTGGGCAGGGAAGACCTCATCACCTGGCCAGCCAGGGACCACCCCCAGCGCTCCGAGGTGGCCCAGGTCGAGCATCGAGTGATCGGACACGATGAGGTCCTCGGTCCCGTGCACCCAGAGCACGGGGCGAGCAGCCGCCACATCGGCGAACGCGGACACGTTGCAGTAGAGAGGCGACATGGTGTTGGCGACCCCACGCACGCCCGGAGCGACACCGGGCCAATGCTCGCTCGTCCGCTGGTCTCCCGGGTAGTGGTCGTCACCGAGGCCGCCGAGGAGGATCTCGTCGACGAAGAGGTCCTCGAGGTCCGCGGGCAGCTTCGATCCTGGTCCGAGGTACAAGGACCGCAGCACCGAGCGGGGCGAGAAGTCGCTCTCCGCCGTGCGGTCCTTCTGCTCGAGCCGCTGCACCAGCTGTGCTGCCACCGTGCCGGCACCAGTCCCTGCTCCGTCGTCGTGGCACAAGATGCCCTCGACCCCTCTCGTGCCGCCGAAGCCAAAGGGCGACAAGGGTGCGAGCAACGTCACCGAGACCACCTTGTCGGGGTGGGCGATCGCGTAGGCCATGGCCACCCCACCGCCCATGGACCATCCGACCAGGTGGACCCCGCCCCCGGCGGGGACGAGCGTCGGGTCGCCGAGCACCCGGTCGACGTCGTCGACGAAGTCACCGAGCCCTCGGGTGGCATCCACCGGCACCGCGTCCGAGCGTCCGAAGCCCCGCAGATCAGGAGCCACGAGGTGCCACGAGGCTGGGAGGGATCGGAAGAGCGGCTCGAAGAACCGGGCGCTGCTCAGGTTCCCGTGGATGAAGCACACGACGGGGCCATCGCCCCCGGCGCGCCGGACGAGGCTGTGCAGGCGCGCGCCCGCAGGTCCCACGTACGCGGCGTCGGCGATCCCAGGGGACGGGCGACGCCCGGTGTCACTCGCCGTCGTGCGTTCGGCGATGCGTTCGACGATGGGTTCGGACGGGCACATCAGCTCCTCCTCTTGCGTTCGCTACGGGTGCTGATTCGGGCGTTGGGCTCCGCTCGAGTGGCGCCGGGGGAGCGCACCGAGGGGTCGGCCGCGGGGTCGGCCGCGGAGCCAGACGAGGCGCCGGACGAAGGATCGGCTGGGAGCTCCGAAGAGCCGAGCATGCGTCCGATGATCGCCACCAGCTGATCGAAGACGTCCTGAGGCATCGAGCTGCGGTCATCCCACAGGATCCACTTCATGCCGGTCATCTCGCCCACGGCGATCAGCGCCCACGCGAGCACGGTCGGATCGCTTCGAGCCACCTCTCCCGACGCCATCGCCTTCTCGAGGTGCGGGATGTAGCCCGAGATGATCCGCTCGTAGTGGCGATGGTGGATCTCGGGCGAGACGAACTCGGCCTGCCGGATGAGCCGGTACAGCGAAGGATGCTCGGCGGTGAACGCGAAGAAGGCGGCGAACCCTCGCCGTTCGGCGTCCAGCCGGCTCGTGGCACCCTCGGAGGCCTGCGCCATCGCCTGGCGCACCCGATGGTTCAGGTCGAGGACCACTTCGTCGAACACCTGCTGCTTCGACGAGAAGTAGATGTAGAAGGTTCCCTGGGCGACCCCGGCCTCCTCGGTGATCCGCACGATCGAGGCGTCGTGGAAGCCGAGCTGGGCGAAGACCGACTCGGCCGCGTCCAGGATGCGCCGACGGGTCCGCTCGCCGCGCCCGGTGCTCCGGGGAACGCGGTCGACGGTAGCCGCCGGCGAGCCGGCGTGCGGGCTCGGGGGCTCAGGAACGATGTCGGGCTGGGGACGGGTCAACGGGTTCCTCCGAGATAGGTGGACTCGAGCACCTCGGGATGCTCGAGGACGTCGGCTGCCGTGCCCCACATTGCCTGCTCGCCGTGACGGAGCACCAGGGCTCGCTGGGCGATCCCGAGTGCGAGATCGGCATGCTGCTCGACGAGCACCACTGCGGTGCGACGCCGCTCTGCCACGTCGCGCACCGCCCCGAACAGGCGCTCCACCGCCTGAGGGGCCAGGCCGGCGCTCATCTCGTCGACAAGGAGCACCGGGGGCTCGAGGACCAGGACGCGGGCGAGCGCGAGCATCTGCTGCTCGCCTCCGGACAAGAGCCCGGCAGGCCGGCTGAGCAGTGGTCCGAGTGCGGGGAACAGCTCGATCGCCGCATCCACCGCTGCGCCGGCGCGCCGAGGCAGCAGGCGGAGGTTCTCTGCCACCGTGAGCCGCCGCACGATGCCGCGATCTTGCGGGACGAGCGCAAGGCCCTTTCGAGCGCGCACGTGTGCAGGCTGTCCGGTGACCTCTTCGCCGCGGATCCTCACCGTCCCGGCCATGACGCCCAGTACGCCGGCGATCGCGTTGAGCAGGGTGGACTTTCCGGCGCCATTGGCTCCCAGGACGGCCACGATGACGCCTGCGTCGGCCGAGAACGAGATGCCGCGGACCACCCGGACCCCGCGGTACCCCGCAGCAAGGGACTCGACCGAGAGGACGGTCATCGCCCACCGGACCCGTGGACGACGGAGGGCGTCACCTGGCACCTGTTCGACGGCTCCCCGGCGCCGTGGCCGAGGTAGGCGCGGCGGACACCCGCGTCGCTCTGGACGCTGGCTGCGTCCCCGGCAGCGATGAGGCCGCCCATGTGCAGCACGAGCACCTGGTGGGACACCCCGAAGACGAGGTCCATGTCGTGCTCCACGAGGAGGACCGCGACCCCTTCGTCGGCGATCTCGCGGAGTCGTCGGCCGAGCAGGCGGCTCTCGCCGTCGTCGAGGCCGGCGGCCGGCTCGTCCAAGAGCAGGACGCTCGGCCCGGTGGCGAGCGCGCGCCCGACCGCGACCAACTTCTGCTGTCCGAGCGACAGTGACGACGTGGGACGGTCGGCAACCTCACGAAGGTCCAACAGATCGAGCGCCCGCTCCACGGGGTCGCCGTCGTCACCGGGTGCCCGATAGAAGCCGTGCGCGCTGACGCGTCGTCTCGGCCGGCGGGCCGCGACCGTGAGGTCCTCGACCACAGAGAGGTCTCCGAAGGTCGTCGGGGCTTGCCACGTCCGCACGAGGCCGCGGTGGACAAGCTTGGCCGGTGCCATACCGAGCACCTCCTCGCCGCGGAGCCGCACCGAGCCGCGTGCGTCGACGAACCCGGTCAGCGCATCGAGGATGGAGGTCTTCCCTGCGCCGTTGGGCCCGATGAGCGCAGTCACCTCTCCGGAGAAGAGCGCGAAGGACACGCTGTCGACGACCACGGTCGACCCGTAGGCGATGCGCAGGTCGTGCACGCTGAGCGCGGGCGTTCCAGGCTCCGCCGTGGGTGCGCCGGGCGCGCTTGGCGCGCTTGGCGCGCTGGGCGCGCCGGGTGAGCTGAGTGAGCCGGGTGCGCTGGGCGGGTCGCCGAGGCGAGGGGCGTCCGCTCCCGCAGGAACGAGACCGTGGCTCGCTCGTCTTCGTGCCAGCAGCTCTCGCACGGTGCCCGTCATGCCGCTCGGGTAGGCGATGGCGGCGACGACCAGGGCAGCGCCGCTCACGACGAGGTAGTAGGGGCCGAGGTTGTTCACGTAGCGGTTCAGGACCACGTACAGGATCCCCGCCGGAGCGAGCACGCCGGCGATCGCTCCCCCCGTGATCGAGGTGATGCCCCCGAGATAGGCGAAGGCGAGGAACGGCAGTCCTGCCGCGAGCGCGTCGAACGAGCTCGCCGAGAACTGCCCCGTGCTGTAGGTGAGCAGCGCTCCGCCTAGGCCTGCGACGAACGACGCCAGTGCGTAGGCACCCAGCTTGGCGCCGGTCACGCCGATGCCGACCGAGGCGGCCGCCTGCTCGTTCGCCCGCACTGCGAGCAGCCGGAGCCCAGACCTGCTGCGCGCGAGCAGGAGGACCGCTCCGGCCACGATCACGAAGGTCACGACGACGAGCACGCCGAACGACGACCGGGCCACGTCGTCGCCTGCCCGGACCGCAAGATCCATTCCGAAAAGGCGCGGGGGCTGCACAGACAGACCGTCCGGCGGATCGAACGCCGAATTGGCGAAGAGGAACTGCTCGACGGTGACCGCGAACGCGAGGGTGACGATGGCCAGCTGCATGCCCCGAATGCGCAGCGCGGGAACGGCGACCACGAGCCCGCAGGCAGCTGCGGCCATCGCGGCCAGCAGAGGCGCGGCGGGGAAGGGGACCCCCGCTGCGGTCGTGAGCTTGGCCACGAACACCCCTCCGGTCCCCGCGATGGCCAGCTGCGCGAGGGAGATCTGGCCCGCATACCCCGTGAGGACGACGAACGACAGCATCACGATCGCGGCGATCACGGACTCGATCACGCCGAAGCGGTAGATGCCCGACAGTGCGAAGAGGGCGACGGCCGCCGCCCCTCCGAGCGCGCCCAGCGTCCACCACGGATGGTGCGGGCGGGCCACCGCCGGAAGGTCCACGGCAGCGACGTCGTTGCGAGTCGGCAGCCGGTTGCCGAAGAGCGCGAGCGCGGCCACGATCACGGCCAGGGGGAGCGCCTCGTCGACGCCGCTCTGGGCCCACCCTGGATACCACGACATGGTCTTCAAGAGGTCGACCACCGACTGGAAGACCCCGAGCGCGACGCCGGCGACACACGTGGCCGTCAAGGAACGCATGCGCCCGACGAGGACCACGGCGAGCGCCGGGACCACGTACAGGGTGTCCGACACCGTGTTCAAGCCGACGAGCGGCGCGACGAGGACTCCGAACAGTCCGGCAAGCCCTCCCGACAGCGCCCACGCCCCGGCAGCCAGCCGGCTCGGCGAGCGACCGACGAGGGCCACGGACGTCTCCTGCTCGGCGAGCGCCTGCATCGCGAGCCCAGTACGCGCGAAGCGGAAATAGGCACCGAGCACACCGGTCACGACGACGACGATGCCCAGCAGCATCACGTCGCTCCACGGCGCGCTGCGGCCGCCCAGCGCAAGGCTCGCGCTCGGAAGGATCGAGGGAGCGACGAGCTGCTGGCTGCCGAACGCCACGGCGGCGACGGACTGGACGAGCAGCATCAGCCCGACCGACGCAACGATCTTTGCCAGGTCCGGGGCCCGGCGCAGGGGGCGGAAGATCACCACCTCTGCGACCAGGTTCAGCACGGCCGCGGACGCGACCCCACCGATGACTGCGACCCACAACGGGACCGGCCCCCCGACGGAGATGGAGCTCGGGATCCCCACGACAGGCAAGTACAGCCTGCCGACGCTGCGCAGCCCGTAGTAGACGTAGCCACCCCACATCGCCACTGCGCCGATGGCGAAGTTGACGACGTTGGCGCCTCGGTAGGTGACGAGGAGTGAGAGCCCGAGCCCGGCGTAGACGACGCCGATGCCGAGCCCGAGGACGACGAAGACCCCGAGCTCGTCAAGCATCGTCGGTGCCGCATCCCCACGTGTGCTGCGTCGACGCGTCGAGCATCGTGCCGCCCGCACGCATCACTTCACCAGGTTCTCCGCGTTGACGAAGCCCTTCGTGTACATCACGCGCCGACCCCCATGGACCTGGTACTCGATCAGGCCGCTCGCGCACGCAGCGCGCTCACCGGGCCATTGCTTCCCGTTGCAGTCGAGGGACTGGCCCATGAAGCTCTTCTGCCCGTGGATGCGGCGCAGCGTCTCGAGCACCGTCTTCGCGTCGACCTTCCCGTGGATCCGTTGCAACGCGGTCGCAAGGTCCATGGTCGAGGAAAACGTGTCCTGTGCGAAGCCGTTCGTGTACTGGGGCGCATAGTGGTTCATCGCCTTCTCGTACACGGCGAGCTGCTTCTTCGCCGCCGCGGGGACACCCTTCGTGTCGCCGGGGACGTAGAGGTCCGAAGCGGTGAAGACGCCGTTCGCCTCGGCGCCGTCCGCCTTGATGAACGCCGAGCACGAACCGGCGAAGATCGCCCCCTTGTACGACAGCGTGCGGGCCGCCGCGACCAGACTGGTGCATGTCGGCTCGGGGGCGGTGAAGAAGAGCGCCTTGGCCCCCGTCGCGATGGCTGCGCCGACCGTCGCCTGGAAGTTCGGGCTGGTCCCGTTGTAGTAGATCGCCTGGTACCTGAGCCCCAGCGCACGAGCTGCCGGCTTCGAGTCGTCGTCGACGAACCCGCGGTCCTGTGGATTTGTGGCCGCCATGTACGTGACCGCCGAGATGTGCAGGTCGTGCTTCATCACTTCGAGCGGGACCACGTCGTAGGCTCCCGTCGCTGCGCCGAAGAAGAACGCATCGGGGCTGTTCGACTGGACGTTGCCGAACGCGGTGTGCCCGACGAGCGGAATTCCCGCACCGGCGAGGATCGGCACGGCAGCGTCGGACCCGATGGAGATCCCCTCCAGCACGACAGGCACGTGCGCCGCGACGAAGCGGTTCGCGCACGCCACGGCTGCTGCCGTCGAGCCGTCTGTGTAGCAGTCGAGGAACCTGAGCGGCCGGCCGTCGATGCCGCCATGGTGGTCCAGGTAGATGCGCGCCGCCTGGGCTCCAGCCCCGAATGTCGGAAATGCCACCGCTCCCTGCTGCTCGTTCAAGAACCCCACGGTGACCGGACCCCGGTTGGCACTCGCGCTCTTGTCGGTGCTTGCACGGCTGGCGGCACCGGCCGATCCGGTCACCGTGCACGCCGCGAGCAGGAGGGCAGTGCCGATCACCGACGCGACCGAGGTCACTTTACCCACGACTCGACCCATTGGACGTTCCTCCCGTTCTTCTCGTTTGTCTTTGCAATCGGTGACACGTGCCATCACAACGACAGCCATCTGGCAATGGCGGACTCGGCTGTCGGCTCCCACCCCAGCATCAGGTGGTTGTAACCCGAGAACAGCTCCACTGTCGCGAGGTTCGTGATGCCCGCTGTGTCCTCGCACGATGCGACGAACACCACGCCATCGCTTGGTCCACGGTTCTCGTTGTAGAAGCCCGGTATGGTCGGCGCGCCGCCGCAGAGCAGGTAGGTCGGGACCGACGCAGGGATCCCCGCCTGCTGGATCGTGCTCACCAACGAGCCGTGGTCGATCGCGTATTGAATGCCATCGCTGGTGCTCGTGTAGCCAGTTCCGCCGTAGTAGGTCGTGTACCATGTGTTCTGGGTCTCGTCGACTCCGTACGTGGAGTCCCATCTCGCCAGCATCTGGCGTTGTCCCGTCCAATAGGCGCTGTCGATCGAGAGATTCGGCTCTGTATAGACGACGCCATAGCACATGTACGATTGACTGGGTGATGGACCGTTCAGCGAGCCGCCGCACTGCGGATAGATCTGCGGGTCCGCTTCGGTTCCATGCGCGAAGGTGTAGTCCAGCCCTCCGTTGGGGTTCCCGATGAGGACGAGCTTTGCAACATCACCGTCGTAGGGCCTGCCCCACGACGGAGCGACGCTCGACACGTACATGCGAGCGGCGAAGGCTCCTTTGCTCCACGCCACCAGGTCGACCGACGACGTGCTCGTCGCGCTGCGCACCACTTGGAGGGCATCGGAGATGGTCTGCGCCCACGCGAAGTTGTTGCCTTGGATGTTGGCAAAGTCGAGGGCGAACACGCGATAGCCGTCACCTGCGAGGTACTGCATCAGCCCCGTTGTCGGGCAGATCGCTGTTCCGCAGGTGTACGCGCCGTCGAGGTTCGGGTCGGCGTACTCGCGTGTCACGCTGTCGCCTGCCCCCATGACCAAGAGGACCGGCGGCCCGCTGTTGGTGATGGCTCCTGGGGCCTGGAAGAGGATGAACTCTGAGCTTGGCGGCTGCGGAGAGCCGAAGAGCTGCTCGGGTTGTCCCGTCTGGTCGTCTCGGCCTGTGGGGAGGTAGTGCGCAGCCGGCCATGTGGGGTCGGTGTCGTTCCACACCTCGGCGCGCTGCCAGCCGTATGTCACCGACGTCGTCGAGAGGACCAGGTTCAGCTCGCCGACGGTCGAGCCGGTCGCAGCCGACGCCGGCGCCTGCCCCACCAGCGGAAGAGAAGCGCTCGCAGCCATCGCGACGAGGAGCCACCTCCACCCAAGGCCCCTTCGCTTCGCTGCCCTCGACATGGTTGCCCCCCGTGCGTGATGAGAGATGAGTCATCTCTCATATATGCTGCGTTGCCAGTCTGAGGGGTCGAGGTGCGGTTGTCAAGGGGGTCGCGTCTTCTCCGTCCCGAGGTCCGGGAAGTGCCGACGACAAGGGCACCACGCGCCCGAGATCGTCGGCGAAGCGGGGAGGCCGTCGGGCGTCGTCGGAACTGAGCCTGTGCGGCGCCGCGCTCGAGACCTCTCGCAGTGGAGCCCGGAGGGCCGACCGTTCCGTGCAAAGCCGCACGCAACACGGACACGGAGGCCTCCGATGCCATCTGCCGACCACTGGGCCGACCTCCCGCCCCCGCCGGGGGCACGCCTCTCGGTCTGCGAGCTCGCCGAGCTGTGGCTGCGTCGCGACCCTCTCGAGCGCCCGAGCACGCTCGCGCGCGACGAGTCCGTCCTACGGCTCCACATCACCCCCGCCCTCGGCGCGTTCGAGGTGGGCGAGGTCGCCCCAGCCCACGTCCAGCGGCTCGTGAACAACTGGTCCGTAGCGCTCTCCCCACGAACGGTGGCCCGTCAGTACGTCACCGTCCAGTCGATCTTCAAGTACGCGGTCCTCTGCGAATGGATCGAGCGCTCACCGTGCCGCGGGATCCGCCTGCCCAGGCTCCAGCCGCTCGACCGCCCCGTGGTCACCCCCGAGGACGTCGTCGCACTCGCGGACACGATCGATCCCGCTACGCCCCGATGGTCTGGGTCGGTGCGCTCACGGGGCTCCGCTGGTCCGAAGTGGCCGGCCTCACCGTCGGATGCCTCGATGTCGACGCCGGGACGCTCACCGTCCGCCGCCAGCTCGCACGAGGTGGAGCGTTCGCCCCGCCCAAGTCACGCGCCGGCAACCGCACCCTGGCGATCCCCCACGGCCTCGCCGCGAAGCTCGCTCGCCACATCCGCGATCTCGGGCACGACACCGACGGACCCGATGCCCTCGTCTTCCGGTCGCCCCGGGGCGCACCGCTCCACTACGGCGCCTGGCGGGCGCGGGTCTGGCAGCCGGCGGTCGAGCGGGTGGGCCTTCATCGGGTGACCTTCCACGACCTTCGCAGGACCAATGCGACCATCTTGGTCGCCGAGCGCGTCGACGTGAAGACCGCGCAGAACCTTCTCGGCCACGCGGATCTCTGGACGACGCTCGCGATCTACGCGCGCGCCAGCCGAGGCAGACCGTGACGCCGCCGCTCGGCTCTGGCAGCGCTTCACCCGCCCGCCGAACCGGACGTGCGACTCTCACCGCATCCGGCTCTCCATCACCTCGTGTCGCTGAACTATGCAGCCTCGATCGTCTCGGCCCAGGGAGTCGCGATGTTCGGCCGGTAGCGTTAACGAGTGATCGCCACCGCCCTGGGGTTGAACAGCACGGCGCCTTCCTGTTCGGGCCACCACCCATTCAGGTAGCGCCGTCGCTGTTTCTCGTGTTCACCTTGCGGTGCTTCGTCCGCAACCAGAGCCACAGCCCATTGGTGCAGCTTCGTCTGGATCTCCAGTACTCGCTGCTCGGCCTCGAAGAGGTCGGGCCACGATGCGTCGGTATTCACCGGCGTCCTCCTGGTCTTCCAGTTCCTCGCCTGCGAGGTGACTGCCCCCCTTCGCCATGTGCGTGGCTTTCCCACGCTCGGACTACTACGGGGGCTCCGCCCGGTCTCCGACCCAACAGCTGACGACGAGCCTGCCCGGCACCGGCCTGGCTGTCCGGGGGGGAGGGCAGGTCGAAGACCGTTCCCACGTTCACCAAGTAACCGATCGACGGGTGAGGCGCCCAGCTTTTCCCCTGCAGCTTCGCCACGAGTACGCCGCAGACCTTCCTCGTGGCCTCCATGGCGTGCACCATCATGCCGCCAAGGAGTTGCCGTGGCCCCGTGAAGCCGTGGCACGCACTGCTCGCCGGCCCATATCCACCAGGTCGGAGCCGGTTCTGGCCTTGAGGGGGTTCGACCACTGGTTCCTGCACTCGTACACCTTCCCGTCTTGCTCAGCGGACCCGGACCGTCTGGTAGTGCCGGTCCGTCCCGCCTTCGTCAGGGCTGCTCCCACCCTCCCCTGCGTCTCCAAGGTCAGGCTGCCCCCAGCTTCAGCAAGCCGCTGCGACGGCTCGCCAGAGGAGTCCCTGCACCTCCTCTCGGTTACCTGGCGCCTCGTGGCGCACGACCGTCCGCCAGTACACCCCGGCTGCCTCCATCGCGACGGTGGTCACCCCGGCGTCCATCAAGAACGCCGTGAGCTCGGCCAGGCCCTCCTGGGTCGTGGCGAACCGCTCCTTTTGCACCTCCACCTGCCCTGTGGGCGCCTGGACGCGCGTGCAGGCGACCACGGCGTCGCGATGGACGTCGAGGCCGCCGACTCGGTCTCGGATCTGCTTCATCGTCACCTCCCATCTCGTCGGAGGCCGCCGGGAGAGGACCACGGCGTGAAGCGGAATCTCGGGTTCGTGCTCGTAGCGACACTCGTCGGTCCCCCACGGTCCCGCACCAGACTTTGGGCGCGCTCGCGGCTGCAAGAAAGGTTCGGCGACCACACCCGACGGCCACCTCCCAGCATTTCATCCCGCAGCGGTGACCGCCCAAGTCATGGGGACTTCGGAGGGTCCGCGGTTCACCCGGCACGTCGCGCCATCGCAGCGCGCACGTCCCGCGCTCTCGCGAGAAGAGTGCGTAGCGTCTCGGCATGGTCGACAGCCCGGGAGGAGTGAGCCTCGGAAGCGCTACCCTGCTCGGCAGGGGCCCGCGTGAAGCCGAGCCGCCGTGGGTGCGCGACCCGCGTGCCAGGGGTCACGAGTGGCGACGCCTGTTCTCCGAGGTGCTCGGCACCTTCCTGCTGGTCGTGGTGGCCGCCGGTGCCCCGGTCGTCGACGCCGCCTCCCACGGCCAGGTCCCCCTCGATGCCCAGGTCGTCGCGCCTGGCCTCATGGTGATGGCGATCATCTACTTCATGGGGATGGTGAGCGGCGCCCACCTGAACCCAGCCGTCACGCTCTCCTTCGCCACCCGCGGCAACTTCCCCTGGGGCCGGGTGCCGGGCTACATCCTCGCCCAGCTGGTCGGAGCCACTGCTGCGTCGCTCCTCCTGCGCGCCCTCTTCGGCCCGGTCGGCCATCTCGGGGCGACGTTGCCCGGGCCGGGGATCTCCGCGGTCACGGCGCTCGTCATCGAGGCGCTCCTCACCCTCGGCCTCGTGAGCGTGATCCTCGGAACCGCCTCGGGGGCGCGCAACGTGGGCACCAACGCCGCGCTCGCAGTCGGCGGCTACATCGCCCTCGCCGGGCTCTGGGCGGCCCCTGTCAGCGGCGCGTCGATGAACCCGGCTCGCTCCTTCGGGCCGGAGCTCGTCGCCGGCGACTGGACGAGCTGGTGGGTCTACGTCGCCGGCCCGATCGCCGGCGGTCTGCTGGCGGTCGGCATCGCCTGGATCCTGCGCGGTCCCCCGAGCCTGGCCGCCACGGTCGCGGCCCAAGGGGAGGATGCCGACGCCAACCTGCCCCAGCACCAGGACCCAGCACCATCTGCAGGAGGGAGCAGCCATGACCAGTGAGCACTGGAAGGAGGAGCCCGAGGAACAGGACTACCCCGCAGCCCGCAGCTACCTGTCCCTCCTGGTCCACCCGAGCGAGGCGAAGAAGACCGCCAAGGCGTTGGCGGACGAGCCCGGCGTCGCGCGCTACAAGGCCAAGGACCTCCTCCGGGCCGCCGGCCTCCCGCTCCTGGGTTTGGACGACCCCGAGGTGGCAAAGGATCTCGCGAAGGTGCGGGCCGGCAGGAAGCTCTCGCCGGTGCTGCTCGTGCGCGGCGAGCCGCTGTGGGTCGCCGATGGCTACCACCGCATTTGCGCCAGCTACCACCTCGACGAGGACGCGGAGATCCCCTGTCGCATCGTCGCGAGGCAACGTTCCTGACCGCACCACGGTTGCGCATCACGTAGGACTCCCAGACGAGGTGCGCCGACGCCGGGCGGCCCGCCGTCCCGAAGCGCTGTCGGGTCTGCAGGAGTCCCCTCCCGAGCTGAAGACCTCGCCGGTTCGCAAGCGTTCCCGATCCTTCCTGCCCGGTGGCGCGGCGCGCGTCCTCTGGGGCCCTGCTGCGCGCATCGCCGGTGCAGTGGATTCCGAGCGGCGGGACCGGCGCACCCGCCCATCGCCCCCTTCGCGCGAAGGAGGGGCCCCGAAGGGCCCCTCCTCGTACGTCGCTCAGCCGGAAGGCTGCGCCGGCCGATCGGAGATCAGCCTGTGGAGAGGTCCGTGTGGATCGTCATCACGACTATCGGCGTGGTGGCGAGTGTGCCTCCGAAGATCACGACTGCGCAGCCGGTATGTCGCCCACGAGCGCGGCTTCGCTGTCACCGTCTCGTCGGTACCGAAGCGTTCGTACCAGCGTTCTTCAGCAACGCCGTCAGGTAAGACCCGGGGCCGGCTCGGCGAGGTTCTGACCCGCGCGCCTAACCGCTCGCGGGCCGCCGGCCGCCGTAGAGGACGTAGTCGAGCTCCTTCCAGTACACGTCGATCCCCTCGAACCCTGCGTCACGCAGGAAGCCGAGCTGCGGGGCGAGGGGGATCATGTGCCGGACGTGGTTCTCGTGACGCCGCTCCTCCTCGGGGGAGCGGTGCGCCCGCTTCGCCGCGGCCTCCGGATCCAGGCGGTCGCCGGCGCGCAGCCAGGCGGCCTCCACGACCGGGTCCTCGGTGCTCACCGCGTCGTAGTTCAGGTACCACCCACCCGGGGCGAGGTGCTCGAAGATCTCCGAGAAGAGCGCCCGCTTCCTCGGGTCGGGGAGGTGGTGGACGCACAGCGAGCTGATGACCGCAGGCACGGTCGAGGGGAGCTCGTCGGGCCAGCCTCCACGCGCGAGGTCGTGCTCCACGTAGCGGAAGCGCCCCTCGTAGCCCGACAGGGCGCGCTCCCCCTCTGCGGTCATCTGGGGGGAGTACTCGGCGAGGACGGCGCTCGCCCGCGGGAACCGGTCGAGCACCACCTTCGTGGCGGCCCCCGTCCCGGCACCCAGGTCGACGAAGGTGAACGCCTCGTCGTCGTCGAACGGGAGCAGCTCCGCCATGAGGCGGCGCTGCCCGGCCCGGCGCCGCTCGCGCTCGGCGGCCCCGGCGACCCACTGGGCGACCATCTCGTCGGACTTCCAGACGTCGTCGTTCGTGTCGTGGGCAGCAGTGGCGGTGTCGTGCGTGGCGCCGTCGTGGGCGGCGGTGTCGCGCGTGGGCTCGGCGCTCGTGGGCATGGGGGAAAACCTACCTGCGCCCCGGGCCGGCAGGGGTGCCCCAGGACGGCTGCGCCGTCCCAGGTCGGTAGTGTGGGCCGTGTCGATGCCGACCGCTCGCCCTCCTCAGATCCGACGGCGTGGCCGCCTCCCCTCCGAGGAGCGCTGAGGTGGCCACCGAGCTCCTCTACCTCGCAGACGCGTACCTGCGCGACGTCGAGGCAACCGTGACGGGCGTCGACGGCGACCGGGTGACGCTCGATCGCACCGTCTTCTACCCGACGGGGGGTGGCCAGCCCCACGACACCGGCACGCTCGGCGACGCCCGGGTGGTCGACGTCACGAAGGAGGGCGACGAGGTCTGGCACACGCTCGAAGGCCCGGTCCCCGGCGTCGGCGCGAGGGTCGCTGGCCACCTCGACTGGGAGCGGCGGCACGCGCTCATGCGGACCCACACCGCGCTCCACCTCCTCTCCGGGGTGATCTGGCACGAGTGGGGGAAGGCGGTCACCGGGGGCAACATGGAGCCGCTGCGCGCCCGCATGGACTTCGAGCTCGACGTGCTCCCCGAGCGCTTCGGCGAGACGGTCGAGGCCCGGGTGAACGAGGAGATCGCCGCCGCGCGGCCCGTCGAGGTGCGCCTGCTCTCCCGGGATGCCGCGCTCGAAGACCAGGACCTCATCCGCACGAAGGTGAACCTCGTGCCCGCCTCGGTCACGGCGCTGCGGGTGGTCGAGATCGTGGGCCTCGACACGCAGGCGGACGGCGGCACCCACGTCCGCACCACCGCCGAGGTCGGCCGCGTCCGCGTGGTCAAGACCGAGTCCAAGGGCAAGGCCAACAAGCGCATCCGCATCGAGGTCCTCGACTGATGGCGCAGGGCGCCCCCACGACGCTCGTGGGCGCGCCCCCGCCGTCGCGGGTCGTCGCCACCGCGGGCCACGTCGACCACGGCAAGTCGACCCTCGTGGAGGCGCTCACCGGCACCCACCCCGACAGGCTCGCCGAGGAGCGCCGCCGGGGGCTCACGATCGACCTCGGCTTCGCGTCGACCGTGCTCGCCTCGGGCATCGAGGTCGGCTTCGTCGACGTCCCCGGGCACGTGCGCTTCTTGAAGAACATGCTTGCGGGCGTGGGCGCGCTCGACGCCTGCCTCTTCGTGGTCGCGGCCACCGAGGGGTGGAAGCCCCAGTCCGAGGACCACCTGCGCATCCTCGACGTCCTCGGTGTCCGCCACGGCGTGCTCGCGCTCACCCACGCCGCCGCGGTCGACGCCGGGCGGCTCGCCGAGGTGCGCGCCGAGGTGCGCGCCCGGGTCGCCGGCACCTTCCTCGACCAGGTGCCTCTCGTCGCAGTGGACGCCCCCGCCGGGATCGGCCTCGAGGGGCCAGGGGGGCTGCGCGCGCTCCTCGACGCGATGGTCTCGGCCATGCCCCCTGCGCCCGACAGGGGACGGCCGCGCCTGTGGATCGACCGGGCCTTCGTCATCCGGGGTGCCGGCGCCGTCGTGACCGGCACCCTCGCTGACGGCACCATCAGGATCGGCGACCACCTGGAGGTCGTCTCGGCGGACGCCGCCGCGCCGAGGGAGGTGCGGGTGCGCGGCCTCGAGAGCTACGGCAGGCGGCTCAGCTCGGCCGAGCCGGGACGGCGCCTCGCGGTCAACCTCTCGGGCCTCGAACACCACGGCGCGGCGCGTGGCGCGGCGCTCGTGCGTGCGCGCCAGTGGCATCGCTGCACCGTCGCGGACGCCCAGCTCGAGGTGTCCCCCGGGCTCGACCACCCCGTCGTTGGACGCGGCGCCTACCTCGCCCACCTCGGCACCGGGGAGCAGTCCGTGCGCCTGCGGGTCCTCGGGGGCTCGGGGGGCTCGGGGGGCTCGGGGGGCTCGGGGGGCTCGGGGGCCGGGATCGACCCAGGGACCACCGGCACGGTTCGGCTCTGGCTCAGCGCCCCGCTCCCGCTCGTCCCCGGCGACCGCTTCGTCCTTCGCGATGCGGGGCGCGAGGAGGTGGTCGGCGGGGGGACGCTCCTCGACGTGGCCCCGGTCCTCCCCGTCTCCAAGGCCGACCCCGACATCTCGGTCGCCCGGGTGGTCGCCGAGCGCGGCTGGGTGGCGGCCGACGAGCTCGAGCGGCTCACCGGGGAGCCCGCCACCCCGACCCTCGGGCGCTGGGTGGTGGACCCGGAGGCGCTCGAGCGCACCCGAGCGGCGGTCGACGCCCGCGTCAGGCAGGCGGGCGCGCCCGGGCTCGACCTCTCGGTCCTCGCCGAGCACGAGCGTGCCGTCGTGCAGACCTTGCCGGGGCTCGTCATCTCCCACGGCGTCGCCGTTGCGGAGCGGAGTGGCGCGACGCGGGGCGATGCGGCGCGGGGTGGCGCGGACGCCGACCTCCTCTCGCACCCCTACCTGGCCGCGCTCCGTGCCTCGCCGTTCGACCCTCCCCCTCCGACCGGCGTCGCCCGCAACGACCTGCGCCGCCTGGTCCGCAGCGGTCTCGTGGTCGAGACGAGCGGCCTGTGGTTCGCGGCGAGCGCCGTCGAGGACGCCTCGATGCGGGTCGCCGCGCTCCTCGCCGGCAAGCCGGGCGGCGTGCGGGTGGCAGAGGTGCGCGACGCCCTGGGCGCCTCGCGCCGCACGGTGCTCCCCCTCCTCGCACACCTCGACGCGGCGGGCGTCACCCGACGAAACGGCGACCTGCGCACCGCGGGCCCCAAGCTCGTTGCACCCGCGGCTCACGCGAACGGCACGGGTCCTGAGGTGCACGGCGCGAGTAGGACGGAGGCAGGGGACAGGGACAGCGCAGAAAGGGAGAGCCCATGACCGAGCTGAACGCCCCCGAGACGCCGGCTCCGGCCGCCTTCGACCTCACCGAGTGGACCACCTGCGGCGGCTGTGCGGCCAAGTGGGGTGCAGGACCTCTCGACATGCTGCTTCGGACCCTGGCGGCCCGCAGGAGCGACGGCACGCTCCTCGTCGGGCTCGACGCGTTCGACGACGCGGCGGTGCTCTCCCTTGGCGACGGCCTCGCGCTCGTCTCGACGACCGACTTCTTTCCCCCGGTGGTCCCCGACCCCGCCGACTACGGGGCGATCGCGGCCGCCAACGCGTGCAGCGACATCTTCGCGATGGGCGGGCGGGTCGTGCTCGCACTGAACGTCGCCGCGTTCCCCGAGCACCTCCCCTCCCAGGTGATCGACGCGATCCTCTCTTCGGCGGCCGCCGTGGTCGCAGAGGCCGGCGGGGTCGTGGCGGGCGGCCACACGATCCGCTCCGCAGAGCCGATCTTCGGCCTCGCGGTCCAGGGTCTCGTGCACCCCGAGCACATCCTGACCAAGCGGGGGGCCCGCCCCGGCCAGGTGGTGGTGCTCTCGAAGCCCCTCGGGACCGGGATCGTCCTCCAGGACGGGACGCCCGCCGAGCGGCGTGCGACGGTCGTGGGGATGAAGACGCTGAACAAGGAAGCCTCCCTCGCCCTCCAGGACCTCGGCCCGGCGGTCGGCGCGGTGACCGACGTAACCGGCTTCGGGCTCCTCGGCCACGGCTGGGAGGTCGCGGAGCGATCGGACGTCACGCTGGTGCTGGATGCCGGCGCGCTCCCCCTCTACCCCGGCGCGCTCGACGCCGCGGCCCGAGGCGTGCGCACCGGCGGCGACCGTAGGAACCGCGACCACCTCCAGGGTCGCGTGGAGTCCTCTGCCACACCGGCACGAGACGCGCTCGCCTTCGATCCCCAGACCTCCGGCGGCCTGCTCGCCACCGTCGACCCCGATGCCGTGCCGATCCTCGCCGGCACCGGGTTCGTCACCATCGGCGAGGTCGCAGGCAACGGCCCCGGCGTGGTGCTCGGGTGAGCGCACCGGGCACACCGGGCACACCGGGCACACCGGGTGCACCGGGCGCACCGGGCAGCGCGTTCGGCGCCGAGGCCCGGAGGCCCCGCCCACCCTCGGTCGACGCGCTCGCACGCTCCATGGCCACATCCGGCCTCCCTCACCCCGTCCTCGTCGAGGCCGCACGCCACGCGATCGCCTCGGGGGACCCGGCGACCGCGGCCACACGGGCTGCGAGCGCGGCAGAGCGCTATGCAGCAGCCCTGCTCCGCCAGGTGGTCAACGCGACCGGCGTGCTCCTCCACACGAACCTCGGCCGGGCGCCCGTCTCGCTCGCCCGAAGGGGCGCGCCCGCGCGCTACGCGAACGTGGAGCTCGACCTGTCGACCGGCCAGCGGGGCTCGAGGAGCGACCACGCCGCCAGGCTGCTCGCGCTCGCGTGCGGGGCGGAAGCCGCTCTCGTCGTCAACAACGGCGCCTCGGCGGTGCTGCTCGTGCTCAGCGCGCTCGCCTCCGGCACCCGGGTGCCCGTCAGCCGGGGGGAGCTGGTCGAGATCGGCGGGGGCTTCCGGATCCCCGAGGTCCTCTCGGCCTCCGGTGCGACGCTCGCAGAGGTCGGCACGACCAACCGGACCCGGCTCTCCGACTACCAGCGCGCGCTCGACGCGGACGGCCCGCCGGTCGGGCTCGTGCTCAAGGTCCACCGCTCCAACTACCAGATGGTGGGGTTCACCGAGGAGGTGGGCGTCCGAGAGCTCGCCACTCTGGGTCCGCCGGTCGTCTTCGACATCGGCTCGGGCCTCCTCGACGAGACCACCCCGTGGCTCCGGGACGGCACGCCGCCATGGCTGCGCGGCGAGCCTGCGGCACGCCAGTCGCTCGAGCGCGGCGCCGCGCTCGTCACCTTCTCGGGGGACAAGCTCCTCGGAGGTCCCCAGTCAGGGGTGATCGCCGGGCGGCGAGACCTCGTCGCCGCGTGCGCCCGCCACCCCCTCGCCCGGGCGCTGCGGCCCGGCGGCCTCGTGCTCGAAGCCCTCCAGGACACGGCCCTCGCCTACCTGCGGCGCGACGGCGACGCGATCGCCCTCTGGCGCATGGCCCAGGTCCCGGTCGACGAGCTGCTCGGCAGGGCCGAGGCGCTCGGGGTCGGCGAGGTCGTGCGCTGCAGCTCGGTCCCCGGCGGGGGCTCGCTGCCGGGCCTCGAGATCGGCTCCGCGGGCATCGCCCTTTCCGGCGACCGCCGTGCGGCGCTGCGCAGGGCCGAGGTGCCCGTCGTCGCGCGCGTGCATGAGGGTCGGACTGTCCTCGACCTGCGCACCGTGGACCCGGCGGACGACGCGCTGGTCGCGGACGCCGCCCTTGCGGCGCTCGGCGCGGACGGCGCCTGAGCTGGGGGGTCGAGGGTCGGCGGCGGGGCTCGGGGGCTGGGCCGATCAGCGCGACCGCCGGCGCAGGGCGCGCCGGAGGATCTCGCCGTAGGTCTCGACGCCCTCGCGGCTGAGCCGCGCCTCGGGGCCGCTCGCGATCGCCACGCGCTCGGGGACGACCCCCCAGATCGGCACCTTCTCGGACTCCCACCACGCGAGGGTCTGGGCGAGGTCGTTCGTGCCGAGCCGGGCCGCGCAGACCACGACGCCGTAGGAGGTCTTCTCCGGGACCATCTCGACGGTCGCGACCACGCGGGAGTACTCGACGCCGCCGGCGCGCGTCGGGATGACGATCGCGTCCGCCCGCTCGATCGCCGCACGGACGATCCGCTCGTCACCCGGGGGGGTGTCCACCACCACGAGGCCGTCGTGGCGCTCCATCGCCCGGGCCACCGTCCGCTCCGAGGGGGTCTCCGCCAGCTCGATCCCCTCGATGGGACGCGCCTCGAGCCACTCCGCGGACGACGCCTGCCGGTCCGCGTCCACGAGCAGCACGGGACCAAGACCCCGCTCGACCGCGCAGGCGGCGAGGTAGACGGCGGTGGTGGTCTTGCCCACCCCGCCCTTCACGTTGCTCACGACGATGTTCACGGAAGCAACGAAAGCCTAACCGCTGCACGAGACCGGGGGGCTGGGACGGCTCGAGCGCTTCACGGCGCTCTGGGCGATCGCAGTGCTCGCGGCGAACGCAGCGCTCGCGGCGATCGCGGCGCTCGCGGCGATCGCGGCGCCCTGTCGAGAGGATCGACCTCGCGAAAGACCCGGGCCGAACGCGGCCCCGAGCGCGTAGGCTCGACACGGTTGCCGAGACCGGCAGGCAGGTCGCAGTCGAGACCGACGGGCAGGTGGTAGTCGATGCCGTCAGGACATTTCGGGCACTACGCGATGTATGGCCACTTGCACTTCGCACCCTGGATCGGGCCGATCGCGCTGGTCGCTCCCCTGGTCGTGCTGGCCGTCTTCGCCGTCGTGGTGATGGGCGGGCAGCGGGCAGGGCGGTGGTGCGACGCCCGCCGGAACCGATCGAGGGCGGGTGCCCGGTCGGCGGGTGCCCGGTCGGCGGGTGCCCGGTCTCTCGGCGCTCGGTCTCTCGGCGCGAAGCCCACCCCGGGGAGCAGGCCGCGCGCGAGGGCGCTCGCATCGGACCTCGATCGGGACCGGATCGTGGACCGGCTGTCCGAGGCGGTGGGCGAGGGGCGCCTGAACTTCGAGGAGGGCGCCGATCGCATCGACGCGGCACTCCGGAGCCGCCACCTCCACGAGCTCGAGGGTCTCGTCGCGGACCTCCCGGCCCTCGACGCTGCGTCCGGCGCCCCGGTGCTGCATCCCGCGCGCCGGCGGGTGCTCGCCGCGAGCGCCGCCTTCGTCGTGCTCGCGGCCCTCGCCGTCCAGATCTCGACCGGGCTGTGGGCACTCTGGCCGCTCGCCGTCGCCTCGGTGGCGGCGGCGTCGCTCCTGTCGCGCCGCTGATCGCGGCGTCTAGCGCCGTCCCAGCCGCTCGATCGCCGAGGCGATCACCCCGTCCGCCCGGCGCAGCTCCTGGTCGGCGACCGCGGCGCTGGCGCCGGTCATGAGGCTGACCAGCGCCACCTTGGCTTCCCCGCCTGCCGCTTCCAGCGCGGCCTCGCACCGGGCCAGGTCGACGCCCGTCGCCTGGTGCAGGAGCCGCAACGCACGACGTCGGAGCTTCGCGTTCGTGACGCGCATGTTCACCATCAGGTTCGACCACGTCATCCCCAGGCGCACCATGACCGCGGTCGAGTACGAGTTCAAGACGAGCTTCTCCGCCGTCCCCGCCTTCATCCTCGTCGACCCGGCGATGACCTCAGGTCCGGTGTCCGCGCAGATCACGATGTCGCAGGCGGCAGCCAGCTCCCCACGAGGGTTCGCGGTCACGAGGGCCGTGCACGCGCCGCGCTCTCCGGCATGCCGCAGCGCAGCGCCCACATACGGGGTCCGTCCCGACGCCGTGAGCCCGACGGCGACGTCTTCGGGCCCGACCGCCTGGGCGTCTCTCACACCGAGCGCTCGGTCGTCCTCCGCCCCTTCGATCGGCCGGCGCATGGCGGCGTCCCCGCCGGCGAGGTGCGCGACGACGAGGTCCTCGGAGACCCCGAAGGTGGGGATCAGCTCGGCCGCGTCGAGCAGGCCCAGACGTCCCGAGGTGCCCGCGCCGAAGTAGTGCACGCGCCCGCCCCGGCGAACCCGGCGCACCGTCTCGTCCACGAGGCGAGAGAGCGCCGGCAGCGCCGCCCTGACCGCCGCGGCCACCGTGGCGTCCTCGTCGTTGATCGTCTCGAGCAGCGCCAGCGTCGGGAGGGTCTCGACCTGGGTGGTCCGAGGGTTCCGGTCCTCGGTGGGGGACTCGAACCATGTGGGCGGCATCACGACGGCGCTCGCTCGACGAGAGGTCCCCTCGGCGCACGACGCGGCGCGCGCAGGGCCACGTGGCACGCGACGGTGTGGTCCGGCTCGATCGGGCGCAAGGCCGGATGCTGCTCGGCGCAGACCGCCTCGGCGTCCGGGCACCGGCCCAGGTACGGGCAGCCCGTCGCGCCGCCGAGTGGCTCTCGCGCGGCGTCGGGGCGCCCGCTCACCTCGAGCGCGCTCGGGTCCGCCCGCCGGGTGGGGTCGGGCACCGGGATCGCGGCGGCCAGGGCACGGGTGTAGGGGTGGCACGGCGCGTCGAGCACCTCGCCGTAGGGTCCGTGCTCGACGACCTCTCCGAGGTACATCACGGCGATGACGTCGCTCACGTGGCGGACCATCGCCAGGTCGTGGCTGATGAAGACGTACGAGAGGTCGAGCTGGTCCTGCAGGCGGACGAGCAGGTTCAGGATCTCCGCCCGCACCGACACGTCGAGTGCCGAGGTGGGCTCGTCGAGGACCAGGATCTTCGGCTCCACCGCCAGCGCCCTGGCGATCGCCACCCGCTGCGCCTGGCCGCCGGAGAGCTCGTGGGGGTACCGATCGCGATAGCGGGGGCTCAGCGCGACCAGGCCGAGCAGCTCGTCGACGCGAGACTGTCGCTGCGTCCGAGTGGACCCGAGGCGGTGGACGACGAGCACCTCCTGGAGCGCCTTGGCGACCGTGATCCGGGGGTTGAGCGACGAGAAGGGGTCCTGGAACACGAGCTGGATCTGTCGGGCCAGCGCACGACCCGGCTCGAGCGCGTGCCCCATCACCTCGATGCGGCCCCGCGTCGGGGTCTCGAGACCGACCATGAGCCGCGCCAGCGTCGACTTGCCGCAGCCGCTCTCCCCGACGACCCCGAGCGTGGACGCCCGCTCGACCTGCAGGGTCACCCCGCGCAACGCCCGGACCGCAGGGCCCCCGCGCGCGGGGTACTCCTTCTCGACCGCCGTCGCCTGGAGGACGATGTCGCCGCTCATCCTTTCATCCTTCGACTCGCCAGCAGGCTGCCACGCTGTCTTCGCCCGCGGGCAGGAGCGGCGGCTCCTCGTGTGCGCATCGATCGACGGCGATCGGGCATCGATCGCGAAACGGGCATCCCTGCCCGAGGCGTGCGGGGTCGGGCGGCTGGCCACCGATCTGCACCAGCGCCGAACGGTGGGCCGCCCCATCCCTGGGCAGCGTCCCGATCAGCGCTTTCGTGTAGGGATGTGCCGGGCGCGAGAAGAGCTGCGCGGTGGAGGCGCGCTCGACGATCCTGCCGGCGTACATGACGAGCACCCGGTCCACGAACTGCGCGACGACCCCGAGGTCGTGGGTCACCCACACCACCGCCATGCCCGATGTCTCGTGCAGCGCCTCGACGAGGTCCAGGATCTGGCGCTGGATGGTGACGTCGAGCGCGGTGGTCGGCTCGTCGGCGATGAGGACCCGGGGGGAGACCGCGACAGCCATGGCGATCATCACCCGCTGGAGCATCCCGCCCGACAGCTCATGAGGGAACGCAACGGCGACCCGATCGGGGTCGGCCATCCCGACCTGGTGCAGCACCTCCCTGCAGCGCCGGCGTGCGGTGTCCTTGGGCACCCCGTGGGCCGACATCGTCTCGATGATCTGCGTAGAGACCCGCAGCAACGGGTTCAGGGACGACATCGGGTCCTGGTAGACCATCGCGATCTCCTTGCCGCGCACCGATGCCAGCTGCTTCTCGTCCATCGCGGCCAGGTCCTGCCCGGCGTAGGTGATGGACCCGCCGAGCAGGCGCACCGGCGGGTCTGGGAGCAGCCTGAGCACCGAGAGGACGGTCAGGCTCTTGCCCGAGCCGCTCTCCCCCACGATGCCGAGCTTCTCGCCCGCCATGACGTCGAGGTCCACGCCGCGCACGATGTCGACGCTCCGGCTCGGCCGTCCCGGCTGTCCCGGCTGTCCCGGCTGTCCCTGCTGGCTCCGGTGGCTCCGGTGGCTCGGGAGGCTCGGGTGGCTCGGGAGGCTCCGGTGGCTCCGGTGGCGATCGACGGTGCCGATGCGTACACCCCGCAGCGAGAGCAGCGGCTCGGTCACCTGAGCTGCACCGGACGGCTCGAGGACCGGTCGAGCGGCGTGCGGACGGTCAAGCGGCTCGGCACCCGTCCGTGGGCAGGGTCCCCCCCGGCGCCCGGGGGGAGCCCGTGGGCGCCCGGGGTGATCACGCCGAGCACGCTCGGGCGGCGGGCACCGGTGCACGACGGGATGGTCGCAGGAACGCCCGTGAGCGTGAGGAAGCCGATGAGCGCGAGCAGCAGCGCCTCCTTGGCCTCCTCGGCGACACCGAGGGCATCGGTCGACCGCAGCGTGACGCCGGGAAGCCGCTCCGCGAGCGACCGCATCAGCGTCGGGTTGCGCGTGCCGCCGCCGGCGACGTAGAGGTCGCGCACGCCCATCCGTCGGAGGGCGCCCGCGACGATCTGCGCCGTGGCTGCGGTCAGCGACGCCAGGAGGTCCTCTGGCGCGTACGCCGCGCCGGCCATCTTCTCCTCGAGGTACGCGAGGTTGAAGTCCTCCTTCCCCGTCGACTTGGGCGGCGGCGCGTCGAAGTAGGGGTGGTCGAGCAGCCGGGCGACGAGCGCATCGTCGACCGTGCCGCGAGCCGCGAGCGCGCCGTCGCGATCGAAGTACTCGGCACCGTGCGTCAGCCACTGCACCGCGGCGTCGAGCAACGCGTTCGCGGGGCCGATGTCGAAGGCGATGGGTGGGCCGAACCCGCTGCCGGGCGGCCCCACGACCGTCACGTTGGCGATGCCGCCCAAGTTGAGCGAGCCGACCGGCCCGGCTGCGGGCGGCGACCCCGCGAGCAGCAGCACGTCGAGAAGGCTCACGAGCGGCGCCCCCTGCCCCCCCGCCGCGATGTCTGCGTTGCGCACGTCGCTCACCACAGGCAGCCCCGTGCGCGCGGCGATCCACGCGGGCTGGCCGAGCTGGACGCAGCCTCTGGCGACGCCGCCTTGCACCCAGTGGAAGACCGTCTGGCCGTGGGAGCACACCGCGTCGACGCCGACGTGCTCGTCGCACAGTGCCTTGGCCACGTCACCGAAGTGCTGGCCGATGCGCACGTCGAGGCTGCAGACCTCCCCGATCGTGGTGGTGCCCGGGGGGAGCACGGCCGCGATGTCCGATCGCAGCACCGAGGGGTAGGGGACCGAGCGGTGCGCGACCATATCGCACACGATCGCGTCGCCGTCATGCTCGAAGTCGGCGATCACCGCCTCGACCGCGTCGTAGGAGGTCCCCGAGATCATCCCGAGCACTCGCATCCGGCGGCCCACTATCGGCTCTGGGTCCGAGGGTCGACGGCGTCTCGCAGCCCGTCACCGAGCAGGTTGAAACCGATCACCGCCATCACGATGGCGATCGATGGGGCGGCGAGGGTCCACCATGCCGTGGCGGCAAGCGAGCTCGACTGGCTCACCATCTCCCCGAGCGACGCCATCGGCGGCGGCGGACCGAGCCCGAGGAAGCTCAGCGCCGCCTCTGCGAGGATCGACCAGGCGAGCGCCATCATGACCTGGACCGCCACGATGCCCGCGACGTTCGGCAGCACGTGGCGAAACAGCAGGCGCACGTTCGAGAACCCGAGCACCCGGCCGGCGCGCACGTAGGCCGACTCGCGCAGCGAGAGCACCGGCCCCCGCACGATGCGCACGAAGATGGGGATGTACCCGACGCCGATCGCAAGCGCGGTGTTCAGCCAGCCCGGCCCGAGCGCCGTGACGATCGCCAGCGCCATCAGGATCGCCGGGATCGCGAAGAGCATGTCGGTGACGCGCATGATCACGGCCGAGGGCCAGCGCCCGAGGTAGCCGGCAACGATGCCCGCGACGGTGCCCACCACACCGGCAATCGCCACGGCGAGGCACGCGATCTCGAGCGAGACGAACAGGCCCTGGAACACCATCGACAGCTCGTCCCGGCCGAACTGGTCCGTACCCAGGGGATGGGCGAGGCTCGGGGCCTTCAAGACCGCGAGGGGGTTCTGCAGCTGCGGGCTGTAGGGGGTGAGGCCCGTCGCCCCGGCGATGGCCAGCAGCACGACCAGGCCCACCAGCACGCACCCGATCCGCCCGCGGGGGTGCTTCCAGAGCGCACGCAGCACTCCGTGGCGCCGCGGGCGCTCCAGCTGGAGTCCCTCGCGCGCCTCTGGAAGGCCAAGCGAAGGGTCGGCGACGACGCTCATGCGCGCGTCCGGGGGTCGATCCAGGTGTAGAGGAGGTCGACCAGCATGTTCACGAAGACGAAGCCTGCGGCGTAGATGAGCGTGACGCTCTGGACCACCGCGAAGTCACGGTTGTCGATGGAGGTGAGCAGCAGGCGGCCCAGCCCGGGCAGCACGAAGATGTCCTCGACGACGACCGTCCCACCCAGCAGGTACCCGAGCTGGATGCCCGACATGGTGACGATCGGGACCAGCGCCGCGAGCAGGAGGTGCTTCCACACGACGGTCCGCCTGGACAGCCCCTTGCCCCGCGCCGTGCGGGCGAAGTTCAGCCCGATCACCTCGAGCATGGCCGTTCGGGTCGACCGCATCACCGCCGCGCCGATGCCGAGCCCGAGGGTCAGGGCGGGAAAGAAGATCTGCTGGATGTTCAGCCACGGGTTGACCGTGATGCTTACGAAGCCCTGCGACGACGGGAAGTAGTGGAAGACCGAGGCCAAGAAGGTCACCAGACCCGTGCCGATGACGAATGTCGGCACGGCCAACCCGAAGACCGAGATCCCCTGTCCGACGTCGTCGAGGAGCTTCGCCGGGCGGAGCGCGCCGAGCACCCCGAAGACCACCCCGATCACCTCCCCGATGAGCATCGCGGCGATGGCCAGCTCCAAGGTGACGGGGAGCGCCGCGCCCACAAGCGAGGCCACCGAGGTGCGCGAGGCGAGGGACACGCCGAGGTTCCCGGTCAGCACCGACCCCAGCCACGACCCGTACTGGGCGTAGAAGGGCTGGCCGATGCCGTAGTAGCGGTCGAGCGCCGCCAGCTGGGCGCGTGACAGCAGTCCGGCGCTCACGCCGAGCGAAGCCGTCACCTCGTTGCCCGGAAGGAGACGGAGGATGAGGAAGATGATGATCGACACGCCGAAGAGCGTGACGATCATGCTCGACACCCTCCGGGCGACCTGCATCACCATCGGTTGTTCACTCTCGCGTGCAGTTCCTCCGGCTCGCCCAGCCGGCGGGACAGCGCCGGCTGACGGGCGTGGGACCAGTTGGCATCAGCTTCGCGCGCCCCGCCCGTGCGCTCAGGAGAGCTTCGTGGTGCGCAGGCCGATGAGCGAGGTGGTGGTCGTCGGCTCGAACTGGAAGCCGTGCACGCCAGAGGTGGTGACGGCGTAGTTGTAGGCCGAGAAGAGCCACACCCACACGGCCTGTGTGGTCAACGTCGCCGAGAGCTTCTTCCAGATCGGCTTCTGCTGGGCTGTCGTGCTCGCCGCGTCGCCTTTGGCCAGGAGCTTCTGGAGCGTCGACGAGTGGTAGCCCGCGGGGACGGCCAGGTTGCCGCCGGCACCGAAGTAACGGCCGTACATGACGTAGGGGCTCGGGTTCGCGCCGTTCTCGGCGAAGGCGGCCTGGAACTTCCCTGCCAGCCAGTCCTGCACGTACGCTGTCCCCGCCAGGTTCTGCACGTTCATCTTGATCCCGGCCTGGGACAGCTCGGACTGCACCACCGTTGCCTGGGCAGAATCGGTCGGGTCCTCGGCGTCCGAGGCGATGGCCGAGAACGTGAACCCGTGCGGGTCACCGGCCTTCTTCAGGTATGCCTTGGCCTTCTTCAGGTTCTGGGTGGGGCACACCACGGACACCGGCTTGGACGCGAACGCCCCGATGGGCACAGGACCGACCGGCCTGCCATCCCCGAAGACGGCGTCCTGGAGCACCTGGTGCCGTGTGATGGCGCAGCTGATCGCCCGGCGGTTGTCGACGTTGGCCAGAGGCCCGTGCTCGTCTTGGAGCATGAGCGCCCGGTACGCGAGGCCGAGCACCTTGTGGCGGGTGAGGCCCGACGGAAGCCCGTCGACGACCTGGGGTGTTGTGAGGAGGCCGAGCTGTGCGGTGTTCGCCTCGAGTGCCGAGGCGATCGACTGCTCCGTGGGGACCGTCTCGATCTTCACGCTGGCGAGCGTGACCTTTCCGCCCCAGTAGTGCGGGTTGCGCTTCACGACGAAGCTGTTGTTCGGGCTCCAGCTCGAGAATTCGAAGGGCCCCGTGCCGTCGGGCTCCGTGGCGAGATTGCCCGCCTTGATCCCCGCCTCCGGCAGCATCGAGAAGTTGACCGAGGTCAGCCCTGTCAGGATGGAGTTGTCCGGGTGGCTCAGCTCGAACTCGACCGCGTAGGTGCCCGTCGCCACCACCTTCTTCACGCTGGACAGGAACGACGCGGAGGCATCGGCGGTCTTCGGTGTGAGCGCCCGGTCGATCGAGGCCACCACGTCGGCGGCATTGAACGGCTCGCCGTCGTCGAACCTGACCCCCTTGCGCAACTGGAACGTGAGCACCTTGTTCCCGTCGCTGTAGGACCAGCTCGTCGCCAGCTCGGGCTTCAGCTGGAGCTTCGCGTTGTACTGCACGAGCTGCTGGTAGATGAGGCCGAGTGCCTGGAAGTCCAAGAAATTCGTGACGACGTCCGGATCGAGCTTCTCGACGCTCGACGTGTCGGCGACCACAAAGGTGCGCGTGGCCGCAGTCCGATGCACGCGGTCCACGCGGTCCACGCGGCTCGCCGCGCCCGCGGAGGACGCACCGATCCCTGCCGTGACGGCTGCCGCTGCCGCTCCCGCCGCGACGGCTACCCGGAGAAGCTTCGTCCGTGCCCCTGCCCGCACTGCGTTGGACTGCCGCCTGCCCCCCACGCTGCACCTCCTACGTCGTGGATGCCATCGGACCCGGCTTCCGGGTGGATCCCATCGGCCCATCGGATCCGGCTTCCGGCGCACGCTAAGTCCCCGAAGTTGTCTAGTCAAGTCGAAACGCCCTATTACTGCTCTGTGACGTTTCAGGGCGCTATGTTACATATTCGAGGCAAGCCACGGGTTTCTCGTGCCGTTCTCCCCGACGGCGTCCGTCGAACCGCCTAAGTTGACTAGACCAATCAGCATGGGCTACGTACTGGCAGGGCGCTCGGGCTCGCCGCGGACGCTGGAGCGGTTCTGATGCATGCGGGGCACCGGCGCACCCAGGCGCCTGACGGCACGAGGGAGACTGTGGATCAGGTGGAGAACCAGGCGTCACGCCGACCGAGGTACCGCCAGCTCCGCGACATCCTCGCCGCGCTGATCGACGAGTCCCCTCCCGGTTCGGCGATCCCGACCGAGCGCGAGCTGTGCGAGCGTTTCGGTGTCGCCCGTGGCACCGTGCGCCAGGCCCTGAACCTCTTGGAGGCCGAGCAGCGCATCTACCGGCACCAGGGCAAGGGCACGTTCGTCACGCCGCCCAAGATCGACCAGATGCTCGAGCTCGTCAGCCACACCGAGCACATCCGCGCCCGGGGGATGGACCCGGCGTCCAAGCTGCTCGGGCTCTCCACGCTCCCCGCCGATGCGCGTGCTGCGTTGCTCCTCGACGTCTCAGAAGGTGAAGAGCTGCTGCAGGTGGAGCGGCTCCGCCTCGCAGACGGCGAGCCGCTGGCCGTCGAGCTGCTGCTCATCCACGCGGCGGCCTTCCCCGGCATCTCCGAAGCGCTGGCGCATACACAGTCCCTCTACGCAGTGCTGCGCAGCCACTACGGCGTCGAGCTGGGCTTCGCCGAGGAGTCGATCGAAGTTGCCGTGATCCCCGATCGGGAAGCCGACCTCCTCGGGGTCCCGGTCGGCGCGCCCGTGCTCCTCTTGTCCCGTCAGACCTTCGACGTCAACGGCCGCCCGGTCGAGTTCGTTCGCTCCCACTACCGGGCCGACCGGTTCCGGTTCCGGACGCGCCTGCATCCCTCGCTGCACGGAGAGCACGTCCTGCCGTCCGGCACTCATCTGCGCCTCGCCAGCCCCGACGATGCGCGAGGGCTCGCCAAGGTCTTCATCGCCGCGTGGCGGCATGCGTACCCAGGCATCGTCCGCCAGGACGTGCTGGACGCGCTCGACGAGGGCGAGACCACCGACTGGCTCGGGCGCCTGACGGTCACCCACGGCCTCACAACCTGGCTGGTCCACTCGCAAGAAGGCGAGATCCTCGGGTTCTCGCGCCATGGGGAAGATCCCGCCGACAGCCGGCGCGGCCACATCTACTCGCTCTACGTGCACCCCGACGCGGCCGGCCGCGGCATCGCGAGCGCGCTGCTCGCGCACGACCTGCGCCTGCTCACCGAGCGGGGCTTCGAGACCATCACCCTGTGGGTCTTCGAGACGAACGAAGCGGCGCGGCGGCTCTACGCGTCGTTCGGCTTCTTCCCCGACGGCGCCAAGCGCGTCGAGCCCGAGTACGGGGCCCAGGAGATCCGTCTCCGCCGGCCCGCCCCGCGCCACGGTCCCCAGCGATGAGCGCCGGGCGAGCCGCGGCAGCGGGGGCAACGAGAGAAGCGATCCCCCTGTCGGTGACGGTCCACCCCGGAGGGCGCCGGCAGGTGGACGCCGATGCGCTGCGGGCCTGCCTGGCCGACCACCTCCAGCGCCGGTGCCCTCCCGGGCTGTCGCTGGCGGTCGTCTCGTCGGACGGTGTCTTCGTGGAGGCTCACGGCGGGTACGCCTGCACCGTCGGCACGCTCGTGCCGGTCACCAGCTCCACCCTCTACGACCTGGCCTCGCTCACCAAGGTGGTGTGCTCCACGACGCTCGCGCTGGTGGCACGACAGACCGGTCGCCTGCGCTTCGAGGACCCGGTCGCCAGCTGGCTGCCCGCCTTTCCCCGTCCCGACATCACGGTCCAGCACCTCCTCACGCACACCTCGGGCATCGTGGAGCACGTGGCGTTCTTCGAGACGCTGCGTGGCCGTGGGTCGATCGAGCCGGCGGTGTACGAGTGGGCGTCCACCGCCACGCGTGACGGGGCGGTGCGCTACTCCGATCTGAACTTCATGCTGGTGGGCTGGCTGCTCGAGGCGTGCTACGGGCTCCCGCTCGATGTCGCCTTCAGGCGCTTGGCAGCACAGCACGGGCTCGAGGGGGCTCGATTCTGCCCCCCACCGTCGTCCCAGCACATCACCGCGGCGACCGAGCTCGACGGCGACCAGCGGCCAGGTCCGGGCCTCGTCTGGGGCGAGGTGCACGACGGCAACGCGTGGGCGCTCGGGGGCGTCGCGGGCCACGCCGGACTGTTCGCCCCACTCGACAGCCTGAGCCGCTTCGTCCAGCTCCTCCTCACACACGCACCTGCGGCAGAGCGCGCTGGCGCGCCCGGAGACGCCCACCCGACGAAGCCCGCAGAAGAGCCGCCTCGCCTGCTCGACGCCGGATCCCGCCGGCTCATGCGAACCCGACTGGCCGCCACCGGCACAGACGTCCGCGGCGTGGGATGGCGCCTGCACCCAACCACCTGGGGCGACTGGTCGCCGGACACGCTCTGGCACACTGGGTTCACCGGGACGTCTCTTCTCGTGGCCCCCGATCAGGATCTCGGGGTCGTGCTGCTCACGAACTGCATCCATCCGCACCGTCAGCTCGAGGCGCAGGCGCAGATGCGCGAAGCGGTGCACCGCCTGATCGCCGAGCAGCTGCTCTGAGACGGTGCCGATGCCCGGCAGCCTCATGGCCGCTGAGATGGCCGAGCAACCTGAGCGGCTCGCGCAGCTCATCGGCCGCCGCAGCACCATCGCTGCCGCGCTCGGCCCCCTGCTCGACGGCGTCGCAGGCACGGTGATCGTGGCTCGGGGCTCCTCGGACCATGCAGCCACCGTGGGCCGCTACCTCCTGGAGATGGCCACGCGGCGCCCGGTGGCCTCCGCGTCGCCCAGCGTCCTCGATCTCTACCACGTGGACACCTCGTTCACCGGGTACCTCGTCGTAGGCGTGAGCCAGTCCGGTCAGACCCCGGAGATCTCGCGGTACCTCGAGCACGCCGCGCACCGCGGCGCCCGGACGGTGGCCGTCACCAACGACGCCTCGAGCCCCCTGGCCACGCTCGCGCAGGCCGTGGTGGAGCTGCGCGTCGGCGAGGAGCGGGCCGTGCCGGCGACCAAGACGGTCACGGCCGAGCTCGTCGGCTTCGGCCTCCTCGCGGCGGCAGCCGGCGCCGGCCCGAGCCCCGAGGACTGGGCGAGACTGCCCGAGCAGGTGGCGGCGGTCCTCTCGGATCCCGATCCCGTCGACGACCTCGCCGATTGGCTGCTCGATGCCCGGCGTCTGGCAACGGTCGCTCGTGGGCTCTTGTTCGGAGCCGCTCGAGAGACCAGCCTGAAGCTGCAGGAGACCGCGTCGCTGCTCGCCACGGCGTTCTCCGCTGCCGACCTGCGCCATGGACCGATCGCGCTGGCAGGAAGCGGGATCCCGGTCCTGGCAATGGCTCATCCAGGAGCAGCGTGCGCAGACACGCTCGACCTGTGCGCCACGCTCAGTGCCCGTGGCGCAGACGTCCGGCTCATCGGCCCGGTGGCCGGCGCCTCGTGCGGCTGGGACGCCGGCGCACCCGAGATGCTGGCGCCGGTGCTTGCCGTCGTGCGCGCCCAGCAACTCGCCCACAGGCTCTCGCTTCTCCTCGGTCTCGACCCCGACCACCCCGCCGGATTGTCGAAGGTGACCCCCACGTGACGGGGGCTGGCGGGCCAGTGAGCGGGGTGGCGAACCAGTCCGGCGCGCTCGGCCTCGCAGCAGACGAGGTGGTGCGTCCTGACGGGACCGTGGGCCCAGCCACGGTGTGGGTCGCGCGCTCGACGGGGCGAATCACCGGGATCGAGCCCGGACGCCCCGACCCCCGGGCTCGCAGGGCAGCCGGTGCGGACGTGGTGGAACGTGCGGACGTGGTGGAACGTGCGGACGTGGTGGAACGTGCGGACGTGGTCGACCTCGGGGCGCGTCTCATCGCCCCGGGCTTCGTCGACGTGCACGTCCACGGGGGCGATGGGGCCGAGGTGAACGGCAGCTCGGCCGACGACGTCGCGCGCTCGGTCACCCGGGTGGCTGCCTTCCACGCCTCGCACGGAACCACCGCCATGCTCGCGACCACCGTCACCGATACCCCTGAACGCCTGGCAGCCAGCGTCGCCGGCATCGCCCGGGCGGCACGGACCACCGCCCCGAGCGGCGCCCGCATCCTCGGATCACACCTCGAGGGCCCTTTCCTCGCCCCCGGCCGCGCGGGCGCCCAGAACCCCGCCCATCTGCGGGCGCCGGACCGAGACGAGCTGCGCCGGCTGCTCGAGCTCGGAGAGGGAACCGTCCGGCTGGTGACCCTCGCCCCCGAGCTTCCCGGTGCCGATGCCCTGATCGCCGACTGCCTGGAGGCGGGCGCCGTCGTCGCCCTCGGGCACACGAACGCCGACGAGGAGGCCGCCCGGCGCGCCTTCGCCGCCGGTGCCAGCCACGTGACCCACCTCTGGAACGCCATGGCACCGCTCCACCACCGCCGTCCCGGGCTGGTGGGGGCGGCATTGGCAGACCCCACTGTGACCGTCGAGGTCATCTGCGACCTTCACCACGTCAGCCCTTCGGTGGTCGCGCTCACCGCGCGGCTGGCGCCCGGGCGAGTCGTGCTCGTGACCGACGCCATCTCCGCCACGGGCGCTGGCCCCGGGCGCTACACACTGGGCGCTCTGCCCGTCGTGGTGGAAGACGGCCGCGCGTCGTTGGCCGAAGACCCCGACACCCTGGCCGGCAGCGTCCTCACGATGGACGCCGCCGTGCGCAACGCCGCCGGAGCGGTCGGGATCAAGCGTCCCGCGGCTCTCCGCGCCGCCACCTCGACTCCGGCCTCGGTCCTGCACGACACGCAAGGGTCACGTGGCGCTCTCACCGTTGGCACTCTCGCGATCGGGGCTCTCACCGTTGGCACTCTCGCGGTCGGGGCCTTGGCGGATATCGTGGTGCTTGAGCCCACCCTGGCCGTCGCCGCCACGCTGGTGGGTGGCCGGCCAGTCCACGACCCCGGCCGGCTCTTCGCGTAGTCGAGCCGCGTGACCACAGCTCTTACCTCGAGACGCTGCTCTCACCTCGAGACGCTGGTGCCAAGTCGGGCTTCGCGTCGATCCGCCCTGCCGAGGCGTGGCGACAGCGCCGGGCCCGTAGGCCGCGAACACGCCGTCCTGCGGCGGATCACGTCACCCGGCGGCGGATCGAATCGGGATAGTCGGGGAAGTACCGGGCGATCACCTCCAGGCTGAAGGTCGAGAGGATCGAACTGGGAGGTTCACGGTCGAGCAAGAACAGGAACGACGCGCGCACCAGATCCGCCTCCTCTCCGTCGCCCCAGCCCAGCGCCTCCGCCAGGCCCGCGGGGACGTCCACGGCGTGCGCGCTGGTGGCCCCGGGCCCGCGGACCTCGACGAGAAAGCGTCCCTCCCCCTGCGAGCTCACCACGATGTCCATCCTGGGATCTTTCACAACACGTGCGACTCGGCGCAGCGAGCTCCAGAAGGCCCCACGACCGCCGAGTGCACAACTCCGGGGTCCACGACGAGACGGTCCCCCGATGACAGCGCGACGTCCCGGTCAGGGAGGTGGAAGACGATCGAGCCTTCCAGACAGCAGAGGATCTTCCTGTAGGCATGCGCGTGGGCCACGTACTCGTCGCCTGGCCCGTTCGACCACTCCAGGACATCGTGGCCGGCAGCTCGCATCTCCTCTCGGAACGACTCGGCGCCCACAGTCCGGAACCTACCGCCCGTCGGGTGGCCCCACAGCAGTCCGGCACGCGCCGGGTCGCGGCCGCCGCGCAATCTTTCGAGGAGAGCTCGCACGCCCCCGGATCGCTCGGCGAGGTGCGCCAGCGGGATCGCCTACGCATGCGAGATGATCGTGCGAGACCGGGAGGTGCAGCGTGGACGACGACAGGTCCGACGCCAAGCGCGCCGCCAGGGACATCGTCGTCGGAGTGTGGGCAGCGATGACGACTCCCTTCGACGCGGACGGCCGGATGGACCTCGACGCCGCGGCGCTGATCTCACGCGGCTCGTCCATGGCCGGCACCGGCAGCCCCGAGCATTGAGACCCAGAACCTGGCCATCGCCGAGAAGGGACCGCCGCTCGCCGAGCAACGGCGAGCCGGTGAAGGAGCGCTTCTTCGGACCCGACCACCACGAGGAGCGTCACGAGAAGAGAGGGAGGACGACGTGAGGTATGTGAAGCTGGGCCGCACCGGGCTCGACGTGTCGCGCATCTGCCTCGGATGCATGAGCTATGGCGATGCGTCCCGCGGGAACCACCGGTGGGCGCTCTCCGAGGAGGAGAGCCGCCCCTTCATCCGAAGGGCGCTCGAGTCGGGCATCAACTTCTTCGACACCGCCAATGTGTACTCGGCTGGGACGAGCGAGGAGATCCTGGGGCGAGCCTTACGCGACTTCGCCAACCGTGACGAGGTCGTCGTGGCCTCCAAGGTGTCCGGGCAGATGCGTGAGGGCCCCAACGGGTCAGGGCTGTCCCGCAAGGCGATCATGACCGAGCTCGACCACAGCCTCACGAGGCTCGGCACCGACTACATCGACCTGTACCAGATCCACCGGTTCGATCGCACCACGCCGATCGAAGAGACCCTCGAGGCGCTCCACGACGCGGTGCGGGCGGGCAAGGTGCGCTACGTCGGTGCGTCGTCCATGTACGCCTGGCAGTTCGCCAAGGCCCTCTTCACGGCCGACACCCACGGATGGAGCAGGTTCGTGAGCATGCAGAACCACTACAACCTGCTCAATCGGGAAGAGGAACGCGAGATGCTGCCGCTGTGTGCCGACCAGGGGGTCGGGGTCATCCCCTGGAGCCCGCTCGCGCGTGGCCGCCTCACGCGAGCGTGGGGGGAGAAGACCAACCGGTCGGAGACGGACCGCTTCGGCGCCCAGCTCTACCAGGACTCCGACCGTGCCATCGTGGAAAGGGTCGCAGCGGTCGCCGAGGAGCGCGGGGTGCCGAGGGCGCAGGTGGCCCTGGCGTGGGTCCTGTCGAACCCCGTCGTCACCGCCCCGATCGTCGGCGCCACGAAGCTCGAGCACCTCGACGACGCGGTGGCCGCCGTCGAGCTCGAGCTGAGCGACGAAGAGCTCCACCGCCTCGAGGAGCCCTACGAGCCCCACACGATCGCAGGCTTCGACCTCCCGGTCGTCCGCGGCGCCAGACCGCGGGGCTGAGCGTCCGCCCGCCTTCCGGCGGCCGTGAGCTGCCACGCGGCGCCGCACATCGACTCAGGTGGAGTCGGCGTCAGGATCCGTGCGCCGGTCGTGCCCTTGACGTCGACTTCATTTCGCTTTAGTCTCATCACAATCGCTTCAGTACACGCACAATCGACTGTGGGAGCTCCGCATCGGTGAACGAAGACGTAGGGGCACTGCTCCGGCGCTACCGGAAGTTCCGAGGAGCCACGTTGCACGCAATCGCACAGAAGGCAGGAGTGTCGGAGAGCTTCCTCAGCCAACTGGAGCGCGGCCGCACGAACGCGAGCCTGGCGACCCTGCGAAGCGTGGCCGGAGCCTTGGATCTGGAGCTGGCTGACTTGTTCGCCTCCGCAGACGACACCCGGCCCGTGGTCTCAACGCCAGAGAACCGCCCGACGCTCGCGTTCGGGCACCGCGCAGTGAAGCAGCTCCTCACTCCCAAGCCCTACCGGCACATGGAGGTCTTCGTGGGCGAATTCGGGCCAGGCGGGACGACGGGACCGGAACCGCTGATGCATGGCCAGTCTGAGGAATTGCTCTACGTGCTCGAAGGTTCCATCTTCTTGGATGTGGGTGATGAGCGGTTTTCGCTACACGAATCTCACAGCGTTCAATATGACAGCGGGACCCCGCACCGGGTGACCGAGTCGAGGGGAGAGACCGCGAAAGTCATGTGGATGATCAGCCCGCCGTCACTTTGACCGGCGGGCATCGAAGCCTTTTCACCTTGCCACCAGATTGTGGAGACATGATGCCCATTACAGGACGACGTTTGTTCACGAAGCTCATGAGAGCTGTTCTGCCCAGCAGGCCGAGCTCTCGCGGGCTGATGGCAAGCTGGCGCGTGGGAGCATCGTTCGCGGGAGCGGTACTGATCGCAACCGCGGGGGTCGCAGGCCTGTTCGCTGAGCCTGCCGCCTCCGCACATTCCAACGCCCACTCGAGCTCCAAGGCGACGAAAGCGCAGACGGGTGGTATCGCGAGTGTGGCGCTCCCGAGCGGAGATACGTACACATGGATCCTGCCTCTTGCCAATCTGGTGTCGTTCGAGCCCTGGGAATATGAGACTGACGACAACATGTGGCTCCCGCTCTACTGGGCAGGGAAGGGCTCGAAGACCGGGATCGACGCCACCCAGTCGATCGCCAAGCCCCCCGTCTACTCGAACCACGACACGACCGTCACGGTCACGATGAAGACCAACTTCAAGTGGTCGACAGGGGCGACGGTGACATCGAACGACGTCAAGTTCTACTTCCAGCTCCTCGCCGCGGGCAAGAAGACACTCGGCAACTACCTGCCGGGTCTCATGCCCACAAACATCAAGAGCATCACATATCCGAGCTCGACTACCTTCGTCCTGCACTTGACCCACTCCTACAACCCGGAATGGTTCACCGGGAACGAGCTCACCTGGATCACCCCGCTCCCGGTCCAGGCGTGGGACAGAACGTCGGCCACATCGCCGGCAGGCTCCGCCGCCTCGACCCCCGCAGGGGCGAAGCAGGTCTTCACATTCCTCCTCAAGCAGGCCAAGGACCTCGGCACCTACGCCTCGAACCCGCTGTGGAAGACCGTGGACGGCCCCTTCGTGATCAGTGCCTACAACTCGGTGACCCACGAGGCGCAGTTCGCAGCCAATCCGCACTACACCGGACCCACAAAGCCGCACATCGCAGCGTACAGGCTCTACAAGTTCACAACAGGCACGGAGGAGCTCGACGCGCTGCGCTCGGGCACCCTCACGTTCGGCTTCATCCCTTTCGATAGTCTGAAGGAGATCTCCTACTTCAAGAGCCATGGCTTCACGATCAAGGCGTGGCCGGTGTACTACGACGAAGTCATCGAGCTCGGCTACACCTCGAAGACATGGGGCGCGCTCGCCAAGCAGCTCTACATCCGTCAGGCGCTCCAGCACCTCATCACAGAGAACCTCTACATCAAGCGCACCTTGGACGGCTACGGTGTCCCCGACTACGGCCCGGACCCCGACTTCTCCCACTCTGCGTACACGAGCCCCGCAACCCGGAAGGACCCGTACCCCTTCGATCCGTCGCTGGCGGCGAAGCTGCTCGAGGCCCACGGCTGGGTGAAGGGCCCTGGTGGCATCGACGTCTGCAAGCACCCCGGGACCGGTGCCTCGGACTGCGGCAACGGCATCTCGAAGGGGAAGAAGCTCAGCTTCCTCTTCATGTACTCAACGGGGACAACAGCCTTCTTCGCCCAGGTGTCTGCGTTCCGGACGGTTGCCAAATCTATCGGCATTGGAATCACATTGGACCCCCAGGTGAAGACAACCATGTTCTCCATCGGTGGCGTCTGCCCAGGAGAGCCACCATGTAAGTGGGGCCTTCTTGGGTACGCAGGATGGATGTACGCGTATGGGGAGTACCTCCTATTACCTGCCGGTACAGAAGAGTTCGGCAAGGGCAACTTCTGGGCCGGCGGGTACACAACACCGAAAGCGCAGAAGCTCATCGCCGCGGCAGAAACGCGGCCGGGCCTCAAGCCCCTCTACGCCGACGAGAACTACCTCTCCAAGGACGTCGCGTCCTTGTGGTGGCCGCTCTTCGACATAGAAGTTGCCGCCGTCAAGAAGACACTCTCGGGCTGGCAGCACCTGAACCCGTACGCGACCTTCGTTCCTCAGACCTGGTACTTCAAGAAATCCGGCTAGAGCCGTCTGCGCGTCGACGGCGGGATAGGAAGATCAGGCCTTCGCCGGGGGCTCATATCGAAGACGAGCTCGTTGAGATCGCTCCGCACGGGTGCGTCATCGAAGCTCCTGGTGCGTTCCTCGGCCGTACCCGCGGCGTGTCCGTTCTTGGGCGCCACAGCCTCGTGCAGCGGCTCAGCTCACGTAGGCGTCAGGCTCGGTCGCGTAGGCGTGCACGAGCTCCCAGGTCCCTTCGACTGCGTCGATGTTCACGTCGACCAGGCGACGGATCGCTCCAGGGCTCGGCGGACCGTCGAGGAACATCGGGGTGCGGAGAGACACCCTTCCGCTGTCCGCAGCCAGGTCCAGCGTGGCCAGCCCCTGCTCCGCGTTCCAATGGCCGAATGCCACGTAGGCGTCGTCGCGGCGCGTCGCGGGCACCACTGCCGGAAAGGCGCTCGACAGGACGAGCAGCGTCCCTGCCTCGGCGCGGTACACGTCGGCGACACACAGCCACACGCCGTGGGTTCCTTGGATCGGGAACCCGATCGCCTCGCCCTCGTCGAAGCGGGTCAGCTCGCCGCCCGAGGACTCGACGACGGCCGCGACGACCCCAAGCACATCGAGATCCTCCGAGTCGCCATCGCCGTCCGTCGTCGTCAGCCCCACGAGCCCGGCAAGGTCGGTGACGAGCCCCTCGAGCGCCTCGGCGGCACCTTCGAGCTCCGGGCGCTGCTCGGAGACGAACGCGGTGATCGCCCGCATGATCCCCTCGGCGTCGAGCGCCCCCGTCGCCGACGGAAGGTAGGACCACAGGGTGCGGATGTCGACGGGCGGCTCGGAGTCGGGTTGTTCGAGCCGAACCGCATACCAGCTGTCGGTCTCGAGTCGCCCGGGGTCCTGACGTACCCACTCGGCCGCGGAGGCCGGTCGAGGGTGAGGGATGCGTCCGGCTCCCGGGGCCGGACGCAGCGTGAGCATGGCGCCGTGGTCCGGGTCGATCGAAACGCCCGAGGGCATCGACGACGTATCGAGGTGGAAGAGGCCGTAACCCTTCACGCGCGCCAGGTCCGCAGGCTCGACCGCCACGACGACGTCGTCGTCGCTACCGTCGTCCGCCCACGTCACGGCCGCTCTGAGGTCACCGGAAGCCGTGACGAAGGTGATCGCGTCGAAGGTCAGGGCTGCTCTCCGTCATCGCCGCTCCCCGAGAGGTTGACGCCAGCGAGCTCGCGCGCTTCGGCGACTTCGTAGGCGACGGGTTCTCCCGACGAGGGTGCCAAGACGTAGCTCTTGAAGTTGCCCTTCAGGTCCGCACTGCCGTCGAACGCCGCCTGGGCCAGGTCGGCCAGCTTCCCGGTGACGCCCTTCGCCTTGCCGGCGGAGTCCTCGGGATCCTGTTGCTTGGTCGCAGACGACCCCTTGGCCGCGGCGCTCTTTGCTTCCAACGCCTTCTGCATGAGGGCCTGGGTGCGCTCGCTGAAGCGACCGATCTTCGCCTGGTGGGCGGTCACGAGCGAATCGATCGCCGAGGAGCGCGTGGCCTTCTCGCTCTCGCGAGCCTTTCGGATCCATGCAGGCTCCTCACCTCTCGGAAGGCCCGCGTCGTACTCATGGGTGCGGGTCTTCAGCTGCGGGCGAGCACCCTCCGCGAGACCATGTCGGGCATCGCTGCCGGAGGTGAGCTTCGTGTTGACCGTACCAGCCACGAGTCCCGACGCGGTTGTCGTCCCCGTGTTCGCTGCGGTCTGTCCGAGCGTCATGAGGATGCTCCGTGTCACCGCCGTGTGCGTCATGAACCCGAGACCCTGTTGCGCGTGCTGGAGCTGCTGGATGGGGTTCAGATATGTCGCTCCGCCGGCAAGCCCGACGACGTTGCCCAACGCCGGCGAAGCGAAGGACATCCCGACCTTGGTCGCATCGACCAGCGTCTCTCCGCCCTGCGCCTTGATCTGCTCGTTGAGCAGGTTGTAATGCCGAGCGTTGCTCGACAGCGCCCGCCGGATCACGCTCCAACTCGCCAAGATCCCCTCGATCACCAGCTTCACCGCCGTGATGGCGAGCGCGATGAGCCCGAGCACGACGCTGATGGTGGTGAGCACGGAGGCCACCGCCGGCGCAGCGAACGCCGCGGCCGCGGCGATCCCCACCAGGGTGGCAATGCCGGCAAGGATGTTGCGCACCTCGCGCAGGACGACGTTGAACAGCTGGAGCCCGACGTGGAAGCTGGTCACCCGACCGTAGGGCTTCTTCTTGAACAGCTCGGAGGCCTTCGAGATCTCGCGGTCGAGACGGGTCGAGATCGTCGTGATCTTCCAGGACTTCTGCGAGGTCGCGCTCATCTTCTCGGTGCGGACCTGCTCCTGCTCGACCTGCACGACCGTCGCGGTCACGAAGCCGAGGGCAGCGTTCGCTCCGGTTCGCGCGACCCATTTGAACAAGGTCCCCGCCTTCACAGCGGTCGGGACCGCGTCATCGATGCTGGTGTTGTGGACCTTGAGCTCTTCCTTCTTCACGGCCAGTCTGTCCGCGCTCAGCTTGGCTTCGCGCGCAGCGAGCCCGACCTTGCGGGCGGTGTCCGTCGCGGCCGGGAAGTTCAGGTAGCGCTTCTGGTGCTTGATCGCCCCCTGGAAGTCGTCTTTGTCCAGCTTCGTGCCGTACCGCTTCGTCGTGTGCTCGCGGCTGCGGCCTCCAGTCAGAGCTTGGACGCGCTTCTTCGCATCACGGGCGAGCTCGTAGACCCCGTCGACCATCGGGACATCCTCGTCGGCGTCCTGGCGCGCGAGGTTCGCCACCCGCGTGCGCTCCTCCGCGATCCTCATCACGACCGTCCACACGCTCGAGCGGGGGACCCCCGCCTTCTCGAGCAGCTTGGCCCCGAGGCGGTCCTCCAGGGCTCTCTTGCGCTTCTCCGCCTTCTTGGCCTTCCCGTCACCTGCGGACGCGATGGCCTGGCTCAGCTGGTCCCACTCCGACTTGGCGGCGATGGCACGCACATGCTCGTTCTCGATCCTGCGCGCGAACACCTCGATCTCGGTCTCGTGCTTCTGGGTCTTCTGCAGCAGGCCGCCCGTGTACTTCACGTAGACGCCGACCGCCGCGTAGGGGTCCTTCTCCTCCAGTTCGGGGGTCACCCCCGGGATCGGGATCTTGGCCACCGCTGGGTCGTGCTCGTGCTCCGACGACACGCCGATGCCAGGTGACTGCACGCCGCTCTCCTGGCGCGCCCTATCGCGCTCCTCACGCTCGAGGCCGGTCTTCGCACCCTCCTTGGGGCTCGTCGCGCCCATCTTCGGGCCGGTGCCGTCGCGCGAGGAGAACGCCAGCTGCGCGCTTCTGGGGCCCTGGATCGGCTGGCGCACCTTGTTCCCCGTGCGCACGGTGACGTTGAACGGGGCAGAGATCCCAGAGCGCATCACGTGCCGACCGGCGGTGGCGCCCCCGGCGATGGCATGGTGCAGCTCGTGCGCCCATAGGTGGGCGCCGCCGGGGGTGGCGACGCTCGGGGGCGTACCCCGGAAGAAGATGTCCTTTCCCACCGTGAACGCGTCGGCAGCCATGGCCTCGCTGAGCCGCTGCGCCCGCCTGTCGGCGTGCATCCGCACATCGCCGAGACTGGCTCCGAGGACGCCCTGCATCGTGCGACGCACCTCTCCTGGGAGCCCGCGTCCCGCACCTCGGGCCGCCGACAGCTCCCGGTCGGTCTCGACGCGGAGGCGCCCTCCGTCCGGGCCGACCTCCGCCGGAGCACGAAGCGCGCCGTAGCCCCGCCAGCGGGCATCTGCGGCGCCCGGGTGCAGCACGGCGGTGGCGGCGGCCGCGGCCCGGTCGGCGGTGGCTTCGGCGGCGTCGTGGGCCGCGCCGACCTCGAGGGTGCGGCGAACCACCTCTCGACCGTGCGCGAGCCCCGGGGCGATGGCCGCGGCCGCTGCGCCGGTCGTCGGCGTGCTCGCCGTCGCTGCGTGCTGCGCGCCCGGCAGCCGAGCCGTGGCGCGCTCGTGCGCCACCACTCGCGACGGCGACTGGCGCTCGGTTCGCTCCTTCGGTGCTGCAGCGCGACCGCTCACACGCTCACCTGCTCTCTCGCCTGCGCATGCCACTCTCTCGGAGCACGCGCCGCGCCCTTTGAACCGCTACCGGTGCGTCAGTGTCGTCCATATCCTCGTTTCGTGTCAACACTTCTTCACTTCACTCCCCCGCTCCATCGACACGCCCGAAGCCTCCGTCGCCCGCAGGGGGGTGGCCCGAGAACGGGACGAGACGGCCGAGCTTCGCGTACTCCGCGCGTACCGCCTCCTGCACGTCATGCATGCCCATGGGGCGCTGCGCCTCGGCGGCGGCGAAGGCGGCGGCCATGACCGCATTGCGGATCCCACCGCCGGCGAGCTCCGCCGTCTCGGCCAGCCAGTCGACGTCCACGGGGTCGTCGCACGACTGCGCCGGCACCGAGCGCAGGTGCGCCTCCCAGAGGCGCCGGCGCGTCGGGACGTCAGGGTCGTCGAACACCACGACGTGGTGCAGTCGGCGCACGAACGCCTGGTCCATGCTCTCCTTCAGGTTGGTCGCCAGAACGGCGAGGCCCTGGAACCGCTCGATGCGCTGGAGCAGGTACGACACTTCTTGGTTCGCGTAGCGGTCGCGGGCGTCGTGCACCGCAGAGCGGCTACCGAAGAGCGCATCGGCTTCATCGAAGAAGAGGACTACGTTCAGGTTCTCCGCTTCGCTGATCAGTCGCTCGAGGTTCTTCTCGGTCTCCCCGACGTACTTGTCGATCATCGCCGAGAGGTCCACCGTGCACAGCGCCAGCCCGAGCTCGCCTGCCAATGCTTCAGCCGCAAGGGTCTTCCCGGTGCCTGGGGAACCGGCGAACAGGACCACGATGCCCTGGCCTTTCGTGCCCTTGCCAGCCAGGTCGCTGCCGACGAGGAGCGCCTCACGCCGGCGTGCCCACGACACCACGGTCTCGAGCGCCACACGCGTGCGCGGCAGCACTATCACGTCGTCGAGGCGCGCGGCGGGCCGCGTGACGACCGTGGCGCCACGAAGCCGCACCGCACCGTGACCGCGAGCGACGTCAGCAACCGTGGCCGAGTCGAGCGGGGAGCCGCTGAGGATGCTCCGAAGGTGCGCGCAGCGGGCAGACGCCAGGATCTGCTGGGGGCTGAGGCGCATCGACAGCACCTTCTCCCAGGTCGAGGCGTCGTCAGCGGGCTCCTTGCCGAGCGCTGCTCGCCAGAGGTCGAGCCGCTCGCCGCGCACGAGCACAGGCGCCTCGACATCGAGCACCGCGTCGTCGAACCATGCGGCATCCCAGTCCGCGTCGTCGACGACCACCACCGGAACCGGGGACGTCTCCAAGAGCGAGTAGGCCGGCCGCTGACCGACGAGCACGCCGTCGGGGTCGACGACGACGAGGGCGGCGCCCGCCAGGGTTGCCTCCCTGACGGCCACCAGGGTCAACTCGGCAATGGCGCCCGCGTCCATGCCTCCGGGCGCGCGCCGCAGGTCGACGGCGAGGTGCCCGAGCCCCAGCGACTCGAAGGCGCTCACGGCGACAGACGGCCCTACGGAGCCGGGTCTCGCCCGGACGTGGCTGATCCGCACCCCAGAACGCAGGCCCTCCGCGAGCTCGTCAGCCGTCGCAGAGCCTGCGAGCGGCACCTCGACGCGAAGCGGTGCCACGACCGGGTCGACCGAGCGATCGCCGAGCAGGTGGGCGACCACACGATCGGGCACGACGAGGTGGCGCGCGACGAAGGGCGCCGCGTCGTCGCCGAAGCGCAGCAGCCCCTGGCGGCGGAGCGGCGCGAACGGCCCGAGCCGGGCACGGGCGGAGGGGGACATCGAGCCATGGCCACAAAGCTCCAGCCCCAGCGCGACCGTGGCGCGCGACTGTACGGGCACGCCTTCCAAGTAGCCGAACAGCGCCCCGAAGCGGACGTCCAGGTCGGCGGCGGCGGCGACCACCAGGAGCGAGGTGTCGAGAGAGCTCAGGCCCACGAGCGAGGCCAGGTCGGCAAGCTCGTCGTCGGCCTCGTCGCCCAGCACGTCTGGGTCCAGGGGTGCGGGTCGCCGCGCCTGCCCGTGCTCGTCGGCGAGCAGCTCGACAAGGGCCTGCATGTGCTCGTGGTCCGGTGCGCGCGAGCGGCTCACCACCGCATCTGCAAGGTCTGCAACCAGCCACTGAAGGCGTTGCTCCACCGCGCGAAACGGTAGTGGATGTCGGCTGGGACATCCTGCGGCGACCGCATCCCAGGGAGCGAAGGTGGTGGTCCGGCGCAGGAGCCCGGCCGGTAGACACCAGGCCGGTAGACACCAGGCCGGCAGACACCAGGCCGGCAGACACCAGGCCGGCAGATGCCAGGCCGGCAGATGTCAGGCCGCAGACGCTCGAGAGGCGTCCTCGCCCTCGGGGCCGTCGACCGTAAGGTTCGCGCCATGGCACCCGTCGTCGCCGTCCGCGAGCTGCGCAAGTCCTACGGCGAGCTCGAGCGGCTGCACGGCATCAGCTTCAGCGTCGAGGCGGGGCAGATCTTCGGCTTCCTCGGGACGAACGGCGCAGGGAAGACCACGACCATTGAGATCCTCGAGGGCTACCGTGCTCGCACCTCCGGCGAGGTCTCCGTGCTCGGGGTCGACCCTGCACGTGCCGACAGAGCCTGGCGCAATCGCATCGGGATCGTCCTGCAGGAATCCGAGCTCAACCCTGTCTACACCGTGCGCGAGACGGTGACCATGTTCGCCAGGTACTTCGACGCGCCGACGCCGATCGGCCGGACCCTCGATGTCGTCGGGCTCGCGGACAACGCTGACGAGCGGATCGGGCGGCTCTCGGGTGGCCAGAAGCGGCGGGTGGACGTCGCGCTCGGCCTGGTCGGCGACCCCGACGTCCTCTTCCTGGACGAGCCCACGACGGGGCTGGACCCGGCGGCGAGACGTGAGATGTGGCGGATGATCGACGGGCTGCGCGCCGAGGGCAAGACGGTCTTCCTCACCACGCACTACATGGACGAAGCAGCGCACCTCTCCGACCACATCGTGATCCTTCGGGCCGGGACCATCGCCGCCGAGGGGACCCCTGACGAGCTGAGCCGGAGCCTCGGAGGCACGTCGGACATCTCCTTCCTCCTGCCGGCGGGCACGACGACGGTCGACATCGAGCAGGCGGCCGGTGCTGCCGCCACGGTCGGCGGGGGGATGGTGCGTCTCCGTACCGACTCCGTCCAGCACGTGCTCACGCGCCTGTTGCGGTGGGCCGAGGACGCACGGGTCGAGCTCTCCGCCCTCCAGGTGACCCAGCCGACTTTGGACGACGTCTTCGTGCAGCTGGCCGAACCCGACGGCGACGCCGGAGGAGGGGACGACGCCGGAGACGCCGTCGAGGCACCGGCTCCGTGAAGGACCTCCGACTCGCGTTCTTCCAGACGCGCTACGCGCTGATCGGGTTCCTGCGGAACCCGCGGGCCCTCGTGTTCACGATCATCCTTCCGCTGTTCCTGCTGATCATCTTGAACACGATCTTCCACGGACTCACGAGATTCATCGGCGCGAAGACCGCCGCCCTCTACTACACGCCGGCGATCGTCTCGTACCAGATCCTGCTGGCGGGCTTCAACTCGCTCAACGTGTCCGTCGTGACCGACCGCGAAGCGGGAATGCTGAAGCGGTTCCGGGGCACGCCGATGCCGAGCTGGATCTACCTGGCCAGCCTGATCGGGCGCACGGTCGTCGTCGTGGTGTGTGCGGTCGTGGTGCTCGTCGCCGTCGGTGTCGTCTTCTACGCAGTGCCCATCTCGGCGGACGCCGCCGTCGGCCTGGTGGTCTACACGCTCCTCGGCACCGTCTCGATGTGCACGCTCGGCTTGGCGGCGACCCGGGCCTGCCCGAACGTCGACACCGCCACGGTCGTCGGGATCTTCCCCACGCTCGTCCTCGCGTTCGTCTCGGGCGTGTTCGTCCCTCTCGCGCTCGTGCCCGGCTGGCTCGTCGACATCGGCCGCGTATTTCCTCTCGAGTACCTGGCCGCAGGTCTGCGAACGGCGTTCACCACGGCATCGTCGACGGGCATCACCGCAGAGAACGTCGGCGTGCTCGCGGGCTGGGGGCTCGTGGGCATGGCCGTCGCGGTGCGGACCTTCGAGTGGGAGCCGATGAGCCGCAGCTGAGCGCGCCACCACGGCGGCGCTGCTCGTCCCGAGCCCTGAGGCAGACTCCCATCCGTGAACGCCACGACGACGGCCCCAGACATCGAGCAAGGCCCACGGCCCAGCACCCCGGACGTGCGGAGGTGACCTCCGAGCTCGCGTCCGAGCTCGCACACCCGGCCCTCTCCTTCACCGGGGTATCCGTCGTACGAGAGGGGAGACCGATCCTCGACGCGATTGACTGGGAGGTCGGCGTGAAGGACCGCTGGGTCGTGCTCGGCCCGAACGGCTCCGGGAAGACCACTCTCCTCCAGGTCGCCGGCGCCCGTCTCATGCCAAGCCGCGGCACGGTGACGGTGGTCGGTGAGCAATTCGGGCGCAGCGACCTGCGGGAAGTGCGCGCCCGGGTCTCGCTGGTGAGCGCTGCCACAGTGCGAAGCCTGCGCCCGTTCCTGAGCACGCGCGAGGTGGTCGTGACCGGCAAGGACGCTGCGCTCTACCCGCTCGGCCACCGCTACTCGCCGGCGGACTGGGCCGCGGCCGACCGCATCCTCGAGCGCGTCATGGGGCCAGAGGCAGCGGGGTCACTGTCAGGAGCAGCGTTCGGCGTACTCTCGGAAGGCGAACGGCAGCAGGTGCTGATCGCTCGGTCGCTCATGAGCGCAGCCGAGCTCATCCTGCTCGACGAACCCGCGTCCGGTCTCGATCTCGCGGCGCGCGAGCGCCTGGTCACGCGGATGGGAGCGCTCGCATGCGAGCCGGGAGTGCCTGCCATTGTCCTCGTCACCCACCACCTCGAAGAGGTGCCCCCCGGGTTCACCCACGGCCTTCTCCTCGCGGCCGGGCGCGTGCTCGCCGCCGGGCGGCTGGAGGACGTCCTGACCGGTCCGCTCGTGTCCAGCTGCTTCGGTGTGCGCGTCCACGTCGAGCAGCGTGACGGACGCTGGTGGGCGCACGCGAAGTCCTGAGCACGGCCGCCGCCGCACTCGTGCGCTAGTGTGGCGAACACCTGTTCGTCCATGGGCTTCTGTGGCTCCGATGGATGACCCTGAGAGGGGGCCTCGATGGGTACGGTGAGGGCGGTGGGAGATCGTGACGAGCGACCGCTGACGGGGCCTGCACAGCGCGGCTCCCGCCATGCGCGGCTCCTCGCTCTCGCCGAGGTGCTCTCCGCCTCGCTGAACGGCCCCTCCTCGCAGCGCCTCGCCGAGCTGGTCGAGACCGGCGCCCTCGACGGTGGCGCAATGCCCGCAGACGACGTCGCGTGGCTGGAGGGAGGGCTCGCCCGCGTGACCGACCAGCGGGTCCGCTTCTGGGAGATGGAGCTCGACCGGCTCGCCCGGCAGCGCGTGTGGATGCTCGACACCGCGGACGAGGACTACCCGGCGAACCTGCGCATGATCCACAACCGTCCTCCGTTCCTCATGGGTCGCGGCGCTCTCGTCCCCGACGACGAGCGGTCAGTCGCAGTGGTCGGCACCCGCAGGCCCAGCGACGAAGGGCGCGCTGCGGCGTACGAGCTGGCGCGCCAGCTCGCTGAGCGGCGCGTCACGGTCGTCTCAGGGCTGGCCGAAGGCATCGACACCGCTGCCCACAGCGGTGCACTGGCCGCCGGAGGACGGACGATCGCCGTGTTCGGCACCGGCATCGACGTGGTCTACCCAGCGAGGAACCGCGCGCTCGCAGACGCGATCGCCCGCTCTGGCGCATGCGTCTCGCAGTTCTGGCCGTCGATGCACGGGGCCCGGTGGACGTTCCCGGTGCGCAATCTCGTCACGTCCGGACTGTCGCTCGGCACCGTGGTCGTCGAAGCCGGGGAGACGTCCGGCGCCCGCCTCCAGGCAGAGGCCGCGCTCCGGCACGGCAAGCGGGTCTTCCTCCTCGAGCCCCTCGTGCGAGCCCAGCAGTGGGCCCGCGAGATCGCCGCCCGCCCCGAGGTGCTCGCCGTCGACTCGGTCGACCAGATCGTGCCGGCCATCGAGGTCGACCTAATGACCGACGCGGCCTTCCTCGTCTAGGCCCACCGAGGCCTCGTGCCGTGGCCAACGCCAAGGAGCTCATCCTCCCGCTTCGCGGCGCGCTCGTCCCGGTTCCCGCCCAGCCCCAGGACGGCGTCTGCTCGACCTGCCACAGCAGCGCGAAGCCCGGGTACGCACGCTGCCTTCCCTGCGCCGGGGCGGCAGCCGATCCGCCCGAGATCCTCCCGATCACCCTGTCCGTGCACGGAGAGCTGGTCCACAGCCACCTGCGAAACTACAAGGACAGCCCCGCGACAGGCGTCAGAAGCCGCATGAGCCTTCGCCTCGCAGCGCTCCTCGCCACGTTCATGGCCAACCATGCCGGCTGTGTCGGCGACTGGGACTACGCCACGTGCATTCCCTCAGCGACGCGGGTGGCGCTCCAGCCGGTGGTCAGCCGCATCGCGCTCTTCGCCGGTCGCTGCCGTCAGGTCCTCGACGCGACGCCGGACGCCGAGGAACGCGTGATCGACCCTGACCGCTTCGCCGTGCCGGTCGACGTGCGCGGCCACAGGATCCTTCTGCTCGACGACACCTTCGTGAGCGGCGCAAGCATGTTCAGCGCAGCCGCCGCCCTCCGGGGGCACGGCGCCACGATCGTCGGCCCCGTCGTGATCGGCCGGCACATCCAGCCGGGTTGGCCACCGAGCGCCGAGCTGCTCTCATGGATCGCGAAGCGACCCTGGGACGCGGCCCGCTGCGCTCGCTGCGCCGGCGAACGCTTGCGTGCCTCGCTCTTCTGACCCTCACACGACCGAGGGCATCGACCTGCCAGTGGTTCCCGACCGTGAGACCTTCGGCTCTACCGGTTGGTTCCGCCCGAGGGTACATTCGATCCGTGGCTAGGCCCCGGCTGGGTGCAGAGCGTTCCCGCTTCGCTCGTCCAGGCGGTGTGAGCCGCATGCTCGTACTGGCCGTCGTCGGGCTGCTCATGGCAGCCTCGCTCAGTAGTTGCTCGGGTGGGACCGCCCCACGTCACCGAAGTTCCGCCACCTCGCGAGCGCCAACGACGTCCACGTCGGTCACGTCGAGGTCGACGACGACGAGCAGCGTGCCACCGTCTTCGACGACGACGCTGCCACCGACGACCACGACCACGACCACGACCGCAGTGCCGGCGATGCCCGTTCTGGCCGCCCTGTCCCCTCTGGCCGGGCCTGCCGGTACCCGGGTCACGATGACCGGCTCGGACTTCGGAACGACCCCCGGACATGTGACCTTCACGCCGGAGTCCGGCGCGCCCGCGCTCAGTGCGGAGATCGTCACGTGGAGCGAGGACGCGATCGTCGTCGTCGTGCCCGCCGGCCTGCCTTCGGGCCTGGCCAGGCCGGACGTATGGGACTCGGCTGGGGTGGAGGCGGGGCCAGCTGGAACACGCTCGTGGCCATTGTTCACAGTGACGGTGCCGGGTGCCCCTGGGATCAGCGGGTTGTCCCCGCAGAGCGCGCCGACCGGCGCGCGGTTCACGATCGTCGGGACCAACCTCGGGAGCGCGTCGAACGGTGCCGTGACGTTCTGCGAATTCTGTGGCACCGGCGCAGCGATCAACGCAGCTGCGCCGGTGATCTCCTGGAGCGGCACCCAGATCGTCGGGACGGTTCCCGCCCTGCAGTGTGGTACTGCTGAGGTGTGGGTCAGGGTCGGAACCTGGAACGACGAAGCGGGGACCATGAACATCACGAACTGCGGGTCCTGATCCCACGCGCCCCGCGCGGCTGCGCTGCGCCGTCTTCCTGCGCTTCCTGCGTGCTTCCTGCGTGCTACCTGCGTGCTTCCTGCGTGCTACACAGACATGTTCATTCAGTGGGGACGACGACGGTGCAAGCTCCGGGGATCACCCGGGCGGTGAGCTCGCAGGTCTCACCGACGCGCTCGCCGTCGAGCGAAACGGCAAATGGCGAGGGACCCTTGATGCGTACCTCGGTCGCCGAACGCACGAGGGAGTGGCTCGGCGGCTTCGCGACACCAGCGCGGAAATAGTGAATGAGTCCCATCAGGGCGGCCCGACCAGTCGCCCTTGACACGGCCACCACCTCGAGGCGTCCATCGTCGGGACTCGCTGACCTCAGACGCAGCCCGACTCTTCCACCAAGGCGGGGGGCGTTCACGAGCGCGACTTCGAACGGACGGTCAAGAGGCTCGAGCGGCTGCCCGTCCACCGAGACGACGAGATCCAGCGGCCGACGAGTCCGCCAAGCCTGAAAGGAACGCAGAGGATAGAGCACCGGGCGCCGCCAGCCCCGAGCGTCAGCCACCGCCTGGGCAAATCGGACCATGATCCCGACGCCGGCGGCGTGAGCGAAGGTCCCGAGATCGGTTGCAACCAGGTCCATCGATCTGGTTGAGCCAACAATTGCCACCTCTGCCGCCTCTTCGGGGTAGAGGGGGATGCCGAGACTGCGTGCCAGATCGTTGCCGGTCCCACATGGCAGCACGCACAAGGCGATCTCGCTACCCGCGAGGACTCTGGCGGCAAGGCCAAGGGTCCCGTCCCCGCCGGCCACAGCGATTCGCGCTCCGGGGCAACCGTCAAGTGCCGTTACAGCATCGGCGAGGGCCGCCTCGATCTCGTCTCCACCCACTACTCGCTCCATGACCAGGCATGCGTCACGCTGGAGCGCCCGATGGGTCCGGCGAACCAGCCGAGCAGAGCCCGCGTGCCGGTTCGCCACGAGGGCGAGCACCGGAGCGTCGGGGCCGACAGCTTTGGATTTCGGACGCCGACGCTCGACCCCGTGTACAGCCAGAAACGCTGCTCCGAGCGCAACGAGAGAACGCAGTACGCGGTTCCGGCTCTGCTGCATCCAAGCACGAGCGACCAGACTCGAAGCGAAGAGCAAAGGAGAGCGGAGCGCCGGCGCGATCCGGCCCAGGCCATACGCGAGCCCAAGCCACCCTGACGCCCGATCACCGGTGGCGGTCCCCACCAGGCGTGCACCTGCCCACGAAGCAGCGACCGTCGCCGCCGCTCGCCGGCGTCCTACGCGACGAAGGCGTCCGCACGCGGCTCCGACCGCGCAGAGCTCGAGGAAGGCCACAAGGCGAGCGAAGCGTGTGATACCACGACGCTACCCATGCTCGAACCGTCGGCGCCCCGCAGGCCTACCGATACGACGTTGCCGCCGCCCCGACCACTCCGCTGCTGCAGCGAGCGATCCTCGGAAATAGGACGGCGCTCTCTGACGTCGAATATGGCGAACGGTCAAGGCGACCGTTCGAGAGCAACTTGGATCGGAGTCCGACACGAAGGAGGTGACACCATGTTGATGAGGTTCGATCCATTCCGCGATGTGGACCAGGTGGTCCGGCAACTGTGGGGCGGAGCAGTCGCAGCCGTGCCGATGGACGCCTACCGGGTCGGCGACGACGTGGTGGCGGACTTCGACCTACCCGGAGTCGAACCGGAGTCGATCGAGCTCACGGTTGACGGCAGTGTTCTCACCGTCTCAGCCGAACGACGCTTCAGCCCGGACGAGTCCGCCGAGATCCTGGTCGCCGAACGTCCGCACGGCCGATGGACGCGTCGAGTCCAGCTTGGCAACAGCCTCGATACCGAGCACGTCGAGGCGCACTACGAAGACGGCGTCTTGACGGTCCGGATTCCCCTTGCTGCTCACGCCAAGCCGCGCAAGGTGGCCATCTCGACCGGCGAGAAGCCGAGCGCCCTGGTTGCAGGAGCCGCCGCCTGATCTCAGGGCCCGGGTGTGGGCGGACCAGAGGAAAGGTCCGCCCCACCCCTGTCAGCCCCGATCATCGAGAGGACGCTCGCCTCGCCGCCCTCAGCGAAAACGCGCGCCAGGTCGTAGACATGCCGGGCGAACTGGATGCACGCCCCGATGACAGGTCGGCCGAGGTCGGGCCAGGGGGCAAACCTGGCTGAGCTACGGGAACGTCTCGAAGTTCCAGACAAGAATTTCCTGCCGAGGATCGATATCAGCGTAGCAGAAATGCTACGCTGACTCTGTGACCGACATCCCTGCACGCGACCTTCGAAACGACGTCAGCGCCGTGCTTCGCCGGGTCGAGCACGGCGAACGCCTGCGGGTGACCGTGAGCGGTCGCCCAGTCGCCGAGCTGCTCCCACTGCCGTCCCGACCGAGATCGATGGCCTGGAGCGCCTTCATCCGCGACAGCGATCGCTGGCGGGCCGATCCTGGGCTCGCTCGAGAGCTGGCGGACCTCCTGCCCGATACGACCGACGACCTGCCGATCTCGTGACCGCTACCAGCGAGCGCATCGATCGGGTGGCGATCGCCGACACGTCGCTCTTCATCGCCATCGAGCAGGATCGACCACTCTCGTCCCAGCCGCCCGATCGCGTTGCCGTGTCGGTCGTCACCGTGGCCGAGCTACAGCTCGGCGTCCTCGCCGCGCAGGACGCACCGACCCGAGCCCGACGGCTGGAGACCCTCTCCGCAGCGGCGTCGCTCGACCCTCTGCCGGTCGACGAAGGAGTCGCCCATGCCTGGGCAGCGCTGCGCGTTGCCCTTCGAGACGTCGGCAAGCGAATGCCGATCAACGACTCGTGGATCGCGGCGACGGCGATCGCCAACGACCTGGCGGTGGCATCCCAAGACGGCGACTACGATGACATCCCCGGGCTTCAGGTCGTACGGGTCTGACGGCGGTCGAACGCCCCCATCCCGCTGCCGGTGTGGGCGACGCTCTCCCTCCGGCACAGTCGTCGTCAATTCCGGCCGATCCGGGGGAACGACTGGGCGCTCTGTCCAGCCCGATCAGTGCAACTCAAGGACGGTCATCAAGCTCTCAACGATCCCCCACATCTCCTCCGGACTGGTCAGGCCGACGCGGTCTCCGAGATGGTTGGCATCGACAGCGCCGATCTGTTCGACCAACACCTTCGTGGTTTCGGCTTCGATCACTATCTCGGGTCGGAAGCTGGCCGGTCGGGCGCTGCGGGACGTCGGCGCGATCAGCACGATCGAGCGGAGTAGGAGGGCGTCCGACTGCACTACGACGCCAAAGCGCCGCGCCTGTTGCTCATGGCCGGACCGACGAGGTGGACGTAGCTCGAAGACGCCACCCCTCTGCACGAAGGCTCTCCATGAGCGAAGCCACCTCTTGCATCTCGCGTCGATCCGCCTCGTCGGCTTCGAGCGCTGCGACCTCGGCCCGGAGCACCTCGCGACGCCGAAGGGCCGAAGCGGCGTCAAGGATGGACGTGCGGATCGCCTCCGACCGGCTCATCCCGGACGCCTCTAGCGTTCGGAGCGCTCGCTGTGCTTCCTCGTCCAACCGAACAGACACTGCGTCCGTCATGCTCACCAGTGCATCGCGGCGCGTGATACAAGCGGTGGAGACGACGATCTCTTATTCAAACCCGTCTGAGCTGCGAGAACGCCTCTCTGCGGTGGTCTACCTACACGGGCCGTAGGCCCAAGCTCGCCGCCACGCCGGACTGCGCTTCGTCTCGGGTGGCGAAGCCGACGTCCTCTCCTGGTTCGGCCAGGCTCGGGAGCGTCAGGACTGCCATGGCGAGATGCCATGCGTCCATGGCGCGAAGGGCATGCTCACGAACGAGGTGGAGAGCATGCTCCTCGATCTCCTTCCGGTCAGCGGTGACCACGGTGACCGGACCGTCTGGCCCCAGGTCCGCATCGAGCAGCTCCAAGAGGCCTGCCTGGTCACCTCGCCCGGCCCGAGCCGCACGCACCAGTGCGCCAGAGACCTCTATGCGGGTCCAAGTGCCGGTGATGAGCCCGATCTCAAGGTCCGCAAGCAGCGACGTCACCTGTTCGTGTCCGGGCTCATCGGCCAGGTAGGCGCGTGCGAGCACCGACGAGTCGAGGTAGACGATCACACCCGCTCGCGCTCCTGCGCCAAGAGCCGGTCGATGACAGGACCGATACCTTTCGTCGACGCGACGATCCGCCGTCGCCTGGGGATGCTCACGACTGGGCCATTCGCTGACTGGAGCACTCCCAACGCCATCGCCCGTGCGCGCAGCCGGGTCCGCCGGTCGCCCTCGTCGGCGTCGACCGCGGCGTCAAGGATCTCGTTGGCCACGGCATTGACACTCTGTCCGGCACGAGCGGCGCGCGCAGTCAATCGACGGTGGATGTCGTCGGGAACTCTGAGAAGAAGCTGTTTCATCTTCCCCATGATATCACTAGATCGATGTGATATCGCAAGGACCCGTGAGGTCTTCACGTTTGGGGTTGACCTGGGCCGTCGGGCGACGTTGAGAGGCTCACCCACGGGGTAAGCGCCCGCTGACCACACCCCGAGGCTCACCGCCGCCGGGGAGTGCGGGGATCGGCCTCGATGACCGACAGGCTGAGACGCTCGAGCTCGTGCACGAGGTCTCGCAGGCGCCTTTCGTTGGCGAACCACTCTCGGTAGTCGGCGACCTGGTCGGGGCTGAGGGTGCGGCTCACGGTCTTGCACACAGAATATATACGGGGTGCTCTCCGCACAGGTGGCCGCCGCCATCGAGGGCTACTCGGCGCGTCTCGTGTCGCTCGAGGCTGCCGCCTTCGCCAAGGAGGTGACGGCGGCCGCCGCACCCGACACGGTGAACCGGGCCAAGGCCTACCTGTCAGCGGCCAGCCGGCTCGGGGCGTTCGCACAGACGGTTGGTCTCGAGCTCGCCTGCGACGTGGTGCTCCACCCCTCGGTGATCGAGCGGTGCTGTGCGCCCGGGGTGACGGCCATGTCGGCTGCGACCCGCGGGACGGTGCGCACCAACCTGCGCGCCATCGCCCGGGCGACCGGCGCTTCGGACCCACGACCCGCCGCAGTGTCGCGCGAGCGAGCAAAGCCTCCCTACAGCCCCGCCGAGATCGCCTCGTACCTCGCCCTGGCAGACGCCCAGCCGACCGAGACACGGCGCATGCGCGCCTCAGCGCTCGTATGCCTTTCGGCGGGCACCGGGCTGGTCGGTGCCGATCTGAAAGGGACGCGCGGCACTGACGTCGAACGCCGGGCGGGCGGGGTGGTGGTGCAAGTGCGCGCGCTGGGCGGCGCCCGCGAAGCGTCCCGGTCCTCGCTCGCTACCACGTCCGTCTCGTCGATGCCGCCTCGTGGGCAGGCGGCCGCCTCTTGATCGGGGGCACATCGCCGACCCGGCGCAACGTGACCACCCCGCTCACCTCCTCGCTCGCAGGTGGACCCGACCTCCCCCGGGTCGACATCGCCCGCCTGCGGGCCACCTGGCTCTGCGAGGTGGCAGAGCGGATCGGGCTGCGGGCCTTCATGGACGCAGCGGGGATCACCTGCTCTCAGCGACTGGGTGACCTCGTCGCCGCTCTGGCAGTGCCCGACTGCGCGCGCCGTCGCCGTGCTCTCGGGGACCCGGCGATGAGGCGTGTCGACCTCGCCCGGGCAGAGGCGCTCGTCGACACGCCCGCGATGACCGCAGAGATCGCCCGCAACCGCTGCCCTCCCGATCGGGGTCAGAGCCCGTCAGTGCCCCGTGTGCACCTTCGCGCTCGGGATGCTGCTCACCCCAGGCCGACCACCGTCCGTCACACACCTCTCCCGAGTGCACGAGGCGCTCTGCGCGCTCTGTGGGGAAGACCGCCGACGCCTCGGGGTCACCGTCGACTGGCACGGGACTCCCCACCAGCTCACCTACCGCCAAGTCGAGTACCTCAACACCTTGGTCGAGACGGCACTCGGAAAGGACGAGCCCGACGGCCTGGCCGCAGACGGGCTGCAGGGGTTCGTCGACGCTCTGATCGAAGCGAGCGTGCCCGCGACGGTGAGCGAGGCGTCCACCTCGCTCGCCATCGACTGGACCGACGACGAGAGCTTCGCCCACCCGCCGGGACGTGACGGCATCTCGGCCGATCCCGAAGCCGCCTCGGGGCACCGGCGCGGTGGCGGGCCGGGAGAGAAGGCAGAGATGTTCTTCGGCCACTACTGCTCTCTCGCCACGGTGGTGAGTGGGAGACGAAGACGGTCCCGAGGTCCCAGAGGTGGTCGCCGCGATGACGCTGAGCGCCTGTTCGCACGACCCGGTCCCCGTCCTCGCCACGGCGCTCACCCAGGCGGCAGGAAGTGGCCGGCTCCACCTTTCCGACGTCATCTGCGACTCGGGCTATGCCCATCGGGTGCCCGGCCACTTCGCTCTGCCGCTTCGGGCAGCAGGAGCAGACCTCGTGGTCGACTTGCACCCCCAGGACCGGGGTCCCCAGGGCACCCATGGCTGCGCGATCTGCCACAACGGCAACCTCTACTGCCCAAGCACCCCGACCGAGCTGTTCGAGCTCTCCCCGCTCGCACGCGACGCCAGCGTCGAGGAGGTCGCCGCCCACGACGAGCGGGCCGCCGAGCTCACCCGCTACAAGCTCGGCCGCCTCACGGCCACAGACGAAGACGGCTTCCACCGCGTCGGCTGCCCGGCAGTCGCCGGCAAGCTCCGCTGCCCACTGCGTCCCGCCTCGATGGCCCTCGACTACACCCGTCCCGAGGTCCTCGCCACGCCCGAACATCCGCCCACCTGCTGCACCCGGGTCACGATCACCGTGCCACCCTCGGTCAACGCCAAGACCCGCCAGAAGCGCGACCATCCCTCCAAGGCTTGGCGTCGCTCCTACGCGCGCCGCACCGGGGTCGAGCGCTCGAACGCCCGGATCAACGATCCCGCCACGATCGACATCGTAAAGGGCTGGTGCCGGCTGATGGGCCTCGTCGGCCCGACGCTCTTCCTCGCCGCGGCGCTCGCGGTCCGCAACCTCGAGACCGTCGACGCCTTCGAGGCACGACGCACCGAGAACGAGCGAAGGATCGGCGCAGGCCTCCCGCCACGGACTCGACGGCGACGGCGACGCACGACGCTCGGTGATCTCGTGGCCGCCGGATCGCCCGACGCACCGCCGTAGTCGGCCACGCCTGCATGCACCACGGCGACCGGGGCTCGCGCACGCCCGGTCGACGGCCATGACGGCGCCGAGCGGTCGTGACCCCCCATCATGAGAGCCACAACCGTCTGCTACAACCAAACGTGAAGATGGGTGAGGTCCAAACGTGAAGACCTCCCCGTGGTGCTGAGCTGTCGCTATTCGAACCCGGGCGAGATGCGGTCGACCCTTCGTGCACTGCATGAGCTGACCAGCTAACTCGCGAGGTACTGGTCCAGGGCGCGGCGGATGACCTCGCTGGCGGAGGTGTGCTCTTCGGCGGCCCGGTCATCGAGTGCCCGGCGGACCTCGGGTGGGAGCCGGACGGCAGTCAGCTCGGCCGGCTCGTCGCCGAGGGTGGGGCGACCGACTCGGCGGCGCAGCCGGGAGGGGTCGAGGCCGGCGTTCGCCTTCTCCTCGGCACGCCGCCAGAAGTCGTCGTCCATCGGCTCGCCGGTCTCGGCTTTGCGGGGTTCGGTCATGGGAGCAACCTCCTGTACTTGCGACGCATCGGCATGGCGTGGAAGGCGATCTCCTCGCCCTGTTCGTCGACGGCAGTCAACACCTCGAGCAGGGTGCCGGCGATGTCGGGGCCGAGGTAGAGCACGTAGGGATCGTCCAAGTCGTCGTAGGCAGCGAGCGCGTTGGTGATGGCGTGGCGGATGTCCTCGGTGCTACAGCCGTGTTTGAGCGCCGACTCTCGGACCTCCATCAGATTATCGTATAACAAAACTGGCGGGCTGCAGAGGGCCGCGGCCGAGAAGGTGCCGACCCGCACACGTCAGGGGACCCCGTGGAGCTGCCCGGTCTGACAGGTCGCCGTGAACGGACGAGCGACTCGGCCGGACGGACGAGTGCAGGATCGCGACGAGGAGGCGAGCTGACGACGAAGGACTTGCAGGGAGGCGACGAAACGACAGTCTGGAGCCGCGGGACACCCCGGCGAACGTTCAGCGGACCCGCTCCAGTCCGGCCGGGGTGCGCAGGCCACGCGTGCATGGCGCCCCGATCTCAATGTGGCAACGGTGACGGTTCCTGCCGTGCATTGCTGACCCGGGCTTGTGGTCGGCCGCCATGGGGTAGCGCCTGCACGAGGCCGATGGCGACCGTGGCGTTCCGCATCGACGTGTTCCACGGGTAGAGCGTGTGGAAGAACCAGGAGAATGCTGGGCTGTGGGTATGGGACAGGTACAGGGCCGTCATGGCGTCGGCGTAGTCGACGAGCCCGGCCACGCTCATGAGAACGAGGCTCCAGACGGGCCATTGCGCGATGACCCCGAAGGCGAAGAGCCAGAGCATGTACTGGGGGGAGTACACCTTGTCCACCAGCAGCAGCAGCGCAAAGGTGGTGACGGCGGCGTCGACCGGGGAGCCCCCCGGAGGACGCGTGGCACGAGCAGGGCGACGGCAAGCAGGACGAGGACACCGCATACAAGGTCCACGGCCGGGATGGGTAGCGCCGACGCGAGGTGCAGTTCTTAGAGGATCCCGCCTCCGCCTCCTCTTCTGGCGTTGAAGACGAAGAAGTGGTCCCAGTTCCCGACGTTCGCCACGGCAAACGGCGCGTTGACGACGAGCGCGGCGACTCCAGCCCAAAGCACCATCTTGAGTGTCTGGGCTCGACGGCGAGGATCGCGCAGCAGCGACATCACGCAGTAGAAGAGCAGAATGATGGGGAAGAACTTCGCCCACACCCCGAGCGACAGCAAGACGCCCGCCCACACGTACCGGCGCGCTCGGAACTGTGGACCGCCCTGGGTTCGTTGGAGACCGGTCCGCTTGGACAGTGGTCATGCTAACGCATACCAGATGCAGGTGGTGTGCCGATAGGTCTCCTCTCTGGCCAAGACGAACATG
>JAJZVL010000056.1 GCA_021845725.1 Actinomycetes bacterium | reverse complement strand
GGACCCGTACACTCACCCAATGACGCGAACCTCCGGCGACCGGCAGGGTCGCGCACCGAGACCGCCTCGCACGGGCGCACCGAGACCGCCTCGCACGGGCGCACCGAGACCGCCTCGGACGCAGGGCGCCAGCCTTCGACCCCAGAGCCCCGCCGACCGCAGCCGCCGGGAGGACCTGCCGCCAGCCGCCCGCCGCTGGGGCGGGGTCGCGCGCCGGGGTGCGCACGAGGTCTCGAGACCCGATGCGCGACCTGCCGGGTCGGATGGCCGCGGGCCACACGGCAGGGGCGGGCACGACGAGGAGCGTGAGCACCGCCGGGAGTACCGCTCCCCCTCGACGCCTCCCTCGCCGCAGGACGAGTGGGTGCGCGTCGACGAGAGCCGGGCGACGCCCCGGCGCCTGAACGACGGGGCGTCGCGACCTGCGGTGAGAGCGCCCTCGCTGCCCGCTGACGTTGCGAGCGAGATCCGGCGCGCAGCCGACGCCGCGACCGCCCGCCACCGAGAGGCACTGGTCGCGCGGATGGAGAAGGCGGTCGCCGCCTACGAGCGCGGGAGGTACCCCGAGGCGCTGCGCTACGGCAACGAGCTCGTGCGCGAGGTCGGGACAGTTCCCGCGGTCCGCCGGCTCGCCGGCTTCGCGGCCTACCGGCAGGGGCGCTGGCGCGACGCCGCCCGGCACCTCGAGGCGTACGCGAAGCTGAGCGGCGAGCCCGACGCACTGGCCGCGCTGATGGACGCCCTGCGTGCGCTCGGACGCCACTCGAAGGTCACGGCGGCATGGGCGGAGCTCCGGCACAGCGCCGCCGATGCGGACGTTCTCGCCGAGGCGCGCATCGTGGCGGCCGGCAGCCTCGCCGATCGAGGCCGGCTGCCCGAGGCGATCGAGCTCCTGGCGTCGGCAGGGGCAGCACGCTCACTGCGCAATCCCTCGGAGCGCCATCTGCGCCAGTGGTACGCGTTGGCGGATCTCTTCGAGCGTGCCGGGGATCTTCCCAGGGCGCGCGAGCTCTTCGGGCGAGTCGCACGGGTGGATCCCGAGGCGTACGACGTGGCCGAACGGCTCGACGCGCTGGGAGCCGGGGGCGCGCGCCGGCCGCGCCGGGCACGCCGTGGCCCCAGCCAGATCGCGGACAAGCCGCACCAAGGGGCGAAGTAGGGTGGTCAGCGAAGTAGGGTAGCCACATGCCCATCGATCTCCAGCAGCTGCTCGGCGACGACGCCGACTTCCTGTTGAACCACGAGGCGAAGGCGTTCCCTGCCGAGGGCCTCGTCCTTCCGGGGCCCGATTTCCTCGAGCGCACCTTCCGGGACTCGGACCGCTCCTCGGCCGTCCTGCGTGCGCTCGGCACTGTCTACTCGCACGGGCGTCTCGGAGGAACCGGGTACCTCTCGATCCTTCCGGTCGACCAGGGGATCGAGCATTCCGCCGGGGCGAGCTTCGCCAAGAACCCGAAGTACTTCGACCCGGCGAACCTCTGCGAGCTCGCGCTCGCGGGGGAGTGCAGCGCGATCGCCACCACTCTCGGGGTGCTCGGCGCGGTTTCGCGGCGCTATGTGCACCGGATCCCGTTCATCGTGAAGCTGAACCATAACGACTTCCTGCACTACCCGAACACGTACGACCAGGTCCTGTTCGCCTCTGCCCGTCAGGCCTTCGAGCTCGGGGCACTGGGTGTGGGGGCGACCGTGTACTTCGGGTCCGACCTCGCCGACCGTCAGATCCGCGAGGCCTCCGAAGCGTTCGCCGAGGCACACGAGCTGGGGATGTTCACGGTGCTGTGGTGCTACCTGCGCAATCCGGCATTCACGACGGACGGCGTCAACTACGAGGTGTCGGCGGACCTCACCGGCCAGGCCAACCACATCGGCGTGACGATCGAGGCAGACATCATCAAGCAGAAGCAGCCGGAGAACAACGGTGGCTACAACGTGCTCCACTTCGGGAGGACGGACCCGCTCGTCTACGACCAGCTGACCACCGACCACCCGATCGACCGCACGCGCTGGCAGGTCGTGAATTGCTACGCCGGCCGGATCGGGCTGATCAACTCGGGAGGCGAGTCTCACGGGGCGAGCGATCTCGCGCAGGCGGTGCGCACCGCCGTCGTGAACAAGCGGGCCGGGGGCCAAGGGCTCATCGTCGGACGCAAGTCCTTCCAGCGCCCCATGGACGAGGGAGCCGCGCTCATCCACGCGATCCAAGACGTCTACTTGGATCCCGACGTCACCATCGCCTGACCAGCGCTCCCGGATCCCGGATCCCCGATGGCGAGATCGCCCACACCAGCTGCTCAATGACGTTGCACCACTAGACTCGAGCCGCGTGACCACCACCGAGGAGCACCGGACCGAAGAGCACCCGCGCGAGCAGCGCAAGATCAGCCGGGTCGTCGTGCGCTTCGCCGGCGACTCCGGCGACGGCATGCAGCTGACCGGCGACCGGTTCACCGCGTCGAGCGCGCTCTTCGGCAACGACCTGTCGACCTTCCCGGACTTCCCCGCAGAGATCCGGGCGCCGTCGGGCACCCTCGCCGGCGTGTCCGCGTTCCAGGTGCAGATCGCAGACCGCGACGTGACCACCCCAGGCGACGTGCCCAACGTGCTCGTGGCGATGAACCCCGCTGCGCTCAAGGCGAACGTCGGGGTCCTCGAGAAGGGCGCGACGCTCGTGGTGAACGCCGACGCGTTCGACGAGCGGAGCCTGGCCAAGGCCGGGTACGACGCGAACCCGCTCTCGGACGGCAGCTTGGCGGCCTTCACCGTCTACGAGGTCCCGATGACCTCGATCACCCAGCAGGTCTGCAAGGACGCCGGCGTCAAGCCCCGTGACGCGGAGCGCTCCAAGAACTTCTTCGCATTGGGGCTCGTGAGCTGGCTGTACACGCGACCGGTGGAGCCGACGATCGACTGGATCGAGAAGCGCTTCGCCGACAAGCCACTGGTGCGCGAGGCGAACTCGAGGGCCTTTCGGGCCGGGTACCACTTCGGCGAGACGGCCGAGCTCTTCGAGGCGAGCTACGAAGTCGGGCCTGCGCAGTTCCCGCCCGGCGAGTACACCCAGATCAGCGGTAACCAGGCCCTCGCGTGGGGCCTCATCGCCGCCTCGAAGCTCTCGGGCCTGCCGCTCTTCCTCGGGAGCTATCCGATCACCCCTGCGTCGGACATCCTCCACGAGCTGTCTCGCCGGAAGGAATTCGGAGTCCGGACGTTCCAGGCAGAGGACGAGATCGCAGGGATCGGCTCGGCGATCGGCGCGGCCTTCGGCGGCGCACTCGGCGTGACGACGACGAGCGGTCCCGGCGTCGATCTCAAGTCCGAGGCGATCGGGCTCGCGATCAACCTCGAGCTGCCGCTCGTCGTGGTCGACGTCCAGCGTGGCGGTCCCTCGACCGGGCTGCCGACGAAGGCCGAGCAGGCCGACCTCCTGCACGCGATGTACGGACGTCACGGCGAAGCGCCGGTCCCGATCGTGGCGGCGAAGACCCCGTCGCACTGCTTCGACGCCGCCATCGAGGCGGTGAGGATCGCGGTCAAGTACCGAACGCCGGTGCTCTTGCTGTCCGACGGGTACCTCGCGAACGGTGCGGAGCCCTGGCGCCTGCCGGACGTCGACCTCCTCGAACCGATCGACCCTGCGTTCGCCACGGCGCCGAACCACGTCGACGCGGAGGGCACGTCGGTCTTCTGGCCGTACCTGCGTGACCCAGAGACGCTCGCCCGGCCATGGGCGCCGCCAGGGATCCCCGGCCTCGAGCACCGCATCGGCGGGCTCGAGAAGGCGGACGGGTCCGGCAACGTCTCCTACGACCCCGCCAACCACGAGCGCATGGTCCGCCTGCGAGCGGCCAAGATCGCCGGGATCGCCCGGGACATCCCGCCGGTCGAGGTCGACGACGAGGCGGGAGACGCAGAGCTGCTGGTGCTCGGCTGGGGATCGACCTACGGCGCGATCGTGGCCGCGGTGCGCCGAGCGCGTGCACGCGGGCACAGGGTCGCGCACGCCCACCTGGTCCATCTGCACCCGTTCCCCGAGAACCTCGGCGAGGTGCTCGCCCGCTACCGGCGCGTGCTGGTCCCGGAGATGAACCTCGGACAGCTCTCGCGGCTCGTGCGGGCCGAGTACCTCGTGGACGCCCGCTCCTTGTCCAAGGTCCAGGGCGTGCCGTTCCGCGCGCGGGAGATCGAGGCGGCGATCGAAGCCGAGCTTGGAGGACCTGCATGACCACGACGGCCGTTCCGGCGACCACGAGGAAGGACTGGGCGAGCGACCAGGAGGTCCGCTGGTGCCCGGGGTGTGGCGACTACTCGATCCTTGCCGCGGTGCAGATGCTCCTACCCGAGCTCGGGGTACGCCGTGAGAACACGGTGTTCCTGTCAGGGATCGGGTGCGCCGCGCGGTTCCCGTACTACATGTCGACGTACGGGATGCACTCGATCCACGGGCGCGCCCCGGCCATCGCGACGGGTCTGGCGACCACGCGGCCGGACCTCGACGTGTGGATCGTGACGGGCGACGGCGACGCGCTGTCCATCGGAGGGAACCATCTCATCCACGCGCTGAGGCGCAACGTGCGGATGACGATCCTCATGTTCAACAACCAGATCTACGGCTTGACGAAGGGGCAGTACTCCCCGACGTCTGAGCTTGCCAAGGTGACCAAGTCCACGCCGTTCGGCTCGCTCGACACGCCGTTCAACCCGGTCAGCCTCGCGCTGGGTGCCGAGGCCAGCTTCGTGGCGCGCACGCACGACATGGACCGCCAGCACATGCAGGAGATGTTCCGGCGGGCCCACGAGCACGACGGCGCGGCGTTCGTCGAGGTGTACCAGAACTGCAACGTGTTCAATGACGGCGCCTTCGAGAAGATCACCGGGCGAGAGGCTCGCAGCGCCATGCTCGTGCCGCTGGTGCACGGTGAGCCCATCCGGTTCGGCAAGGACTCGGAGAAGGGCGTGGTGCAGCGACCCGACGGGCGCCTCGAGATCGTCGACGTGGCAGACGTGGGCGAGGACGCGATCCTCGTGCACGACGAAGAGCGCGAGGACCCGGGGCTCGCGTTCGCGCTGTCGCGCCTGTCGCGCGGTCCGTACGAGCCGACGCCGATCGGCGTGTTCCGTGCGGTGCGTCGACCTGAGTACGGCGCCTCCATGGCGGAGCAGCTCGCCGACGCCCAGGAGCGCCGCGGGGTCGGGGACCTGAAGGCGCTCCTGCGCTCGGGCGCGACCTGGACCGTCGGCTGAGGCCTCTCGAGGCGAGCTGGGCCGGCAGGGCCCGGGCCGGACGGAGCTAAGCGGCCGGAGACCCCGTGCGGACGACCTCGGGGCCGGTGTCCCCCGACAGCACGCGGAACACCATGCCGGTGCGGGGCTTCGGCGAGAAGTACGTCGTCTTCGGCGGCATGCGCCGGCGTGCGCGTGCCCAGGCCGAGATCTGCGAGACCGTCACGGGCCGAAGGATGATCGCGAGCTGCGCCCTGCCTTCGCCGACCTCGTGCAGCGCGTCCTGCCACGCGGGGGTGTAGCTCACCGGAGCCTCAGGGACCTCGCGCAGCGCCAGGTCCACCAGGCCGGCCTCGAGATCCGTGCCCGCCTCCTCGAATGCGCCCGGGCGGACGGTGAGCAGCCACGCACCGAGTGGCGTCACGGCGGCGAGCGAGCCGGACGACGCGAGCGCGCCCACCACGCGCTCGGTCGCGGGACCGGCATGAACGGCGTCGAAGTACCGTTCGAGTAGTCCCACGGGGTCGGTCCCCGGCGCCAGCTCGCCGACCATCCGGTGGATGGCCTGGACGTGCAGCTGGGACTCGGCGAGCTCGACCATGAAGGCCATCACCAGGTCGTGGTCGCCCGGCCGGTCGCCGTTCGCGCGGCGTACCTCGTCGCGATACGCGCGCGCAGTCTCGTAGCGGTGATGGCCGTCGGCGATGACGACGGGCGATGCCGCCACCGCGGCGCGGACCTTCGCGATCACCACGGGATCGTCGATGACCCACATCTCGTGGCGCACCCCGTCGTCGTCGTACGCGTCCTGCGCGGGAGGGCCCTCGGGCGCGAACGTCTCGGTCAGACCCGCGGTGAGCGAGAGGCCCCAGATCGGCGAGAGGTTCGCTCCGGTCGCACGCAGGAGGTCGAGCCGGTCGCTCTTGGGCTTCGGCAAGGTCTCTTCGTGAGGCAGCACGTCGTCGCCCATCGCCAGCGCGCCCACCACCCCGATCGTGGTCGTCCCGTCGGGCGCGGTCATGCGGTACGGGTAGAAGCCGGGCGCGAGGTCCTCGACGAGGATCCGGTGCTCGAGCCAGCTGTCGAGCAGGTCGGCCGCGGCGACGTAGCGATCGCGGCCGGACCCGAGCTCGGGCTCGGGGAGCTCGAGGTGGATCGCGTTGTAGGCGCTGCGATGTGCGAGCACGTCTCGCTCATGGGGCCCGACGACGTCGTAGGGTGGAGCGATCACCTGCCCGAGGTTCACCGCGCTGGTGTCGTAGCGCGCTCCTCTGAAAGCGTCGAAGCGTGGCACAGGCAAAGACTGGCACACCGGGCCACCCGTAGACTGCACTCCATGGCGGACCCCGACGTTGTGCCCGACGCGCGAAGCCCGCAGGGGGCCGGGGAGCAGGCCGGACCGGCCGGCGAGGACCGCGTCCTCACCGTTGCGAACGTCGTCACCTCGGTCCGCCTCCTCGGCGTCGGTGTGTTCGTGTGGCTGCTCTTCGGCCCTGGCGACCAGACCGCCGCGGCGATCCTTCTCGCGGTCCTCGGGACCACCGACTGGGTGGACGGACAGCTCGCGCGTCGCCTCCACCAGGTGTCGAGGATCGGCAAGGTGCTCGACCCGACCGTCGACAGGGTGCTCGTCGGCGCTGCGGTCATTGCCATCATGGCGCACGGTGCGGTGCCCTTGTGGTTCGGCCTCCTCACGCTCGCGCGCGAGGTGGTCGTTTCGGGGACGGTCGTCGTGCTGGCGGCGCTCGGGGCTCGGCGGATCGACGTGCTGTGGATCGGCAAGGCCGGGACCTTCGGCCTCATGGTCGCCTATCCGGGGTTCCTCATCAGCCACGGAGCGGCGGGGTGGCAGCAGCCGTTCCACGTCGCGGCGTGGGTCGCAGGAGGAGCGGGGATCGTGCTCGCCTGGGCAGCAGCCCTCGCGTACGTCGTGCCTGCCCGCCGCGCGCTCGCAGAGGGTCGAGCGGATCGCAGGCGCGGGGGCGTGCCCAAGGCGCGAGGTCCCTTGCGCGAGCCCGGGGAGGTCGGTGGTTGAAGGCAGTGATCATGGCGGGAGGGGAGGGCACCCGGCTCCGCCCCCTCACCTCGAACCAGCCCAAGCCCATGCTCCCGATGGCCAACCGGCCGATGATGGAGCACGTCGTCAACCTGCTCCGCCGCCACGGCATGGACGAGATCGTGGTCACCGTGGCGTTCATGGCGAACGCGGTGCGCACCTACTTCGGCGACGGCTCGGAGCTGGGCGTGCGCATGGTCTACGCCACGGAGGAGACGCCGCTCGGCACCGCCGGCTCGGTGCTCAACGCTCGCGACGAGCTCGACGAGCGCTTCCTCGTGATCTCCGGCGACGTGCTCACCGACATCGACCTCTCCGCGGTGATCGAGTTCCACGAGCGCAAGGAAGCGCTTGCGACCTTGGCGCTGTCCGCAGTGGAGAACCCGCTCGAGTTCGGGATCGTGATCACCCGCGAGGACGGGTCGGTCGACCGGTTCCTCGAGAAGCCGACGTGGGGGCAGGTCTTCAGCGACACCATCAACACCGGCATCTATGTCCTCGAGCCGGAGATCTTCGACTACATCCCTTCAGGGCGGCCGGTCGACTTCTCCGGGGAGGTCTTCCCCGAGGTGCTCGCTCAGGGCCGCCCCATCTATGGCTACGTCGCCGAGGGCTACTGGGAGGACGTCGGCACGACCGAGGCGTACCTGCGCGCGCACCAAGACGTCCTCGACGGCAAGGTGCAGGTCGACCTCGGCGGGTTCGAGATCCGTCCGGGGGTGTGGGTGGGGAAGGGCTGCACCATCGACCCTGCGGCGAGTATCGAGGGGCCCGCGTTGGTCGCGGACAACTGCACGATCGGCGCCGGCGTGGTCCTGGGCGAGTACTCGACGCTCGGCTCCAACGTGCGCGTGGCGGAGGGTGCCGAGGTTCGTCGCTCTGTGGTGCACGACAACGCGTACTTCGGGCCTGGCGCCCGGGTGGCCGGTGCGGTGATCGGACGCTCGTGCGACCTTCGCCGGGGCGCCACCTGCGAGCCGGGATCCGTCCTCGGGGAAGGCTGCCTCATCGGTGCGCACGCGCACGTGCGCGGAGGTGTGAAGGTCTACCCCTTCAAGACGGTCGAGACCGGTGCGGTGGTGAACTCGTCGATCGTCTGGGAGTCCCGCGGCGCACGCACCCTCTTCGGCGGCGAGGGCGTGCGCGGCATCGCGAACGTCGACATCAGCCCGGAGCTCGTAGTGCGGCTCTCGATGGCCTGGGCCTCGACGCTGGACCGAGGCATGACCATCACCGCCTCGCGGGACACGAGCCGGGCGGCTCGCGTGCTGAAACGCGCCGCGATGATCGGGTGCAATGCGGCCGGTGTGAACGTGGAGGACCTGGAGGTCGCGACCGTCCCCGTGACGCGCCACCACATCCGCGCGGCGGGCAACCAGGGTGGCTTCACCGTCCGGCTCGCCCAGGACGATCCCCAGTCGGTCATCATCCGCCTGTTCGACGAGGAGGGGCTCGACCTCGGTGAGAGCGGGCAGCGCAAGGTCGAGCGCCTCTACCACCGCGAGGACTTCCGCAGGGTGCTCGCAGGGCAGATCGGCGACATCGACTTCCCCGCGCGGGCGGTCGAGCAGTACACGAACGACATGGTCGGCGCCGTCGACCTCTCCGCCGCGCGCACGGCCAACATGAAGATGGTCCTGGACCTCTCCTTCGGCTCGGCCAGCTTCGTCATGCCGTACCTGCTCGCGAAGCTCGACGCCGACGTGCTCGTCGTGAACCCCTACGCGCACACGACGGGGATGATGTCGGTCGACCGAGAGGTGCATGCCCACCGGGTCGCCGACCTCGTGCGTGCGTCCGGGGCGCAGCTCGGCGCGCTCGTCGACGCCGACTGCGAGCGCATCGTCATCGTCGACGACGCCGGGACGGTCCTCTCGGACGACCAGGCTCTGCTCGCGCTCTTGCGGCTCGTCGTCCAGACGCGCACGGACCTCTCGGTCGCCCTCCCGGTCGGCGTCAGCCGCTGGGCGGAGTCGATCTGCGCCGAAGCCGGTGTCCCGATCGTGTTCACCAAGACGTCCGCGGCGAACGTGATGGAGGTTGCCGCGTCGCGCGAGGTCGGCTTCGCGGCGAGCCAGTCAGGCGGCTTTGCCTGGCCGGAGATCCTCCCAGCCTTCGACGCCGCGGCCACCCTCGTCGAGCTCGTCTCGATGCTCTCGCTCACGAGCCAGTCGCTCTCCAAGATCGTCGACGACCTCCCTGCGGTGCACATCGCGCACGAGGCGGTGATGACGCCCTGGGAGCAGAAGGGGATGGTCATGCGCACCCTCGTCGAGCAGCTCGACGGCCAGGACCTTGTCCTCATCGACGGGGTGAAGGTGCTCGCAGAGGACGGGTGGGCCCTCGTGCTGCCCGACCCCGACGACCCGGTGACCCATGTCTGGGCGGAGGGGCCGAGCGAGGCACGGGCGAGGGCGCGTGCTCAGCAGTACGCGGTGCGATTGCGCCAGCTGCTGCGGTGAGGCAGCTGGCACGGTGCGGCAGCTGGCACGGTGCGGCAGCTGGCACGGTGCGGCAGCTGGCACGGTGCGGCAGCTGGCACGGTGCGCAAGGTAGGGTTCCTCCGTGCTCGTTCCCGATGACCTCCGGTACTCGACCGATCACGAGTGGGCTCGCCCTGCAGAGGGGCGGGTGCGCGTGGGGATCACCGACTACGCGCAGGACGCGTTGGGCGACGTGGTCTTCGTCGACCTCCCAGAGGTGGGCAAGGCGGTCGCTGCGGGCGAGGTGCTCGGAGAGGTCGAGTCGACGAAGTCCGTCTCGGAGGTGTACGCGCCGGTAGCCGGAAGGGTCGTCGCAGTGAACGACGCGCTGACGGGAGCGCCCGAGAAGCTGAACCAGGACCCCTACGGCGAGGGTTGGCTGTGCGAGATCGAGCTGTCAGGCACAGGTGGGCTCGGCAGCCTCATGGACGCGGCCAGCTACCGCCAGCTCATCGAGGGTTGACCGGCGTCGGCAGCGGCAGAAGGAGGAGGCGCCTTCCCTCGGAACCCCGCGTCCAGAGCGGCTACCGTGGTGGACGTGTTCTGCCATAACTGCGGGCACCGCAACCCCGAGGGGGTGAACTTCTGTTCCTCGTGCGGTGCCGCCCTTCCCTCGGAGCGGTCGGAGACGACGGTGGCCTTCAGGCCTGTCGACGACCACGGCGAGAGCGCAGACGAAGAGCCTGCAGTCACCCTGGTCGAGGTGCCCCATGGCACGCCAGCCCTCGTGGTCAAGCGCGGCCCGGTGGTCGGCGCGCGCTACTTGTTGAAGTCGCAGGTGACCCGCGCGGGACGACATCCCGAGAGCGACATCTTCCTCGACGACATCACTGTCTCTCGTCGCCACGCGGAGATCATGCGCGCCGCGGACGGCAGGATGGTCGTGCGTGACGTCGGCTCGTTGAACGGCACCTACGTCAATCGCGAGCGCATCGAGGAGCACATCCTCGCCGCGGGCGACGAAGTGCAGATCGGGAAGTTCAAGCTCGTGTACCTGGTGGCAGGCGACGAGTGAGCAAGGGCTCGTGGGGGTGGGCGCGAGCGGGGGGGCGCGGGCGATGAGCGGGCGGTCGTACCTGTCGATCGGGGACGTGCTCAGCCTGCTTCGCGAGGAATTCCCTGACGTCACGATCTCGAAGATCCGCTTCTTGGAGAGCCAGGGGCTGGTGGATCCTGAGCGATCCCCTTCGGGCTACCGGAAGTTCTACGACGACGACGTGGCGCGGCTGCGCTGGGTGCTCCGCAAGCAGCGGGACCAGTTCCTCCCTTTGAAGGTCATCCGCGACCGGCTCGCGGCAGCCGGGAACGGCGTGCCGCCGGACGCCGAGCCTGCCGACGGTGCAGCGCCCGCCGGGGACGCCGGAGCGCTCGCGCACCCCGGAACGCTGGACGATGGCGTGCTCACGGGTACTGCCGAGAGCACCGGGCCGGACGGCCGTAGTGAGGCCGAGGCCTCCGGGCGCCAAGCCGGCGCGGGTGTTGCTCCGGCCGCGGTGGCGAGGGAGGGGGTCCACGCGGTGCCCGGGTCCCTGGGCCAGGCGGGCAACGGCACCACCCAGGTGTCGGCAACGGCCGAGCGCCTTGCCGAGCACCTTGGCGAGCTCGCCAGGGCGACGGATGTCGCCGGGGCCGCCGTCGGGGAGCGGGGGACCGCGTCGGCGGGGGTCCATGCGGCGCCCGTTCCCCAGGCTGTCGGCGGGGCGGGACGGTCCGCCAGCCCTCTGCCAGAAGTCGTTGCGGCGGCGGTGCAGGGTCACCAGGGTGACCAGGGTCGCGAGGGTCACCAGGGGGTCCTGTCGGCTGGTCCCTCGCCGCGCGAGGAGGCCGCGTCCTCCGTCGTGCGCCCTGCCCAACCGGCAGGAGCCGCTGAGGAAGATCGGTCGGGCGGGGGCATGGGCACCGCGCCTGGCAAGCCGGGCGTCCCCGATGTCGCAGGGATGCTGGCGCCGTCGGTGTCGAGCGTCAGCCTCACCCTGGCCGAGCTGTGTGCCGCGACCGGGCTCACCCCCGAGAGCGTGGCGTCGCTCGAGGGCTTCGGCCTGCTCGCCCCGATGTCGGTTGCGGGAGGGACGTACTACGACGAGGAGGCCCTCACGGTCGGCAAGCTGGTCGTGGAGTTCAGCCGCTACGGGGTCGAGCCGCGCCACCTGCGGATGTACCGGAACGCGGCTGACCGCGAGATCGGGCTCATCGAGCAGGTCATCACGCCGTTGCTGCGTCAGCGCAACCCGGAGGCGCGCCAGCGTGCGGTCGACGCTGCAACGGACCTCGCTCGGCTGGGACAGGCCGTCCGTGCCTCGCTCGTGCGCACGGAGCTCCGGCGGAAGCTCGGCGGCTGATCGAGTCGCCGCACGCCGGTCCCGGGGTCACGCTACATTGCTCCTATGGTCGAAGTCCGCCTGCGGGCTGTCAGGGTGGACCTGCAGTCCAACACCCCTGTGCTGTTGCTCCAGGAGACCGAGGGGGAGGGACGTACCTTGCCGATCTTCATCGGCACCCCGGAGGCCGCCGCGATCGCGTATGCGGTGCAAGGCGTATCGATGCCGCGTCCGATGACGCATGACCTGATCCGCGATCTTCTCTCCACGCTCGACGTGTTGGTGGAGCGCGTGGTGATCACCGAGCTGCGATCGTCGACGTACTTCGCCGAGTTGCAGCTGCGCCGAGGGGCGGAGCGATCGGTGGTGTCGAGCCGTCCTTCCGACGCGGTCGCAGTGGCCGTGCGCACGCACAGCCCGCTCTACGTGGCAGACGACTTGATGGACGCCGAGGGGATCCTTCTCGCGATCGAGGCTGCCGACGAGGACGACGAGGGAGAGAGCCCGGACGAGCTCGTGGGGCAGTTCCGTCAGTTCCTCGACTCCGTCAAGCCCGAGGACTTCGGCGGCTGACCCGGGCGCGCGACGTGGCGCCCCCCAGCGCGATCGCCGGGGCTCGCTGCCGGCTAGCGGGCCGCGGCCGGCTGCACGAGAACGCGTCCCCTGACGCGTGCGTGCAGGACGTCGTCGAGCACCCCGCGCAGCTCGTCGAGACCGACTTCCGCGGCGACCATCGCGTCCACGGTGGACGCGGGGAGCTGCTGTGGGATGGACGCCCAGACGCGCCTGCGCTCCTCGATCGGCGTCTGGACCGAATCGACGCCGAGGAGAGAGACGGCCCGGATGATGAAGGGATAGACGGTCGTCGGGAGGTTCGCCCCACCCGTGAGCCCGCTCGCAGCGACCGCCCCCCCGTAGCGCAGCGCGCGGAGCACGGCCGCGAGCGTCTCGCCGCCCACGCAGTCGACCGCGCCGGCCCAGCGCTCCGCAGAGAGGGTGCGACCCGTGTCAGCGAGGGCGTCACGGCCGATCACCTCGGTCGCACCCAGAGCCCGCAGGTAGTCGTGCTCCGCGGTCTTCCCGGTGCTCGCCACGACCTCGTACCCCTGTCCCGCCAGCGCGGCGACCGCCATGCTGCCCACTCCGCCCGAGGCCCCGGTCACGAGCACGGGACCGTCGCCCGGGTCCACGCCGGCGCGGCGGAGCTTGTCCAGCGAGAGGACCGCGGTGAAGCCTGCCGTCCCGATGGCAGCGGCATGTCGGGTCGTGAGGCCCTGGGGGAGCGGGACGACCCACGCCGCGGGCACGCGGGCAAGGGTCGCGAAGCCTCCGTGGTGCGCGATGCCGAGGTCGTAGCCGTGGACGAGCACCGACGTGCCCGGTTCGAAGCGTGGGTCGGTGCTCTCGAGGACGTGTCCTGCGAGGTCGACTCCGGGCACGAGCGGCGAGCGGCGGGCCACCCGGTTCCCCGGGAGCGTGACCATCGCGTCCTTGTAGTTGACCGCGGACCACTCGACGGCGACGAGCACCTCCCCGTCGGGGAGCTCGGCGTCGTCGAGGTCTTCGACGGCAGTGTGCACCGTGTCGTCCGTGCGGGTGGCGGTGAAGGCGTGCCAGGTCACGGCGACACTGTACGGCCGCGCGCGCGGGTCGACGAGTAGGGTGGGCCGAGGTGGGCGTCCCCGTCACACCGACGTGACCGCGACCGTGCGACGCAGCCACCACCGGAGGGAGCCGCCGTGATCGCCTGGGCATCGTGGATGACGCAGCGCGTGACGGCGCGCGTGCGCGTGAGCGTGAGGACGCTCATGACGGCTTGGGGCCCCGAGGGTGGTGACGCGGTGCTCTACGGCCTCGCTGCGCTGTTCGCAGTGCTGACGGGGCTGCTGGCAGGCCTCCCCGGCTACCGCGTCTGGGCTTGGCTGGCGCTTGGCCCCTACGCGGCGGGGGCGCTCGTCTCCGCATACGTGGGGCGACGGCGTTCGAGAGCAGGCGAGGCCGCCCGGCGCGGCTCGAACTGGGGGCCGGCACGGGTGTGGATCCTCCTCTTCCTGCTGGTCGGCGCGACCCTCGCGCCGCTCTCAGCGGAGGTCGCGCTCCGCAACGACGGGCCGACGAGCTCACACGTCCAGCCCGAGGTGGTGGTGATCGCACAGGCCGGGGAGCGGCTCTTCCATGGCAAGGACCTGTACGCGGCCACCGTCCGCGACGGGCATGTGCACGCCGCGGTGCGCGGGGAACCCACGTACGAATCGTTCTTCCCGTACCTGCCGCTCATGGCGGTGTTCGGACTGCCGAACGTCGGCAAAGGGCCCGTCAGGGTGACCGACACGCGGGTGCTGTTCAGCATCGTCACGCTCGTCGTCGTCGGGGCGGCGCTCATGCTCTTGCGCGCCCCGAAGGAGCGCAAGATGCGTGCGCTGCAGTTCTTGACCGTGCTGCCGACCGCAGCCCTCCCGCTTGCGACCGGCGGTGACGACATGCCGATCGTCGCCTTCCTGCTGCTTGCGATGGTCCTCGCCCAGCGACGGCGTCCCGGATGGAGCGGGGTCGTGCTCGGGGTGGTCTCGGCCATGAAGTTCACCGCGTGGCCGCTGGCTGGGCTCGCGCTGTTCAGTGCTCGCGACCGCGACGGCCACCGGGCACCTGGGCGGATGCTGCTCGGGATCGTCGCGGTCGCAGGCCCTGTCGTCGCGCCGTTCGCGGCCTCCGAGGCCCGGGCGTTCTTCGACAACGTGATCCTCTTCCCGCTCGGGCTCTCGGGGGTCGCCTCGCCCGCCGCGAGCAACCTCCCCGGTCACGTGCTCGTCACCGAGCTGCCGTGGTTGCACACCGCCCTGCCCGTGGTGGTGGGGATCGTCGGCGCGACCCTCGTGGTGCGCAGACTGTGGCGGCGTCCGCCCGCCACGCCGGCCGAGGTGGCAACGCTCGCCGGCTGGGTGATGCTCGTGGCGATCGTCTTCGCCCCGGCGACGCGTGTCGGGTACCTGCTCTACCCTGTCGACTTCTTCGCCTGGGGGTGGATGCTCTCAGCCTCGGAGAGCGAGGCCGCCGACGTGACCCTGCAGGCCGTGCGCCTCGCCGAAGGCGCTCAGGTCGCGTCGGGCATCTCGTAGAGGTCGAGGCTGAACCGGGTCACGTCCGCGTGGCTGGAGGCGTTGGCGAACGCGGTGGGGAAGATCACCACGCCGGCCTCCCAGAACCAGCCGTCGCTGCTCGCTCGCTGCGCCAGCACTTCCGTCGCCCCCTTCTCGGCGCGTGCGGGGCCGACGTTCACCATCGACCACCCCCTCGAGCGCAGCTCGGTGTGGAAGAAGTCGACGAGCGTCGCCTGGGACGTCGCGAGCTGGAACGACATCTTGGCCGAGTACTGTGTCTCCCCGCTCCACGGCGACGCCGACACCTTCTGGGCACCCTGTGGCAGGACGAGTGCGTCGAGGACGTCTGCTGGGGGTGTCCCGAGGATCTCGATCGGATGCAGCGCAGTGCCGGCTGGCACGGCGACGAGCCCGGTGCCCCTGAGAGGAGCTTGCCTCGGCACCTTCGACGAGGGCGTGGTGGTCAGTGCGGCGCCGATGCCGAAGACAAGGACCACGAGCAGCGCCACTCCGACGACGACGAGCGCCGGGCGGATGCTCGGCATGGGGGTGCGGTGCGGCGGTTCGGGGTCGGCCGGGGTGTCGGCCGGCGGGCTGGACGGCGGCACGGGCGCAGCGCCAGGAACGTCGATCCGGGCCATGACCGCCTCAGCCTACGACTCCTCGCTCGGTGGCGGTCAGCGACCAGGAGGCAGCCCCTCGCCCCAGCCGAAGTGGTCGATGGGCCCGTGGCCGCTCCCGAGCTGCCAGCGCGCGGCTCCAAGCAGTGCTTCGTGCACGTAGGACTTGGCGCGCTCGACGGCGTCGATCGGCGATGCGCCGAGTGCCAGATAGGCGGCGATCGCCGCCGAGAGGGAGCAGCCCGTCCCGTGGTCGTTCGTGGTGTCGACGCGCGCGGACCCGAGGGTGATCACCCCCCCGGGGCCGGCAACGACGTCGGTGGAGCTGTCGCCGTCGAGGTGGCCGCCTTTCAGCACGACCATGGTCGGCCCGAGCCGTCGCAGGGACTCGGCCACCTGCATCCTCGCCTCGACGGCAGTGAGATCGCTCACGTCGATGCCGGCGAGGAGCGCAGCTTCGTGCAGGTTCGGGGTCACGACCAGCGCGTGGGGGAAGAGGAGCTCGCGGTAGGCATCGACGCCACCGACGTCCATCAGCGAATGGCCGCTCGTCGAGACGAGGACGGGGTCCACGACCAGGTTCGGCAGCAGACCCCGGGACGCGACGTCAGCCACGCCCTTCACGATCTCGGGGTTGGCGAGCATCCCGGTCTTGACTGCCGCCGGCGGGAGGTCGGCCAGCACGGCGTGGACCTGCGCGAGGACCGTATCGGGGTCGAGCGGTACGGCACGGAGCACCGCGGCGGTGTGCTGCGCAGTGACCGCCGTGACCGCGCTGGTGCCGTAGACGCCAAGCGCCGCGAAGGTCTTCAGGTCGGCCTGGAGCCCGGCGCCGCCGCCCGAGTCGGAACCCGCGATGGTCAACGCCACCTTGGGAGTCATCGACGCGCACCCTACCGGCCCTGCAGGCCCGTCGACGCGGGCGGGTACGATCGATGCGTGGTGAGCGATCTCGCTACGAGCACGCCTCTTGGACCTCCGGCTGCGGACGCCCCCCCTGGTGCGGACGCCTCCTTGGCGCCAGCGCACGAGGCCGGGGCCCTCGCGGGCCCTGGGGCGCGGGCTCCATTCGTTGTCGCCGGGGTCAGTTTCGGCTCCCGGCTCTTCCTCGGCACCGGGGGAATGACGAGCCTCGCTGCCTTGGAGGCGGCGATCTCGGCGTCAAGGGCAGAGGTCGCCACGGTCGCCGTGCGCCGGGTGGACCCTTCGGCGCCCGGGGGGCTGGTCGAGCTCCTCGCGAGCCACGGCGTGCGCGTCCTGCCGAACACCGCCGGGTGCTTCACCGCGGCGGACGCGGTCCTCACCGCCAAGCTCGCTCGGGACGCCTTCCAAACGGACTGGGTCAAGCTCGAGGTGATCGGCGACGACCGGACGCTCCTCCCAGACGGGGCGGAGCTGCTCGCGGCGGCCGAGCAGTTGGCAGAGGACGGCTTCGTGGTCCTGCCCTACACGACGGACGACCCCGTCCTCGCCCATCGCCTCGAGCAGGTTGGCTGCGCGGCCGTGATGCCCGCAGGCGCGCCGATCGGCTCGGGGCTCGGCATCCGCAATGGCCATAACCTCGCGCTCTTGCGCGAGTCCGTCTCGGTGCCGGTAGTGCTCGACGCCGGCATCGGCACGGCCTCTGACGCGGCGCGGGCGATGGAGCTCGGCTGCGACGCGATCCTCGTGGCCTCGGCGGTCAACCGCGCGCAGGACCCCGCGTCCATGGCGCGGGCGATGGCGCTCGCGGTGGAAGCCGGCTGGCTCGCGCGCCACGCCGGCCGTATCCCCCCCCGGTTCCACGCGCTCGCCTCCAGCTCGTGGGAAGGCCTGCTCGGCAGCTGAGGCAGGGCATTCGCCGGTGTCCGCGGAACGTCGCGGGGCGCCTACGCCTGGGCAGTGGGGGGCGCGGGCTTGCGCTGGGTGTGACGGCCTCTCGAGAACAGGGCGATCGTGACGGCGAGGTACACGACGTAGACCCCGAGCTGTGCCGCGGTCGGGCGGTCCGCGTAGCCGAAGAACGTGTGGAAGACGTCCCCGATCGAGCTGCTCTCCGAGAGGGCGCCCGTCGTGTTCCACAGGTGCGGGCCGGCGACGGGCAGCCAGCGCAGCTGCTGGAGGTTCTCGACGGCGTCCGCGAGGATCCCGGCCGCGAAGACCATCAGCAATGCCCCGACGACGCTGAAGAACCGTCCGACGTCGATCCTCCTGCCCAGCCGGTACATCACGAACGCGATCGCCAGGGCGACGGCGAGGCCGCCGGCGCCGCCGGCGATGACCCCCCTGCCGTGTGAGGCGAACACGATGGCAAGGGTGAAGACCATCGTCTCGAGACCCTCGCGCCCGACGGCCTGGAAGGCGAGGAGCCCGAGACCCCATCTCGCCCGGCCGTCGAGAGCCTGCTCTGCCTTGGAGCGAAGCTCCGAGGAGAGCAGGCGGGCATGGTGCTGCATCCAGAAGGTCATGTAGGTGAGCACCGCCGCGGCGAGCAGGTAGGTCCCGGTCTCGAAGATCGTCTGGACGCGGGACCCCGCGTACGTCGTCAAGAGCAGGTATGCGGCGACGCCGCCCCCGAGCATCAGCACGACCGCGGCACCCACGCCGAGCAGCACGTCGCGAAAGTGCCGCCTCTGCCCGATCCGGTCGAGGTAGGCGAGGAGGATCGCGACGATCATCGACGCCTCCACGCCCTCTCGGAGGAAGATGACGAAGGTCGCGAGCATGATCTCAGGTCTCCCGAACTCGAGATGAACGGCCAGCCTATCGGCATCATGCTCCGCCGGCACGCCGTACCGGGAGGCCGCGCCGGGAGGCCGCGCCGGTACGGGGCAACTGGAGATCACCTTGGCGTAACTACCCTGATGTCACTTGGTGGGCTACGATGGGAAACGTCGGACGATCGCACGGGAGGGCCCGATGACCGG
>JAJZVL010000055.1 GCA_021845725.1 Actinomycetes bacterium | reverse complement strand
CGGGGGCCGCCGGCGCAGCGGGTGCAGCGGGTGCCGACGGTGCGACCGGAGCAGCCGGCACAGCGGAGCTCGGCGGTGCCGACGAGCCAGGTCCCGCGGTGACGACTGTGCCAGGCGTAGGCGGAACGGGACGGGCAGGCGCGCCCGTCCCGCGACTGGTCACGAGCCGTGGACGCTGGGCTGCTCCTTCGGGTGCCTCATGGGTGGGGGTGCTCACAGCGGCCGGCCGAACGGGCGGCGCCTTCTTCGCTGGCGCAGGTGCCTCCTCGGGCTGGACGGGACGGCGCAACCCGTCGGCGTCGGCCTTGCGCCGGACGCGGTCCGCCTGAGCCTCCTCGATGGAGGACGAGTGGCTCTTCACCCCGATCCCCAGAGATAGGGAGAGGTCGAGCGCCTCTTTGTTCGTCAGGCCCAGCTCACGGGCGAGCTCGTAAACGCGGATCTTCTTCGGCAAGGTTCCTCGGTGTCCTTCGCGGTCTCAGGCTTCCCTTCGGGCAGCCGGAGTGTTCTTCCATCCTCCCACATCGCCAGTGCCGTCGATCTGCCGGACGAGGGCGTCGACCGCCCCGGGTGCGAGCTGTGAGCGCAACGCCCGCTCCAGTGCCCCGCGACGGCCGGCCCGCTCGAGGCACGCCGGTGATCCCTCGCAGATCCACGCGCCGCGCCCGGGCAAGGCGCGCCCGACAGCGAGCGAGCCTCCAGGCATTCGGACCAGACGGACCAGCTCGCTCTGCGGGGCACGCCGGCGGCACCCGACGCACGTCCGCTCGGGCGCTATGCGCCGGCCTCCTCGTGGGCTGCCGCCGGGCCGGTCGCCGGCGGGACCGCCGCTCCGTCCTCGCCAGAGGCTCTCACCGGCGAAGCATCCTCGGCCGCTCCGGCTCCGTCCTTGGCCGCTCCGGCTCCGTCCTTGGCAGAGTCGGCTGCATGGGTCCACTCGGTGGCCGAGATCGCCTCCCCGCCCTCCGCGGGCTTCCAGACCATCTCGCCCGTCTCGTTCTCGATCCACTCGCCCTCAGCCCACTCCTGCCCGGCGTACCCGGATTCTTCTTCCTCGAGCTGGCTCTCGCTCTTGATGTCGATGCGCCAGCCCGTGAGCCGCGCGGCCAAGCGGGCATTCTGCCCTTCCTTGCCGATTGCCAGTGAAAGCTGGTAATCGCTCACGATCACCGTAGCGGTCCCGGTCTCTTCGTCGAGCCGGACCTCTCGGACGCGCGCCGGCGCGAGCGCGTTCTGGATGAACTCGACCGGGTCGTCGGAGAAGGGCACGACGTCGACGCGCTCGCCTCGCAGCTCGTTCGTCACCATGCGCACCCGCGAGCCGCGCGCACCGACGCACGCGCCGACAGGGTCGACGTTCGGATCGTTGGACCACACGGCGATCTTCGTGCGATGCCCGGGCTCGCGCGCAGCCGCCTTGATCTCGACGACCCCTGAGGAGATCTCCGGCACCTCCAGCTCGAACAGCCGCTTGACAAGGCCGGGGTGCGTGCGGCTCACCACGATCTGGGGGCCCTTGGTCGTCTTGCGTACCTCGACGATGTAGGCCTTCAGCCGCGTCCCGTGCTCGTAGCGCTCGAAGGGAACCTGCTCGGCCTGGGGCAGCAGGGCCTCCACCTTGCCGAGGTCGAGCAGGGTGTAGCGGTTGTCGGTCTGCTGGACGATGCCCGTCACGATGTCCCCCTCGCGACCTGCGTACTCCTCGTACTTCATGTCCCGCTCGACCTCGCGGATCCTCTGGAGGATGACCTGCTTGGCGGTCTGCGCGGCGATCCGCCCGAAGTCGTCGGGCGTGTCGTCCCACTCGTTCACGACGTTGCCGTCCTCGTCGAGCTCCTGCCCGTAGACGCGGATCTCACCGGACTCGGGGTCAATGGTGACCACAGCCTCCTCGGCGGCGTCCGGGCGCCGCTTGTACGCGGCCACCAGGGCATTGGCGAGCGCGTCGAGAAGGGTCTCGACGGAGATGCCCTTGTCACGCGCGATCTGGCTCAACGCGTCGAGGAATTCGAAATTGGTCTTGCTCATGACGTCGTCGCCCTCTCTTTGCCCTTCGGCGCCCTGGCCCGGCTCGGGGACGGCGCCGCCTTGGCGCCCCACTCGAACACCGTGCGGGCCCGCTCGATCCTGTCGTATGCGACGCGCGCCGAACCTCCGGGCACCTCGGGGCCTTCCACCCGCACGCCGCGCTCGTCGGACGCGGCGAGGCGACCCCGCAGGCGTCGGACCTCGCCGGATCCGGGCACGAGCCGCAGGGAGACCGTCTCGCCAAGTGCACGCGCGAAGTGGGCCGGCCGGCGCAGCCGCCGCTCCAGACCCGGGCTCGACACCTCGAGCGTGTAGCTTCCGGGCATCGGGTCGATCCGGTCCAGCGCGCCCGACACCGCACGATTCGCCGCGGCAAGGCCGTCGAGGTCGACTCCTCCCTCACGGTCGACGGTCACACGGACGGTGGCACCGGACAGCTCGACGTCGAACAGCTCGAGGCCGAGCGCGCCGACGACCGGCGTCAGCTCGCCGTAGAGCATCTCCGCGTCACCTTCAGCCATCGCCCGACACCTCCCTTCGTCACTCGACCCGCGCTGCGCTGGCACCTCCCTCGGCCGTGGTCACAGCACCCGGCCGCCGCTCCCGGTCCCCATCAGCACGAAAGCGTGGGCAGCGGCCCACGCTTTCGAGAGGTCCTGCAACGAGACCGGACAGCGCAGCGAGTATACCAACCGCCGCCCCGCCCCTGCCCACGCCGGGCCTGCGCCCGCGACACAGGTTCAGTACGAGACAGGTTCAGTACGAGACAGGTTCAGTACGAGACAGGTTCAGTACGAGCGACCCACCACCGCGACGAGAGCGTCGTCAGGCTCGCCAGCTGCCGCAAGGCTGCCATCGCCTCGCTGAAGGCAGCGCACCGTGAGGGCCTGAGCCGCGAGCTGCAGCTCCCCCGACTCACCGACCTCGTGCCAGGGGACCCGGGCGAAGCCCGCCGACCCGGCTTCCAGTGCCTCGGTCATCGAGCCGACGGTGGCGGTGCGCGCCTCGCGGAATGCGAGCGCCTCGTCGCGCAGCTCCCTGCCAGCGCCGCGACAGATCCGCTCGACCGCGTCGGCAACGCCGGCGAGCGCCACGGTCTCCTTCTTGCGAAGGTGACGCGCCACGACCGTGACGTTGCCCTCGGCGAGATCGCGCGGACCCACCTCCACACGCACCGGCACACCCTTCAGCTCCCAGTCGACGGTGCGCCGGCCGAAGCCCGTGTCCGTCCGGGCGTCGAGGTGGACGCGATGGCCCCCACGCCGCAGCTCCTCGGAGAGCGCCGACGCGGCCTTGTAGACGGCGTCGTCCTCGCGAACGCACAGCACGACCACCTCGAGCGGCGCCAGCGCCGGGGGAAGACGGAGCCCGAAGTCGTCGCCATGCGCCATGATCAACGCCCCGATGAGCCGGGTGGACGCACCCCACGACGTCTGCCACACGTGGCGCAACGCACCAGTCGCGTCCGAGTACTGGATGCCGAAGGCCTTGGCGAAGTTCTGTCCGAGCTCGTGGCTCGTCCCCATCTGGAGCGCCTTGCCATCGCCCATCATCGCCTCGCACGTCCAGGTGCGCACCGCTCCTGCGAAGCGCTCGCGCGCGGTCTTGTGACCAACGAGCACGGGGATCCCCGCGACCTCCTCGATCGCGTCGCGGTAGACGTCGGTCAGGATCCGCAACGCGTACGCGCGCGCGTCGGCCTCGTCTGCATGGGCGGTGTGGCCCTCCTGCCAGAGGAACTCCGTCGTGCGCAGGAACAGCCGAGGCCGCAGCTCCCAGCGCACGACGTTGCACCATTGGTTGACGAGCAGCGGGAGGTCCCGGTAGCTCTGGATCCACTTCGCGAAGAAGTGGTTGATCACCGTCTCGCTCGTGGGGCGCACGACGACGGGCTCTTCGAGCTGCCGACCCCCACCGTGGGTCACGACCCAAAGCTCGGGGTCGAAGCCCTCGACGTGCTCCGCCTCGAGACGCATGAACGCTTCGGGGATGAACAAGGGGAAGTAGGCGTTGTGCGCCCCTGCCGCTTTGATTCGCTCGTCGATGGCCGCCTGCAGGCGCTCCCAGATCTCGTAGCCCCACGGCCGGATGACCATGGTGCCGCGCACCGGCCCGTTGTCCGCAAGCTCGGCACGTGCGACGACCTCTTGGTACCAGCGGGGGAAGTCCTCGGCACGGGTGGTGAGCCCACCCCTCGTCCCCGGGCGCGTGGGCGCCCGCGTGCTGTCGGGGGCCGCGTCCGCGTCGGTCATGGGAGGCGAGCGTAGACGGACTGGGATCGGGCTCGGGGCGGGATCGCGGCTCCGCGCGCCGCGAGGCCGCTACGCCTCGTCTCCCGGTCGCCGTGTGCGGTCGGCACCGCCCACACGCCGCCGGATACGGTCCACTCGCACCTCCGAGGCGTTCGGGTCCGCGCCCTTCTCGTCGAGGAGGGCGGCGCGATCGGCCTCCGCCTCGGCCTCGGCCGAGGCGTCCGCAGCGGCAAGGCGCGCGTCGACTCCCTCGGCGACCAGGCGCTCCGCCTCCGCCACGAGCGCGGCGACCATCTCGGACTCCGGCACGACGCGCACGATCTTGCCCTGGATGAAGAGGTGCCCCTTGTGCTTGCCGGCCGCAATGCCGATATCGGCGCTGCGCGCTTCACCGGGTCCATTGACCACACAACCCATCACGGCCACCTGGATCGGGAGGTTCCGGTCCTCGAGTGCGGCCTGGGCTTCCTTGGCCACTGCGATGACGTCGACCTGCGCGCGCCCGCACGATGGGCAGGCGATCAGGTCGAGGCCCTTGCGCTCCCGCAGGCCGAGGGCCTCGAGAAGCTGGCGCCCCGCACGAGCCTCTTCCACCGGATCCGCGGTGAGCGAGTAGCGGATCGTGTCGCCGATGCCTTCTGCGAGGAGCGTGCCGATCCCTGCGGTGCCCTTCACGAGCCCTGCCGGAGGGGGCCCCGCTTCGGTGACCCCGAGGTGCAGAGGATGGTCGAACGTCTCGGACGCGAGCCTGTAGGCCGCGATCATCAACGCGACCGATGAAGCCTTGACCGAGATCTTCACGTCGGTGAAACCCACGTCCTCGAAGTAGGCGAGCTCCATCTTCGCAGACTCCACGAGCGCCTCGGGGGTGACGCCGCCGTGCTTCTTGTAGAGGTCCGGGTGGAGCGATCCCGCGTTGACCCCGACGCGGATCGGCACGCCACGATCCTTCGCCTCGGAGGCGACGAGCTTGATCTCGGACTCCTTGCGAAGGTTGCCCGGGTTCAGCCTGAGGCCGTGGACGCCCGCTTCGAGCGCCGCGAGCGCCATCTCGTAGTGGAAATGGATGTCGGCGACGATCGGCACGGGAGACCGTGGCACGATCCGTGCGAGCCCCTCGGCCGCGGCCTCCTCGTTACAGGTGCAGCGCACGATGTCTGCCCCTGCCGCGGCGAGGGCGTAGATCTGGGCGAGCGTGCCTTCCACGTCTGCGGTCTTGGTCGTCGTCATCGACTGCACCGAGATGGGGGCGCCGCCTCCGATCGCGACGTCGCCGACGTGGATCCGGCGGGTCTCACGGCGCGGCATGAGCAAGTCGGACGAGAGCTCCATCACCCCTATTCTGCCGCAGCGACGCCGCCGCCGTGCAGGCGGCGGTCGGCTCGCCGTGCGGGAGGCCGGAGGCGCAGGTCAGCCGAAGGGGTTCGCGAGGGGGTGGGCGATGTCGAGGAACACCGCCGAGCCCACGATGACGAGCAGGATGGTGATGAACGCGTAGGCGACGGGCATGAGCTTGGCCACGTCGGCCTGGTAGTAGGGGCGGCCGCGCCGCGTCCGGATCCGCTCGTAGACGGCGATCGCCACGTGCCCGCCGTCGAGCGGCAGCATCGGCAGCATGTTCAAGAGCCCGAGCGCGATGCTCAACGCGATGAGGATCGACACGAAGTAGTACGCGCCCTTCGCCTCGGCCTGCGTGGCGAGCCGCGCCGTCTCGACCACCGAGAGGATCCGGTTCGACTTGACCGGGTTCGCCGCGGCCTTCTTCGCCGCCTGGGGGCTCGTCACCTGGTGGAAGAGCGACGTCAGGCCGCCGGGAGAAAAGGCGTGGCCGAGCCCGATCACGGTGAGCCGGGTGACGTTGCCGATGTCGTCGCCCGCCCAGGCGACGGCCTGCCACGGGTTCCTCGAGCTGAAGACCGGCGCGAGACCCGTCTCGATGCCGATGAGCCACCGCGTCTTGGGCCCCTTCCCGAGGACCTCCTCGCCTCGTGTCCTCCCGGTCGTGACCACGTGCCCCGCCTGAGGCTGCACCGTGAGGGTCGAGCGATGACCGGCGCGTTCGACCACGATCTCGACCGCGCGCCCGTTCCTGGCCTGGATGGCGTCGGACAGCTGTGTGGTCGAGCTCACGTGCTCGCCGTCCACCGAGACGACCCGGTCGCCCGGCTTCATCCCGGCGAGCTGGGCCGCCGTGGCAGGGCGCCCCGGCCATCGCGTGAACCCTGTCACAGTCACCTGGGTGCCCGTCGGGACCCCGACGAACAGCGCGAGCCCGAACGCGAGGAGGAGCGCGACCACGTAGTGCATGATCGAGCCGGCGCTCGCGACCAGGATCCGGCGATGGAAGGGCTGCTGGCGGTAGGTGCGAGCCTCGTCGGCAGGGTCGACCTCTTCGAGGTTGGTCATCCCCGGGATCTTCACGTAGGCGCCGGCCAGGATGGGCTTGACGCCATACTCCGTCTCGCCTCTGCGGATAGACCACAGCCGGGGCCCGAAGCCGATGAAGAACTCCGTCACCTTCATGTGGCTCCACTTGGCAGTGAGGTAGTGGCCGAGCTCGTGGAGGATCACGATCGCGACGAGCGCAGCGATGAAGACGAGGAGGTCGCCGAGCCCCGCCGCGAGAAGCCCTGCGACGATCACCCCGACCGCTACGACGAAGCGCACGATCGCCCAGCGTGGCGATCCACCCGAAGCGACTGGCGGCGTGCCGGGGCGCCCAGGCGTGCCCCCAGGCCCCCCAGGTGGCGCCGGAGGGAGCGACACCGAGGTCATACGGCCGCCAGACGGCGCTCCACCGCCAACGACGCGAGGACGCGAGCGCGGCGGTCTGCGTCGAGCACGTCGTCGGCCGAGCCCAGGGGGGCGCCATCGCAGCGATCGAGAACTTCAGCCACGACCTGGGGGATGCCGAGCCAATCGAGGCGCCCGTCCAAGAAGGCGGCGACCGCGACCTCGTTGGCCGCGTTCAGCCAAGCCGGGGCGGCGCCGCCTGCCCGGCCTGCGGCGTACGCGAGGTCGAGGCACCGGAACACCGCCCGGTCCGGCGGCTCGAACGTGAGAGAGAGCGGTGCAGTCCAGTCCACTGCGCCGAACGCGTGCTCCAAGCGTTCCGGCCACCCGAGGGCATACCCGATCGGGAGCCGCATGTCGGGCTGGGAGACCTGCGCGATCGTCGAGCCGTCGACCATCTCGACCATCGAGTGGACGACGGACTGGGGGTGGACGACCACGTCGATGCGGTCATAGGGCAGCCCGAAGAGCTCGTGCGCCTCGATGACCTCGAGCCCTTTGTTCATGAGGGTCGAGGAGTCGACGGTGATCTTCGGTCCCATGCTCCAGGTGGGATGGCTGAGCGCGTCGGCGACGCGCACGGACTCGAGCTCGGTGAGCGACCTCCCACGAAATGGGCCTCCCGAGGCCGTGACGAGGAGGCGTGCGACCGATGGGTACGCCCGCTCGTGGGGGTCGACCGCTCCGAACCGGTCGAGCACCGTAGGGGGCGCGTCGCCTGCGGCATCGGGGACGAGTGGCATGGGGTCGCCGGGGCCCATCCAGCCATCCCCATCAGGTCGGGCGCGGCGCGGCTCGACGGCCGAGAGGCACTGGTGGATCGCGCAGTGCTCAGAATCGACGGGGAGGATCTGCGCGCCGGGGGTGCGCCGGGCGCGCTGGACGACCGGTGCGCCCGCGATCAGCGACTCCTTGTTGGCGAGGGCAAGCCGTCGGCCCGATTCGAGCGCCGCGAGGGTGACCGGCAGCCCTGCGAAACCCACGACCGCGTTCAGCACGACGTCGGCCGCCGTCGCTGCTGCGACGAGGCCGGCCGGTCCCGTCATGAGCTCGGTACCGGGGGGCAGGAGCGGCTCGAGCTCCCGGGCTGCCTCGGGATCGCCGATCGCAACGAGCTCGGGACGCAACCGACGTGCCTGATCGGCGAGGGTCGCTACCGAGCGCTGCGCGGCGAGCGCGACGACGCGGTAGCGGTCAGGGGCGACCCCGACGACGTCGACGGCCTGGGTCCCGATCGACCCGGTCGATCCCACGAGGCTCACGGTCTTCATCGGCCACCCAGCATGCCATCTGGAGATTCCCCGACAGCCGCGCGCACTCCGCCCTCTCACCCGTGGCCGAAGGCGCGGACCAGGTAGTACGTAGCCGGCAGGACGAAGAGGAGCCCGTCGATCCGGTCGAGCAGCCCGCCGTGGCCCGGCAGGATGCGGCCCATGTCCTTCAGCCCGAGGCGCCGCTTCACCATGGACTCGCAGAGGTCGCCCACCGGGCTCACCACCGCGACCACGACGCCGAGCACGGCGGCCTCCCCAAGCGTCCAGGGGTGGACGAGACGGACGACCGCGAGGGCGAGCACGATCGCCGCGACCGTGCCGCCTGCCAGGCCCTCCCACGTCTTGGACGGGCTCACCGCACTGAGCGGGTGGCGACCGAGCCGTGCTCCGACGGCCAGCGCCCCCACGTCGTAGGCCACCCCGGCGATCAGCGCTCCGAGAAGGTAGGCGATCCCGGTCCGGTGGGGAAAGAGCGAGGGTGCGAGCAGAAGGGCGCCGTACGAGCCGAAGACGCCGACCCACGAGAACACGAGGAGGGTGGCCGCCGTGCTCCGCACGGGATCGGCGCGGCGGTCCACGCCGACGAGGTGCCAGAGGAACGTCGCGGCGACGAGGACCACCACCACCACGGGGAGCGCGACGAACGGTCTGTCGTAGGTGCCGACGACCAGTCCGGCGACCGCCACGATACCGAGGAGCGTGGCCGGGCGGTACGAGCGACGGAACGCCGCGTAGGCCTCGATCGCGGCAGCGGTGAGGACGATCGTGACGACGGCCAACGACGGCACCGGCCCGAAGTGGAAGGCGAGCAGGGCGATGGCTCCGATCACGACGCCACTCAGGACCGCAGCAGGGATGTTCCGCCCGGTTCGCTGCGACAACGCGTCGTCCCCGGCGCGTGCCCTCCCAGCGGTGCGATGCTCGAGCGGCCGGACGCCTGGGTCCCTCGGGGCGCGTTCGACACGTGGGGCGCCTTCACCTTCCCGAGCGCGCCCCGCTGCGTCAGCAGCACCCCGCCCGGATCTCGACGACGAAGAGTCGGGCAGACGCAGCACGGTCGTCTTCTCGCCGACGATCTCCAGCTCCGCGTCCACGGCGATCTCGAGGAGCTCTCCGAGCTCTCCTGGGCCGCCGGGGTCCACCGCACCGCCGAGTTCACATGTCTTGGTGATGGTCTCCGTGCCGGCGGCGGGTGTCCCCGTGCCGGCGGCGGGTGTCCCCGTGCCGGCGGCGGGTGTCCCCGTGCCGGCGGCGGGTGTCCCCGTGCCGGCGGCGGGTGTCTCCGTGCCGGCGGCGGGTGTCCCCGTTGTCGTTGTTCTCCGTGTGGTTCTCCATGTGCCCTCGGCGCGAGAACGACGAACGCCCGCTGCGCCGAGGTCGAAGCTCCACGGCTGGCGCTCCTCTTCGTCTGCCTCCGAGATCAGAGCGGGGTCGTCCCCAGTGCCGCCGAGGAGCGAGGTTCCGAGCGACTCGGCGTGCTCCCAGTCGTGGTGCGCTTCACGCCACGTGGGTTCGGGCAACGAGGCCCACGGGTCGACCTCCTCGCCCTCCTCTGCACGTGACAGCACCGCGGGGATCTCGCCCGTCGGCGCTTCGGTCCAGTGCGGCAGCTGCGGCTCGGCCGCAAGACCCCAGTCCTCCGGCCCCCATCCGTCGTCGGGCTCGGCGGCTCGGTCCAAAGAGGCGGCATGCCGAGCAGCATCCGGTAGATCCGGGGAGACAGCGTCGGCGGCACGCTCGGCGCCGACGATCCGCACCTGCTCCGTGCGTGGGGCTCGGGGATCCTCGACGTCATCGCGCCGGTGCTCGTGCAGTGTGTCGCTTGTCATGACGTCCGTTGTCACCACGTTCCCCGCTCGGGGTCTGTGCCCCTCTCCGTCGTCGCACGCAGCCATACCTGGCCTGCTCGCTCAGACTTCGAGAAGCTCGGCCTCCTTGTGCGCCAGGAGCTGGTCCACCGCGGCCACCTGCTGGTGCGTGACCTTCTCGATCTCCTTTTCCACTCGGTCGAGCTCGTCGGAAGAGATCGATCCGTCCCTCTCGAGCCCCTCGAGCTCGTGTCTGATGGACCTGCGGAGGTTGCGGATCGCCACTCTTCCTTCCTCCGCCTTGTGACGAACCACCTTCACGAGCTCCTTGCGCCGCTCTTCGGTGAGTGGCGGGAACGCAAGGCGGATGACCGAACCGTCGTTCGACGGGTTGATGCCGAGGTCGGACCCCTGAATGGCCTTCTCGATGGCCGGCATCGCGCTCTTGTCGTACGGGGACACCACCAGCAGCATCGCGTCGGGCACCGTGAACCCGGCGATCTGCCGGAGCGGGGTCGGCGTCCCGTAGTAGTCCACCACCAGGTGCTCGACGAGCGCCGGGGACGCGCGACCGGTGCGGACCGAGGCGAACTCGCTGCGGACGTGGTCGACGGCCTTGGCCATCTTGTCGCGCGCTTCGTCAAGGACTACCTCGACCAGGTCGTCGTCCATCACTGCACAAGCGTACCGATCCGCTCGCCGCTGAGCGCCCGGCGCAGGTTTCCCGGGGTCATGAGGTCGAACACCAGGACCGGAAGGTGGTTGTCCTTGCAGAACGTCACGGCGGTCAAGTCCATGACCCGCAGGTCCTTGGCGATGAGGTCCATGAAGGAGACCTCGTCGAAGCGCGTCGCGGAAGGGTCCTTGCGCGGGTCGGCGCTGTAGACACCGTCCACCCCCCCGTGGGTGCCCTTGAGCAGCAGCTCCGCCTCGATCTCCGCCGCACGGAGCGCGGCGGAGGTGTCGGTCGTGAAGTAGGGGTTTCCCATCCCTGCGGCGAACAGGACCACGCGCCCCTTCTCGAGGTGACGGATCGCGCGCCGGCGGATGTACGGCTCCGCGACCTCGGCCATGTGGACCGCCGTGAGGACGCGCGTCGGCTGGTTCTTGTGCTCGAGCGCGTCCTGCAGCGCGAGCGCATTGATCACCGTCCCGAGCATGCCCATGGTGTCCGAGGTCGCGCGGTCCATCCCTGCCCCCGCCCCGGTGGTCCCCCTCCAGATGTTCCCTCCGCCCACCATGACCGCGAGCTGGAGCGGGAGCTCGACCAGCACCGCCGCGATCTCTCCGGCGATCCGCTCGACGACCGATGCGTCGATGGTCTCGTCCGACGCGGACGAGGCGAGTGCCTCACCTGACATCTTGAGGACCAGACGTCGAGGCTCACCCATGCGCGGCACTCTCCCGGTCCTCGTTGTCGCCTGTGGTCACGTGCGCCGAGCTCAGGAGCCGACCACCACCTGAGCAAACCTGACGATCTGGGCCGTCCCGAGCAGGTCGGCGACCGACCGCTTCTCGTCACGGACGTAGGGCTGCTCGAGGAGCACGCGCTCTTTGAACCAGCCGTTCATCCTCCCCTCCACCACCTTGGGCAACGCCGCCTCGGGCTTCCCCTCGTTACGCGAGATCTGCTCGACGGTCGCCCGCTCCGCGGCAACCTCGGCTTCGGGCACGTCCTCGCGCCGCAGGTACTCAGGGCGCGCGAACGCGATGTGGACGGCCACGTCGTGCGCGAGCTCCTGGGTCCCGCCTTGGAGGAGCACGATCACCGCGTTGACCCCGCGCCCGGACTGCTGGTGGACGTAGGTGTCGAGAACCTGGCCCTCGCCGCTCTCCACCCGCACGACACGCCCCACCGAGATGTTCTCCTGCAGCGACGTGCGGAGCTGGTCGATCTCGTCCTTGCGCTCCTCGACGGCCTCCTCACCCTTGGCTGCGACGAGGGCAGCCAGGTCGTCGACGAGGGAGACGAAGTCGGGCGCCTTCGCGACGAAGTCCGTCTCGCAGCGCAGCTCCACGATGGCTGCGCTCGATCCCTGGCGGACTGCCGCCACGGCACCCTGAACGGCGTCACGACCCTCTCGGGTCCCGGCTTTGGCGAGCCCCCTCACGCGCAGCCACTGGATCGCATCCTCCATGACGCCACCGGTCTCTTCCAAGGCACGCTTCGCGTCGAGCATGCCCACTCCGGCAGATCGCCGGAGCGACTGGACGTCTCTCGCACTGAACTCGGGCACTTCTCAGGCCTCCGTGGTGATGGGGGTGGGCTCAGCCTGCTCGGGCATCTCCGGTGAGGCCGAGCCGGCATCGGGGGAGGCCGCGACACCTGCATCCTCTCGCAGTGGCAGCGCCCCAGGTTCGGGCGGCGAGGGCTCCGCCGGGATCTCGGGGTGGGAGGCGTCGACGCTCGCCCTCGGCCGCGGCCGCGGCGGGGCCGGCGCGGCCGAAGGCGCAGCGGCGGTCTCGGAGCGCCGCGGTGGCGGCCGGTGCGCCGCGATCCAGCGCCCCTCGGCAACGGCGTCGGCGATGACGCGGCACAGCAGTGACCCGGCGCGGATCGCGTCGTCGTTTCCCGGGATGACGTAGTCGATGACGTCGGGGTCGCAGTTCGTGTCGACGACGGCGACCACCGGAAGGCGCAGCTTGTTCGCCTCGGTGACGGCGATGTGCTCCTTCTTCGTGTCGATGACGAAGATGGCCTCGGGAAGGCGGTCGAGGCCGCTGACCCCTCCGAGGTTCCGGCTGAGCTTCTCGAGCTCGCGCACATGGCGCAGCGCTTCACGCTTCGGCATCCCGTCGAAGTCGCCCGCAGCCTGCATCGTGCGCAGGACTTGCATGCGCTTCACCCGCGCAGAGACGGTGGCGAAGTTGGTCAGCATGCCGCCGAGCCACCTCTGGTTCACATACGGCATCCCGCACGCCGCCGCGTAGTCGGCGATCGGCCCCTGGGCCTGCTTCTTCGTGCCGACGAAGAGGATGTTGCCGCCGCCGGCGGCGAGGTCGCGCACGAATGCGTAGGAGCGCTCGATCCCCTCCAGCGTCTTGCGCAGGTCGATGAGGTAGATCCCGTCACGCTCGCCGAGGATGTACCGGCGCATCTTCGGGTTCCAGCGCCTGGTCTGGTGGCCGAAGTGCACTCCGGCGCTCAGCAGCTGTCGCATCGTGACGACGGCCATTATTCCTCCAGTCGGTTGCACTTCCCCGTGCGCAGCACCCCTCGGGGCGACCGTGGAACGCGCTCGGGTGCGGGGTCGGTTGCTCGTACGTCGCCCGCCGGACGGCGGGCAGTCAGCAGGATACCCGCTGCACCCGAGCTTCGGCCACTCGTTCTGCGACTGAGCCGGCCAGCCGGTCAGGCGCGAGGGTGCGCCCGGGAGTAGACCTCGACAAGGCGCTCCCTGCTCACGTGCGTGTAGATCTGGGTCGTCCGAAGGCTGGCGTGCCCGAGGAGCTCTTGGACCACGCGCAGGTCCGCCCCCCCGTCGAGGAGGTGGGTCGCCATCGAGTGGCGCAGCGCATGGGGATGGGTCGGGACCGGAGAGCGCCGGTCGAGGATGCGCCGGACGTCGCGCGGCCCTAGCCGCAACGCCCGCCGGTTCAAGAACACGGCCTCTGGGGGACTGTCGGGACCTGCGAGCGCGGGGCGCCCCTCTTCGAGCCAACGCCGGAGCGCCTCGGCGCAGCGGGCGTGGACGGGAACCTGGCGCTCCTTGTCGCCCTTCCCCACCACCGTCACCGTGCGCGCCCGAAGGTCGACACCCCTACGGTCGAGGCCGCAGAGCTCGGAGACTCGCAGGCCGGCCGCGTACAAGAGCTCCAAGACCGCGTCGTCGCGCAGCGTGCACGCCACCGAGCGCCTCGCGTGGGCCCCATTGGGAGCATGGCTCGCGCTCTTCGCTCCGTCACGGTCGTGCGTCGCCTTTCCCGAGCGAGCGCGTGCCCCTCCTCCCCGACCCTCGAGCAGCTCTTCGATCTGGGCAGCGGACAGCACTGCGGGGAGCCGCCCGCCCGGTGCAGGGGATCCGAGGCGCTGGGAAGGGTCCTCGGAGAGAAGCCCGCGCCGCCGGCACCAGCTGAAGTACGCCCGGAGCGCGGCAGCCTTGCGGGCGACGCTGGCGCGGGCGTAGCCGCGGGTCGACAGGTACGCCAGGTAGCGGCGGAGCTGGATGCGGTCGACGTCGCCGGGACCTGCGCATCGCAGGCGGCCAGCCCACTCGCAGAACGCCGAGACGTCGCCGAGGTACGCCTTTCGGGTCGCCTCCGAGCGCCCGCGCAGCCATTCGCCGAACTCCCCGAGCCACCAGCCCGGGACCTGGCTCACGCCGGCCTGCGTCGCCACGGCGCCAACAGTAGCGGCGGGTCCGTTGCCCACGTCCCCATCGAGGTGCTGCAACGCCGTAACCTTGGGGTCATGGCGAGCCGCATCCTGGTCGTAGAGGACGACGAGCGCATCCGGTCGTCCATGCGGCTCGCCCTCGAGGCGGAGGGGTACGAGATCGACGAGGCGGCGAGCGGCGAGGAGGCGCTCGAGCTGTTCTCCGAGCACCCGGCCGACGTCGTGCTGATCGACCTCATGCTCCCGGGAATGGACGGCTTCGAGTGCTGCCGGGCGCTGCGTCGCCAGAGCGCCGTGCCCATCATCATCGTGACCGCTCGCGCGGACACCCACGACGTCGTCGCAGGGCTGGAGGCCGGTGCCGACGACTACGTGACCAAGCCGTTCGTGACCAAGGAGCTCGGGGCGAGGATCCGGGCTCTCCTGCGCAGGGTGCGACCCGTCGACGAGCAGCCGACGGTCCTCGCGTTCGGCGATCTCGAGCTGGTGCCCGAAGAAGGCGTGCTCCGGCACGCGGGAGAGGGCGGCGAGGTCCACTGCACCAAGACCGAATTCCGGCTGCTCTGCGAGCTCGCCTCGAGCCCGAACAAGGTGCTCAGCCGAGAGCAGCTGCTCGACCGGGTCTGGGGCTACGACTACTTCGGTGACGGACGCCTCGTCGACGTGCACATCAGGCGCCTGCGGACCAAGATCGAGCCGGACCCTGCCCTTCCTCGCCACATCCTCACCGTCCGGGGCATGGGCTACAAGCTTGTGCCCTGAGCCTCGCCGCCCGGCGCGTTCGGCACCGCTGTGGACCCGCCTCGGCCTGAGGGCGCGGGTCACGGTGACGTTCGCACTCGGCGCGTTGGTGCTCTCGGCGAGCATGGGTGCGCTCAGCTACTTCACGACGCGACACTTCCTCGTGGGCGAACGGGAGAGCACAGCAGTCCACGACGCCGTCGTGAACGCGATCTACGTGAGCCAGAACATCGCGGCCCAGACAACCGACATCGTCCAGATCCTCACAACGGCGGACAAGATCACACCGAACTCGAACTCGCACTCGCTCCTCGAAGAACGAGGATCGGTCTGGTACGAGCGCACATTCAGCGTGACCCAGAGCGAGATCCCCGCGTCGTTGCGCTCGCTCGTCCTGCGACGGGGCACGCCGGGGTCCCAGACCTACACATTCGACGGCAGGACGCAGATCGCGGTCGGGATCCCGATCAAGTCGGTCCAGGGCGCCTACTTCGAGATCTTCGACGTGAGCGAGCTCGGCCACACGCTCCGCGTGCTCGCACTGGCGATCTTCGGCGCGGGCGCGGTGACCACCCTCCTCGGCGCGGTGCTCGGCCGATGGGCAAGCGGACGTTCCCTCAGGCCGCTCACCGGCGTCTCGCGCGCTGCGGTCGCGATCTCGGAAGGGGACCTCGGCACCCGTCTCGTGTCGGCAGCCGGTGATCCTGACCTCGCCGCCCTCACCAGCTCCTTCAACCGCATGGTCGACCAGCTCCAAGAGCGCATCGAGCGCGAGGCCCGCTTCACCTCCGACGTGAGCCACGAGCTCCGCTCCCCCCTCACGACGCTCGCAGCGAGCCTCGAGGTGCTCGAGGCCCAGGCGAGCTCGCTCAGCCCGACCGGGCGGCGTGCCCTCGAGCTCCTCTCCGCCGACGTCCGGAGGTTCCAACGCATGGTGGGCGACCTCTTGGAGATCTCCCGATCGGACAGCGGAGCCGCGGAGGTGTCCCTCGAGGAGGTCGACCCCGGAGAGCTGGTGCGGCAGGCGGTTGCCGCAGCGCAGCGCTCCCTGCCCCCTGACGTCCCCGCTCCGCCCGTCGAGGTGGATCCCGCCGTGGCAGGCACCCATCTGTGGGTCGACAAGCGGAGGTTCGAGCGCGTCATCTCGAACCTCCTCGAGAACGCCTCGCTCTACGGAGGTGGCGCGACGCTCGTACGCGTGGCCCCGGGCGATGTCGTCGCTGCTGACGGTCGCTCCGTGCTCGTCTCGGTGGAGGACGCGGGCCCCGGGCTCGCGCCCACCGAGCGTACGAAGGTCTTCGAACGCTTCTACCGGGGCCATACGGCCTTCCAGCGCGGCACCGGCACCGGCACCGGCCTGGGGCTGGCTCTCGTCGCGGAGCACGTCCGGCTGCACGGAGGCCACGTGTGGGCCGAGGAGTCCGGGAGTGGCGGGGCGAGGTTCACCGTCGAGCTCCCCGGCCATCTCGCCGAGACCGACGACGAGCACGAGCTCTCCCCGGGGGGCATCGAGGCGTGAACCGAGCCGTGAGACGTCCGTGGCGCTCGCTGGGCGTGCTCGGCGCGCTCGTGCTCGCAGGTCTCACGCTGGGCGCGTGCGGCATCCCCACGCAGCAGTCCGCGAACCCGATCTCGGCACGCCAGCTCCAGACACGGCTCCCCAGCACCCGTCCCACGGTGAACCCTTGCACAAAGAGCGCGTGCACACCCGTGGACGTCTTCTTCGTGGGCCCCGACGGCCGCATCACGCCGGTCGGGCGGGTCGCGCCCCCGCACCCGAAGATCAGCACCGTGATCGACGCCCTTCTCGGCGGCCCGACCCCTCCCGAGCGCGCGAAGGGCATCGTCACCGCCCTCAGTGCCGGGATCCACCTCTTGTCCACTCAGGAGACATCGCAGAAGAAGATCATCTCGCTCGACTTCAGCGGGGACTTCGGCATCCTCTCGGGCACCCAGGAGGTGCTGGGCGTGGCACAGGTCGTCTACACGGTGACGTCGATCAGACCTGGCTTCGGCGTGATCTTCGAGATCGAAGGCGTGCACATCGAGGTACCCGTAGAGACGGGAGCCCTCTCGACAGGGGCGGTGCACGAGTCGCAGTACGCCACATTGCTGACAGCCACGGCATCGACGACCACCACGACGCCCTGACGCGGGCGCCGAAGCGGCCCGACCGCTCGACCGCTCAGCCCGCCGCCGCTGCCCGCCAGCTCACCCGCGGCGCGCCGACCCAGAGGTGCTCGAGGTCGTAGAACGTCCGGACCTCTTCCAAGAAGACGTGCACGACGAAGTCGCCGTAGTCCATGAGGACCCACGTCGCGTCCCGAAGCCCTTCGACGCTGAAGGGCGCACGCCCGCAGCGGATCTTCACCCGCTGTTCGATGTCCTCGGCGAGGGTGCGGACCTGGCGCACGTTGCGACCGCTCGTCACGACGAAGGCGTCGACGACGCCGAGCGCCTCGTCCATGGCGAGCACGACGGTGTCATGACCAAGCTTCTCGTCCGCCGCAGTCGCGGCGACCACCGCCGCTCCGGGCACCCTCAACGGACCATGTCCACGACCACGATGGTCGCTGCGAGGAACGCCGCGAGGACGGCGAGACCGCTCAGGGCGTACAGACGTCGCAGCCGGCGCGTTCTGCGCCTCGCGTCACGGACCGTCCGGCGATCTGGTGGACGGGGCACCACCGTGTCCCCTACCGGCATCCTCGTCTGGCTCATCTGGGTACAGCGTACAGATCACGCGAGCGGATGCAGCGGACCACCTCGTCGGGCACCAGGCCGTCGACGGGCAGGCCCCGCTCCAGGCGATCGCGCACCTCGGAGCTCGACACGTCGACGGGGTGGTCCTCCACGTAGACGACCTTCCAGCCGCACGGCGGCGGGGCGTCGCTGTGCGGACGGGCGACGACGGCCAGGGTCACGGCGGCACGCAGGTGGTCCACCCGCTTCCACGTGCTGAGCCCGGCCACGAGGTCAGCACCAACGATCAAGTAGAGGTCGAGAGTCGCTCCCCGAAACGCGGCGTCATCCAGCAGCGCGTCGACCGTGTCTGCGGTGTAGCTCGGTCCACCCCGGTCGATCTCGAGGCGCGACACCTCAGCGCCCGGCACCAGTGGCGCCATGGCCTCGACCATCGCAAGCCGGTCCTCGGCGGGGGTGACCGAGCGCAGTGGGACCTTCTGCCAGGGCTGGTTCGCGACGACGAGGACCAGGCGATCGAGCGCGAGGGACCGCATCGACGCCCTGGCCATGGCGACGTGCCCACAGTGCGGCGGGTCGAAGGTGCCGCCGAGCAGGCCGACGCGCTCGACCCTCCTCGACGATCCCACCGCTGGCTGCCCGGACGCGCCATCGGCACGTGGCGAGCTGGCCATTGGCGCAGCGTAGCGCTGCACCGGCGGCTCCAGGCGGACGGAGAGGGTCCGAGGACCCTACGCTAGAGGCATGTCGGCCATCCGAGCGAACGAGCCCCGCGAGCAGTGGCG
>JAJZVL010000054.1 GCA_021845725.1 Actinomycetes bacterium | reverse complement strand
GCGCGGAGCCGCTTAGACTGGCATAACGTCGCCAGACCAGGGCGGAATCGCCCCCGTAGCTCAGGGGATAGAGCGCCGGCCTCCGGAGCCGGGTGCGCAGGTTCGAATCCTGCCGGGGGCGCCGACCAGTCCTCCGCACTTTCGCGTGCGGCGGACTGGGCAGTCTCGCTGCCGAGATCGTAGAGGGTGGCTGCGACATCGATGGCGCCCTCGGCCGGCTGGTAGACGACGTCGAGCTGTAGCGAGTCGAACAGCGCCCGCAGCTCGCCCTGGGGCGCCGCGTCGAGCATGCCGGCGAGGATCGGCAGGCGGTCGAGCAATGGGGCGACGTCGGCCAACGTGGGCGCCTCTGTCGCCGAGGCTCGGGCGAGTGCCACCAATCGCTCGCGCCGCACGGCGATGGCGTCCTCCAGCTCGGCCACGCGCTGGCCGACGCGCCGGCGAAGGGCAGCAGTCACGTCTTCGGCTTCGAGGTTGACGAGTTGGCGCGTGAGGCGCCGTTCGAGGTCGGTGATCTCGGCTTCGATCTCTGCGCCGCGTTCTTTCGCCGGCGCGGCGCGCTCCGGCTCGGCCGCGGCTTCGAGGCAGGTGCGCCAGTACCCGGTGCGCTCTGGGCCGAAGAGCGCGGTGGCGAGGAACGGGAGCAGTGCGTCGTTGAGGCGTTGCTCGTTCAGGTACACGTGGGGCGGGTGGTCGGCGGGGATGTCCTTCGAGCGCTGGTGCGATGGCTGGCAGGAGTAGTAGGTGGTCTGGCGGCGGTGGTTCCCCCACATGCGCAGCCCGCAGATCCCGCAACAGAGGAGCCCTCGGTAGAGGTAGTCATGTTTGGCGGTGGGTCGGGCGACGGTCGCCAGCACTCCTTGGCGCGAGCGCTCGTTGGACTTGGCGCGCCCTTGCACCGCGTCGTACTCCTCGCGCGTGACGATCGCAGGGTGTGCCGGCTCGTCGGACCAGACCCACATCTCGGGAGGGTTGGTCCGGTTGTGGCCCTTCTTTCGAGCCCGTCGGTTCCAGACCTGGTAGCCGGTGTACTTCGGGTTGCGCAGCACTTCCCAGACGCTGGAGCGGCTCCACGCACCACGGGCGGTCGTCGGGTCGACCGGGACCGGCGGCGGGTAGCGGTCGGGGTCGGCGTTGAGGCGATCGCGGATCTGGAGGAGGCCCATGCCCCCGCCCAGGTACCAGTCGTAGATGGTGCGCACCACCGGGGCCCTCACGGGGTCCAGCTCCAAGGTGCGCTTGTTGATACCGTGGCTCGCCTTGTGGGGGTTGGGGTGGTCGTGGGTCACGAAGCGATAGCCGTAGAGGGCGACACCGCCGGTGTGCCAGCCCTGGCGGGTGGAGGTCTCCTGGCCCTGGCGGGACTTCACCATCAGCTCGTGGTGATAGCCCCGGGCGATGCCGATGTTCACGTGGCCGAGCACGATGGTCCCGAAGGACTCCTCTTGGGGCTCGTCGGCCGCGCAGAGCCGTACCCCTGCCGATCGCAGCTCGTCTTCGACGCCGAAGGCGACCGAGGAGTTGCGGCTGAGGCGGCTGATCGACTCCACGATCACGCGGTCGAAGCGGCCCGGCCGGCGGCCCGCGTCGGCGAGCAGCTCCTTGAGGCCGCCGTCGCGTGGGATGGCGATGTCGAAGCCGGTGAGGCCGCCAGAGCCACGTGCGGCGTAGGAGCCAGTGCCGGACTCGATGTCGTAGTAGTGGGCGACGATCCGCCCGCCGGCCTCGGCCACCTGTCGCTCGGCGTTTTGCAGCTGGCGAGGGAAGGAGAGCGTCGGGTCCTGTTCGTCCTCAGTCGACACCCGCCCATACCAGGCGTAGCGAGGCGATGTGCCGGCGGGCGTGGTCATGGCGAGACCTCCTTCCCCTGTCCTACCTCCACGTCGCCGAGCGAGGCGAGCAGGGCGGCAAGCGCTCGACCCTGGGCCGCCGCCAATGCCCGGCCGGCCTCGCCGCCCACGAGGCGAAGCTGTCCACGCACCGCGAGAGGGTGATCGCCTCGGCCAGGTTCGCAGACCGGGGCGGGATCTGTCGGCACGGGCCGTCCGGGACGGCGTCGATGCTCAAGTTCGGCGCCATGACTGGTGGCCGGGGGGCGGTTGTTGGTCATCGGCTCGGCACCGTGGCCCGCTCGGCCAGCTCGATAAGCCGACGCCGGGGTGCCGCCTCGCGCAGCGCGAGCCACACCGCATCGGCGGGACTGCCGGTGCAGGCGGCGGCCGTCGCGACGGGCAGGGCGGTCCCTTCGAGTGCCCGGCGCAGCGCCGGCTCACGGCCTGGCTGGGCCAGCCAGAACAACACGGAGCGGGCCGAGCCCTCGGCCTCGGCGAGGTCGCGGTAGCCCTCCAGCTTGGCCGCGACCCGGGCGAGGGTCTCGGTCCCGGTGTCGTGCTCGACGAAGAACTCGACCCGGTGCCCGCCTTCTTCCCAGACCCCGTACGCGTCGGGACGCACGAAGTCCCCCCACTCCGCCGCGCACCGCCGCTCGGACCACCACGCGCCCACCGACGCGTCGGGCCGAGAGCCTGCCGCGGCGTGGAGCGCGCAGAACAACCCGTTCACCCCGAGGGTGTGGGCGGTTCGCTGCCCGGCCGCGAGCGCCACCACCCGGTCGCGCAGCACCGAGGCCCCGGGCGGATCCACCCCGCGTTCGGCTGCGACCAGGCCAGCGCCGAGCGGCCCCAACGTGTAGCGCCAGGACTCCGACCCCACCGGGCGGATGGAGCGGAACCGTTCCAAGACTCCGAGGCGCCACAGGGCGACGAGGCGGTGCTGGGCCGAGACGAGGCTCGTGAAGCACAGGTCGCAGACCTGCTCGGTGGTGAGGATCCGGTGCTCCCACAGCACCCGGCAGATGAGGCGGTCGCGTTCGGTCAACCGGCCGAGCACGTCGAGTGCCGGCACGGCGCCCCGCCGGAGAGAAGAAGAACCAGTCATGACATGCTCCACGAGTCGGGGTCCTCCGACGCCGGGGTGGGAGCGGCTCGGTGCCGGCGGTTCTGCGGTCGTGACCCCGGCGTCTCAAGGACGGCGGACGAGACGCCACCAGGCACGCCGGTCGAGACGCCTGGCGACCCGCCGCCGTCACTTCGGCGGTGCTGGCGTCGACGCACGAGCAGCTCGTGTCGACGCTCGTCTCGGGTGCGCCCGGCGTTGGCTCGGGCCGCCGTCCGGGCCTCGGCCGCCCGACCGGGGACAGCACGGGCCATCGGCCGGGTCCGAAGGGTGAAGGCGTGCAGGTCCTGGCCACCGACCACCAGGCGACAGGCGACCTGGTAGGCACCGAGATGGCTGAGGTCGTACGCGCTCACGTAGGGCTCGGTGTGGCGGGCGAGCACCCGGGCGTCTTCGGGCGAGACGTTGAAGTACCCCTTGTTGCGGGCGTTGGCCGAGGCGGTCTCGGCAAGGTCGCGGGGCAGCTGGCCGAGGTGCTGGTGGGCCAAGGTGAGCGACAGGCGGTAGCCGCGGGCCTCGGCCAGCACGTCGTCGAGCGCGCCGGGGAGGGCCAAGAAGTTGTGTGCCTCGTCGACGTAGAGCGACGCGTCGTGGCGGACCGTCCGCCCGGCACGGGCGGTCGCCGCCTGCCACACCCCGGCGACGAGCAGCGAGCCCACCAGCCGCGCCGTGTCCTCGCCCAAGAGGCCCTTGGGGAGCCGGGCGAGGAGCACGCCGCCGTCGAGAACGTCGGCCATAGAGAAGCTGGAGCTGGCCGAACCGAGCAGGTCTCGAGCGAAGCTCCGGGCGAGCACGGCCCGCAGCTTGTTCATGACCGGGCCGATCACCTGGGCCTGGCCGGCGGGCGACAGGGCGTCGTAGCCGTCCCAGAAGCCCTTCAGCCCCGATCGTTCCGACAGCCCGGCCACGAGGGGCGCCCGGAAGCGCCGGTCGGTGAGGAGCACCGGGACGTCGGCCAGGGTCGCACCCGGGAGCCAGCGCAAGGTGGCACACGCCGAGCGCAGCACGTCGTCGGTCCTCGGCCCCCAGTAGGCGGCGAAGATCCGGGCGAACACCGACACCACGTGGTCGACCGCCACCTCGGCCGGCTCACCGCCGAGGACGTTCAAGGCAGGTGGCGCCTCGGTCTCCTCGGGGTCGATGAGCATCAGTCGCTCCATGGCGCGACCCGGGATCCGGGCGAGCAGGTCGACGACGAGGTCTCCCTTCGGGTCGATGACCACCACGCCACGGCCGGCTGCCATGTCGGCGAGCGCCAGGTTGGCGAGCAGCGTCGACTTGCCCGAGCCGGTCGCACCGATGACGTGGGTGTGGAAGCGGCCGTCTTCGACCCCGAGAGCGACGGCACGCCGGGGGCCGATCTCGGTGTCCCCGAGCACCCGGAGCCCGGCTCCGTCACCGGCGGCCTCAGAAGTACGCATTGTCGTCCTCCCATCCCGTGCTGTCCTGGCGCCGCGAGGCCGCCAGCACGCCCGGGGGCGGGGCGACCGCGGCAGCGCTCGAGTGGGCGAGGCCGGGGATCATCTCGTCGTAGGGAAGATGCGCGAGGGCTGCGACCTCGGAGAGGCCGAGGACCTGGCCACGCCCGAAGACGCGTCGTTCGAGTCGTCGGCGACTTCCCGAGCGGTGCTGTGCGACGAAGTGGTTGCGCCCGGCATAGACACCGAAAGCGGCGGTGAGCTCGTGGGAGCGGGCGCGAAGGTGACGTCGTGCGCCGCGGCCGGGCTGGGCACACGAGAGCCCGTAGCGGACGGCGACATCGAACACAGGCAGGTCGCTCGCCTTGTGGACCGCGTGGCGCACGTCGGCCGTCCGCATCGGGTCAGGGACCGCAGGCCGCGCCGGAGCGCTCCGCCAGGCGGCGAGCACCCGGGGGACGAGCGCGCTGGGCCGGCCGGTCTGGAGTGACCGGGCGGCTCGGACGAGCATGCGGGTGGGGCGGGCACCGGCGGGGCGGACGAGGACCTGGACCAGTCCCTGCTGGCCGCTGTCCCAGGAGCCGAGGGCGCCGATCACGGTGCGAAGCGGATCGACGACATGGTCGGTGCCGAGTGGGAGCCACGCCGGTGCCGCGAGCCGCAGCTCCCCGCAGGAGGTGAGCGGACCGGCGAGCTTTGTGCGGTGGGCGTCACGGACGTGGCACTGTGCGCCCGGCCACGCCGAGGAGACGGCCCGGGCGACGGCGTGCGCCGAGATGTCCGCGGACGCCCAGAGCCGCAGACCGATGCCGTCACCGGATCCCTCCATCTCGAAGACGCCGCGGCCGGTGGGGCGAAGGAGGTGGCGCTTGCCGGCCAGTACCGGGTGGAGGTTCCGCAAGAAGGCGAGGGCACCCTTCGCCTCGACGACAGCTGGCATCGCCACCTCGACGAGCTGGCCGCCAGACGGTGGCCGGAGACGGCCAAGTAGCCGGACGGCCGCCCAGGTGGCCACCAGCCCCAGGACGGCGATCACCCCGGGCACGGTGATGGGCAGGACCTGGTTGGCGAAGTGGACGAGATGGTTGCCGAGGTCTTTCCACCAGGCGTCGGGGTGGGCGAGGAAGTGGGTGAGCGGCCCGTGGGGCAGGCTCGGGGACGGTGCGGGCTCGGAAGGCGAAGCGGGGATAGAAGATGGCAACGGGATCCTCCTGTGATCGATGGCTGTCTGTGGGAGAGCCCGGCCGGAACCGAAAACCTCCACATATAAACAGGGGGGTCCTCGCATAAACACCGAGAAGGCGTCCGAAAACGAGACACAACAAGCTGATACGCTGGGAGAATGAGAAGCGCCTATTTGTCGAAATTTCGGGCTGCCGACGAGTTCGAGCGGGAGGGCCGTGCCATCGAGGCGACCCTCGCTCGGGGCCAGGCCGCCCGGCTCGCACCGCATAGGGCCGCGCTAATCGAGTCGCTCACGGCCATGCGCAGCGACGCCGAACTGGCGCTTCACCAGGCGATCTACGAGGCGAACCAGGACGGCTGCTCGTGGCGACTCCTCGCCAAGTTCACCGACATGTCTTGGCAGACCCTCCACCGTCGCTACCGGGGGCGACCGACCCGCATGCGACCACCGCCCGAGAAGGACACCTGGCTCCGCAGCCGGCACCGACCCAAGCGGGTCGTCACCGTGTCGGTCGGCGACGAGTGGTGACCGATCCCGGAGGTCGCCTCCCTGAGGTGCCGGTCGAGGCGGGCCGTGACCACGGCGCGAGGTCGGGGTCCCCCCGACGGCGGTGGAGTCCGGGCTCGGGGACCGGGGCGTCAGTAGCCTTGCGATCAGGAAGCACCGACCGTGTCGGCAGCCCCGAGACAAGGACACGCAGGAACAACGCGATGGCACGAACGGACAGCACACGAGCAGCGGTGGTTCTTCTCGTGCCTGACGCCGAGGACTACCTCGGCCCCGAGGCCCAAGCGCGCGTCGACATCGACCGCCAGCTCACGGCCTGCGGGTGGACCGTCCAACGCCACAAGCAGATGAACCTCGGCGCTGGCCCAGGCGTCGCAGTACGCGAGTTCCCCATGCTCGAAGGCCACGGGGACGCCGACTACCTGCTCTTCGTCGACCGCTAGGCCGCCGGGGTCATCGAGGCGAAGAAGAGGGGCACCCCGCTCACCGGCGTCGAGTGGCAGTCGGCGAAGTACACGGCGGGCCTCCCCGACACCGTCCCCGCGCTGACCAGGCCACTCGCCTTCGCCTACGAGTCGACCGGCGTCGAGACCCGCTTCACCAACGGCTTCGACCCCGAGCCCGCCAGCCGCCAGGTCTTCACCTTCCACCGCCCCGAGACCCTCGCCGGCTGGGTGCGCGCCTGGTCAGCCCTCGGCGGCATCGAGCAGGCAACCCTGCGCCAGCGCCTGCTCCAGCTTCCCTCGCTCTCCTCGACCGGGCTCTGGGCCGCCCAGGAGACGGCGATACGCCACCTCGAGGAGTCCCTCGTCCACTTCCGTCCCCGGGCGCTCATCCAGATGGCGACGGGTTCGGGGAAGACCTTCACCGCAGCCAACGTCTGCTACCGGCTCATCAAGCACGCCGATGCGGGCCGGGTGCTGTTCCTCGTCGATCGGGCGAACCTCGGCCGCCAGACCTTGAAGGAGTTCCAGGCCTTCACCACCCCCGACGACGGTCGCAAGTTCACCGAGCTCTACAACGTCCAGCACCTGCAGACCAACGCCATCGACAAACCGTCGCGCGTGGTGATCTCCACCATCCAGCGCCTGTACTCGATCCTTCGCGGCGATCCCGAGATGGCTCCCGAGCTCGACGAGGCCTCGGCCTACGAGCTGGAGCCCAAGGCGCCGGTCGAGGTGTCCTACAACCCGAAGCTTCCCATCGAGGCCTTCGACGTGATCATCGTCAACGAGTGCCACCGCTCCATCTACGGCGTGTGGCGCCAGGTCCTCGACTACTTCGACGCCTTCATCGTCGGGTTGACGGCGACGCCGGGCAAGCAGACCTTCGCCTTCTTCGACCAGAACCTCGTCATGGAGTACAACCACGACCAGGCGGTTGCCGACGGCGTCAACGTCGACTTCGACGTCTACAAGATCGCAACCGAGATCACCGGGCGGGGGTCTGTGGTCGACGCCGGTCTCGTCACCAAGTTCCGCGACCGCCAGACCCGGGCGGTCCGCCTGGAGAAGCTCGACGACGACGTCACCTATGACCCCGCCGCGCTCGATCGTAAGGTCGTCGCGAAGGACCAGATCCGCACCATCATCCGGACCTTTCGGGAGAAGCTGCCCGAGATCTTCCCCGGCCGGGAGCACGTGCCGAAGACCCTTATCTTCGCCAAGGACGACAGCCACGCGGATGACATCGTCCAGGTCGTGCGCGAGGAGTTCGGTAAGGGCAACGACTTCGCCGCCAAGATCACCTACCGCTCGGGCTCCCAGGGCCAGCGACCCGAGGACCTGCTCGCCTCGTTCCGCAACAGCTACAACCCTCGCATCGCGGTCACGGTCGACATGATCGCCACCGGCACCGATGTGAAGCCGCTCGAATGTGTCTTCTTCATGCGCATGGTCCGCTCCCGCAACTTCTTCGAGCAGATGAAGGGCCGCGGCGTCCGGGTGATCAACCCGACCGACCTCCAAGGGGTCACCCCCGACGCGCGGGTCAAGGATCGCTTCGTCATCGTGGACGCCGTCGGGGTGACCGAGGCCGATCTCCACGACACGGTCCCGCTCGAACGCCAGCCAGGGGTACCCTTCGGCAAGCACCTCCAGCGCCTCGCCTACGGTGAGCGCGATCCCGATCTCATCTCCTCGGTCGCGGCACGCATCGCCCGGCTCGACCGCAGCATCACCAAGGAGGACCGGGCAGAGCTCGAAGAGGCGGCCGGTGCCCGCTTGCAGGACTTGGCCCATCTCCTCGTCGACGCCCTCGACCCCGATCGCCACCTTGCCGAAGCCCGCCGGGCAACCGGCAAGGACGAGCCGAGCTTCGATGAAGTCGCCACCGCCAAGGCCGAGCTGATCGAGGCTGCCACCCGGCCGTTTGACAGCCCCGAGCTGCGCACCAAGCTCATCGATGTCCGTCGCTCCTACGAGCAGCTCATCGACGAAGCCTCCAAGGACGTCCTCGTCGATGCCGGTTTTTCGGTCGATGCCACCGACCGTGCTCGGCACACCGTCGAGTCGTTCCAGGCGTTCATCGAGGAGCACAAGGACGAGATCACCGCCCTTCAGATCCTCTACAGCCGGCCGTACTCGCAGCGCCTCACCTTCAAGGAGATCAAGGAGCTGGCTCACGCCATCGGCCGGCCGCCGTATCGCTGGACGCCCGAGCAGCTCTGGCAGGCGTACGAGACCCTCGACCGCTCCAAGGTCCACGGGTCACCGGGCCGCGTCCTGACGAACATCGTCTCCCTCGTGCGCTACGCACTTCAGCAGGACGAGCAACTCGTTCCGTTCCCTGACCTCGTCCAGGAGCGCTTCTCGGCCTGGATCGCTCAACAAGAGACCGCGGGTCGCACCTTCACCGACGAGCAGCGCGTCTGGCTCGGGCGCATCCGCGACCACATCGCCGCGTCGCTCGTGATCAACGCAGAGGACTTCGAAGGCGTGCCGTTCGTCCAGCACGGCGGACTTGGGAAGGCGTACGAGCTGTTCGGCGACCAGCTCACACCCCTCCTTGACGAGCTGACCGAGGTACTGGCGGCATGAGTGAACTCCCCGCGGGGTGGGCTGCCTCGGCCTCCTCACCGCGTGAGTAGCGCTGCCAGGCACTCGCGCGGGTGACACCGAGAAGATCGGCGACCTGCGCCCAGGAGTACTGCTGCGACCGAGCCTCGGTCACCGCAGCGCCGACCCTGGTCTTTGCCTCTTCGATCAGGCTCATCAGCAGGTGGAGATCGACGCCGGCATCGCCACGGCCCATGTTCCGGACGGCGGCCAGCGCAGCGATGGCGGTGTCGAGCACCTGTTTGGTGTCCTCGTCGGCCGCCGGGCCGAGGTAGTAGTCGCGTCGCTCCGTCATATGCGCGGATAACCATACAGTTAACAACGAAGCCCGCGGTCAAGGGAGGCCAGAAACTTCTCGCTCCCGGCGCGGCCCGCCCAACCCTGTGGGGCCGTCACAATGCCACGCTGCCCCGGAGGACGGGGTGTCATCAGCATAAGCTGATCAGATGGCCGACCCGCTCCGCCGCATCGAGTCTCTCACCGCCCAGATCGAAAAGCTCAATACTGAACGCGAGCTCTCGATCGCGAGGGCGGTGGCGGCCGGGTGCACCTGGGCCGAGATCGCAGTCCGTCTCGTCTGCACGCCGCAGTCGGCCCACAGGCGCTATCGCTGGCTCCGACACGACGACAGGACAGGCGAGGTCTGGCACGAACGCCCACTGCCGCTCTAGACCGCCGGGCCGAGATGATGGTTCGTCCGGTCAAAAACGTCCAGCGGCCGGCCGTGAGGCGAAGATGACGCAGAACCGCGAAAACACGCACGGACCCGTCTGGCTACGCTTGTGACCGGGTGGCGCGTCAACGTCACCCGACCACATAACCGAACAACGGACCAGAGCACCGCCACCCACGCAGGTCACCGGGAGCAGCTGTCCGCTTTCGCCCGAAACGCTGTCCGCTTTCAAGCGAAACGGGTGGCCGGAATCACCGAAATGCACAAGTGCGACGCTGGGAGTGCACGGGCGCGGACTGAACGTGTAGTGAAACGTGAACTTCGAATTGGCTGCGTCAACGCGTATCTCAACCGACATGAGTTCGGCCGCGTCCTTCAAGTCGGCGATGAGTCCGCGCTCGCCGACGGAGCGGGTTCTCCCCGACAAGGGCAGGCTCACGATGTGGCGACCATCAGGCTCGGCGACGGCCAGCCGCATCGTGAACTCCGGGGCGTTGGGCAGGGCTCGGTCGGCGATCCGCAGCACGCCGCCCGAGTACTCGCCACCGAAGCCAGCAGGCGCGTCGACGACAACCTTGGCGAGTGCTCCCTCGGGGACCACGAAACCGACGCCGAAGTCTACGGCCGCCCGGAACATCTGTTGAGTCGCCTCCGCCGCGTGGAGGTCAGGGAAAGTCAGGGTGCGTGATCGGGCGATCACGCTCGGCACCGACATAGCGCGGCACCAAACTCGCGGAGACCGCGCCGCTGGAACTGTCGGTGGCGAGATCGATCCGGTAGTAGGGGTCGAGGGAATCGCAACGGTCCATGAGGACCCGTAGTCGGCCGATGGCGTCGGGCAATCCACCGGTGAGCGCCGCTTGCTCGTGTCCGAGTTCCTTCGCTAGCTGGATGATCTCGTCGTTTACGTCGTTGAGGAAGTACCGACTGATACCTGGGTGCTCTGCCATCTGCGCGTCCAGCCACGTCTTGCCGAACCAGTGGCACTCGATGTTCGACTCGGTGGTGATCGCGGTGAACTTGTCCTGCTCCTGGCGAGTCAAGTCGATCGGGCACACGACCGTCCACACCACTGGGCTGTTCTCCCGTGCCCTTCCGAATGAATGCTTGACTTGGGTGACGCGGTGCACGGTCAGCCGTCCGGTGAACGACTTCAGCTCGAAAATCTCCAGGCCGGCCGGCCCGGCGAAGTGGACATCGCGCCCGCCGTCTCCGCCAGCGCCGTCGGTGCGAACCACCGTCGGGTGAAGATTGGACAGCAGAACGGCGATCATGTCCTCGTAGAGCCGAGGGTCGAGCCGGGACCACTCGATCCGCAGCGGCGTAGCTGGTGACGTCACAGCACCGACTATGGCACCACTATGTGTCCTGTCCGAAGGATGGAGTCGGAGCTGGTCAGCCCGGTTCGCTCAGGCCAGCCGAAGCCGCTGGCCGAGCCGTACGATGTGTCGGAGGACTGGCCCGGCTCCTGCCGTCGAACTCGACAGGTACTGCGACGGCGAAGATGCTGGTCACCGTGGTATTATAGTTCCAGGTGATGAGCGTGTCGGCGACGACGATGCAGCAGGACAATGCGACCGAGCTCGAGCAGCGTGTCGTTCGAGCGGCCGAGGCCGCCCTGGCGGCGCGTCAGTTCGTCAGCGCGATCGACGTGCTGGTGGATATCGGCTGGCTCGCCCCGTCGCACGTGGAGGAGTGGCGCCAGGGACGCGTCGAGTACCTCGAACGGGTGACCCAGGCCAACCTCGCCAAGCTGTCGGCCGCCATGAAGCTCTTCCGAACCTGGGCGACGAGCCGGCGACTGGTGCCGAGCGAGACCGTCTACGTCGCGCGTACCCGCGATCGCCGGCCCCTCCGATTCTCCAAGACCGGCAACCCCGACATCGAGCGTGCCTACCGGACGCACTGGGTCTCGCCCGCGCTGTCCGAAGCGAAGCGCCGCCGGTTGGCGGAGCACCAGAGCCGGCCTGCGGACCTGGTGGTGGTCTCACCGGTCAAGGACTGGACCTGCACGGAGTGCTCGGGCACCGGGGACCTGCTGATCATGGAGGGCCCGGGACCGCTGTGCCTTGCCTGCGCGGACATGGACCATCTCGTGTACCTGCCCTCGGGGGACGCCGCTCTCACCCGGCGCGCCAAGAAGGCGAGCGGGCTCTCTGCTGTGGTGGTCCGCTTCAGCCGCTCGCGGAAGCGTTACGAGCGCCAGGGGATCCTCGTCGAAGAGGCCGCTCTCGGCCAAGCAGAGCGGGAGTGCCTCGCTGACGAGGGAGCCCGGGCGCGTCGCCAGAGGCGCGAGGAGGCTCGCCGGGCGGAGCAGGATGTCGCCTTCCAGGCGGAGATGGCAGCCGAGATCGTCCGGCTGTTCCCCGGCTGCCACGCCGGGCGCGCCGAGGCGATCGCCTGCCAGGCCGGCGCCCGGGGAAGTGGCCGGGTCGGGCGCAGCGCGGCGGGTCGTGCGCTCGACCCGCGAGCGGTGACCCTCGCTGTGGCCGCCTCCGTGCGCCACGAGGACACCTGCTACGACGAGCTGCTCATGTCGGGCGTTCCTCGAGACGAGGCGCGCGAGCGGGTGCACGCTGAGGTTCAGCGCATCCTGAGGAGCTGGCAGGCGCCCGAGCCGTGCTGAGCGAGCATGCCCTTGCGGAGCGACCTCCCGGTACCGCGCCGCAACCCGCGCCTCGCGTACAGTCTGTCCATGTGGCCAGAGCCGCCGTGGCAAGAGGAGCCGTCGCGAGACGAAGACCCTGCGATTGCTGAGCTGTCGGCGATCGAGGACGCCGACGAGCTCTGCCGACGCCTGCTCGAGTCACCGTGGGGCTGGAGATCGAGCTCCCGCTGCGCGGAGGCGGTCGACCTGCTCGCCAGCGTGCGCGGCACCGGCACCGGCACCCTCCCCGATGCGTTCCTCGCCATGTTGCTCTGTACCTGCGACCGGTGGGGCCGGGTCACGGCCAAGCTGATCGCTGCGATCGACGGCTCCGGGATCCTCACCGATGCCGATCTCGACGAGCTGGCCGAATCGTTCCTCTCCGAGGAGGTGGTGATCGAGTACCCCTTCCTCTGGGCCTGCCCTCAAAGGCTGGACCTCGGCTCTTCCGACGAGGGGGCACCTCACTTTGTGGTCGACGAGAACACGACGGCGAAGACCCGACGTCGCCCCGAGCCGCCCCTTCGCCGCTGGGCGGCCGCCCGGGCGCTTCGACACGACCCGGGGAGGCTATACGACCTGCTGGCCTCCACCGGCGCGCTGCCGCCCCGCCACCGCGAGGCAGCGCTCCAGGGCCTGCTCGACGCCGCGGATGCGCTGGAAGAGGGCGACCGCCGACGGCTGGTGCGGCGCGGGCTGCGTTGCAGCGTCGGTAGCGTCCGCCGGTCCGCTCTCGATCGGCTCTGCGAGCTCGACGGACCGGACGCGGCGCTCCGGCGTGCGCGCGCCGACGCCAATCGGGCCGTGCGGGCCTGGCGACCCGCCACTCCTGCCGCAACCGGCCGAGATGCAGCCTCCGGACGCGCCGCGCCCGCCGCCACGCTCGATCCCCGTGGAGCCGACGGGGGCTCGGGGTCGCGGGCATGACCGGGGCACCCAGAACACCGTCGCCGGGCAACGACCTCTCGAGCCTCCGGGTGCCAAAGGCGCTGCGGGCCAACGTCGCCGAGATCGCCGCCCTGACCGACAAGGTGTGCGCCGAGCACCTCGACGACGAGTACGGCGCGCTGTGCCGCCGCCTGCTCGGCAAGCTGGCCCGCAAGCGACCGTCTCCGCTGGTGCGCGGCGAGCGGCGCGTCTGGGCCGCGGGTGTCCTCTACACCGTGGGCAGCATCAACTTCCTGTTCGACCCGAGTGATGAGCCGCACCTGCGCGCCGACGAACTCGCCGCGCTCACCGGGGTGGCAAAGTCGACCATGGCCAACAAGGCCGCCCTGATCCGCCGGACGTTGCGGCTCGGCCCGATCGAGCCCGAGCTGTGCCGCCGAGACCTCCTCGCCCGCCACCCCTACGCTTGGTTGGTCGAGATCGACGGGTTCATCGTGGACGTGCGCGCCCTGCCCCAGCCGCTCCAGGATGACGCACGGCGCCAGGGTCTCGTGCCATCCTGGCCGGGCCCGGCCTCGCCACGCTGAGCTCGGGCGCGCCGCGCACCGCTCGCTGAGCACCGAGTGAGTTCCGTATTCCTGGGGAGACGCGGCGTGAGTGCCCGGCACCGGTGGCATGACGACGAGAACGATCGCGGCGCCGGGTCGACGCGGCGTTCGGCCCGATGACGTCCTCGGCGTGCTCACCGTCGGCGGCAGACCTCGAGGCAGCGAAGAGGAAGGGCAACTCCCTGTCATCGTGGGGCCGACCCCAACGACGGCGGCGGTCCGGTCTTTGGGCCCCAACGGGCCTTTGCCCGCTCCAGGAACGGCGGCTCCTCGCTCGGTCCAGCTCCTTTGACGACGTCCTCGAAGCCCGGCATGAACCCAGTCTTGCGGTGATGTGCCTCGCGCACCACGCTCTCCCAACCCGCGCCCAGACCCGCCTTCTCGTAGCACCGCTTGGCCCGTTCGAAGTTCCCAAGTGCGGCACCGTAGTACTTGCTCTTCTTCGCGTTGACGACGCGCATTCCCATCGCTCGCCAGAGTCGAGCGGCTTCTCCAACGTGGGCCTTCTCGAGCCTTCGCGCAGCGGGTTCCAACGCGTAGTGGCTCACGGCCTCGAGCTCCTCATCCGTGCTCCGCTTCACCAGCTCTGAAAGGCGTGCGGTCTCCTTGGTCTCGACGAAGAGGCCGATCAAGGAGTACAGATCTGCTCCTGCGGCCGCCTCCATCGCCTTGGCGTGCCAGGACGCACGATCTTGCTTGGGGGCGAACTTCATCAGGTCGTCGTAGGTGTACTTGCTCGGATGCTCGCGGAACTCGGCCCAGGCCGACGCGAGGGCCTCTTGGTCACGACCGAGCTTGCGTAGCAGCTCGCGTCTCACGTTTTGGAGCTCGTGGTCGGCGGACGAGCCCCGAGGGTCATTCGCCGTGATCTCGATGCCCCGCTCGACCCACGAAAGGGCCTCTTCCGGCTTGCGCTTCGCGATGAGCATTCTGGCGATGGCATGGCAGTCCTTCGCGCTCAGGCCCGTCTGCTGCGCGAGCGCTACGTAGGCCGCAACGTCCTTCTGTCCGACGTGCAGCGCGCGCAGCACCTCGGCCCAGCGTCGCTGCTTGTAGCCGGTGCTGCGTCCATCCGGCCCGTCCGCCGGCTCGTCCGGAGTGGCAAAGCGCTCGCGGACTTGGGCTACGAGGGCGGCCAACCCCGGCTTGTCGAGCACCGCCGCCACCTTGGTCTCCAGGCCGTAGCAGAAGCCGTAGGGGTCGTCGTCCATCCATCCAAGGAGGCGAGACGCCGTCTCCTCTGGGGCCGCCCCGGCCGCCTGGCGGGCCTTCACCCAGCCGCAGAACAGGTCCTCGACGAACATGCCGAACGCGCCGCTCGAATCGTCGAGCTCCTCCACCTTCTCGTAGCAGCCGGCAAGAAACGCCTCGTAGAGAGTGGCCGCCCGACCAGGTGCGCTCTCGAGGAGCGGTGCGATATCGCGCTCGACCTCCTCGAGGTCGCTCACGAAGGAAAAGCACGAGCGGTCGCCGACGAAGCAACCCGGGTCGAGCGCCGCCTCGATCTCCCGTTCGAGCGGGTCACGCGACCCGCGGGTGCCCTTCTTGGTCACCGTCGGCCCCGTGAAGCACCCCGGGCGTTCTTTGCCTTCGGTCTCGCCTCGTCGTCCGGCTCCGCACGGAAGCCAGAATCGTCGCCCAGGTGGAAGTAGATGTGACCGCGCAGCGAGCCGTCATCTTCCTGCACCGCCCACCCACGGCCGCTTGCATGGTCGCAGTCGTCGTGACCCTCCCACGAGAACTCGACACCGGGGCGCCCGTCGCGAGAAGCCTCCCGCCAGTCGAGGTCGCCCTCGACAGCGATGAAGCCGAGCCTGCCCGTGTGATCTCGGTCGAACGCGATGAAGCCAGGCCCGACCAGGTCGACGTCTTCTTGCGCCCAGAGTTCCATCTCTGCGATCCGCCACCTGCCCACGAGGCTCATCGTTGTTCCCCTCGGACGTTGCCGGGACCGTCGATGAGACCGGCGCGCTCCAGGCGCCGGAGGAGGCCCTGCTTCTTCGGGTGCTGCTGGCGCAGCTCCACGAGGCGCCGATCGAACACCTCCGGGCGCCGCTCACGCTCGCTGACCGCCCGCAAGTCCGCGAGAAGCTCGACAGCTTCGTCGTAGCGAGCAGGCTGGCGCGTGCCGATGGCGGCGTACACCTGCTCCCAGGCTTGGTCCTGGCGCGGCGCCAGGGCAGCCAGGCGCCGCTCACGAGCAGCTGCTTGGGCGTGCTCTCGCCGGGCCTGCTCGCGAGCCCGGCGCTCAGCAGCAAGGCGCGCTAGCTGCTCGCGGTGTCGCCGCGCCGCGTCCTTGAGCTCGGCCACCGTGCGGCTTCCCTTCTCATCCACGGAGCCATCGCGTTCGCCGCGGAAGCGCCGCGCCAGCTCCAGGCCGAGGTGCGGGTCGCCGCTCGCGAGACGAGCGAGCAACGCATCCTTCTCTTCTGCGGGCAGGCGGGTTACCCAGCCGGTCAGCTCGGCGGCGGAGGGCTCGATCCGGTCTAGCGGCTTGCTCGCCTCGGCCGCCACCGACAGCAGGTCCTCGTCGAGGCGCAGGAACTCAACGAAACTCTGCAGCGCCGCGCTCAAAGTCGCGAGACCCGGCGGGACAGCCGGCTCGAGCTGGTTGTCCTCCGACTCGCCCGCGTCCACGGAGAGCAGCCACGCCAGGTACAAGAGCCTCCGGTCTCCTCCGGCCAGCTCGGAGCGCACCGGGAGGACCGAGCTGAGCGAGTCCTCGCCGGCTTCCTCCCAGTCGTCATCCTCCTTCTCGCTCGTCAGCTCGACGATCACGTGGTCCCCCGCCGTCCACGCACACGCCGAGTCGGTCGCGGCGTAACGAGACGCAGTCTCGAAGTCGAGCAGTGACGTCGGCAGCCGGAACATCAGCTGGCGGGTCCCCCAGTTGGCGAGGTACAAGAACGCGTCGAAGTACCGGGACATCAAAAGCCGCGGATCACCCTTGAAGTCGCCCCAGTGGTAGGTGTTGACAAAGCGCGTGGCAGTGATCCGAGCCCGCGTGGACAGCGCCCGCAGCTCCTGCTGCTGGCGAGCGTCGAGCGGCCGGTCGATGGCGAGGAACTCGTAGTACTGGTACTCGCTCACGGGCGGGTGACCTCCTCCTTCGAGCGGCCCGTGACGACCATAGACGCCTCCAGCGCGGTCCTGGGGGACGGCGGTGGTCAACGGACAACGACCCCCCGAGCAGGTTACCGGCTCACGACCACGATCCGGCACTCGGGTCCCAGGACAGTCCTCTCACGCTGCCCGAAACGGCAGGGTCGGCGAACGCGACAACCGCCGAGACCACCTCGGCGAACGCGGCGGGAACCCGATCCTCCAGTTGTTGCTTTCTCCTCCACGCCGCCCAGCGCGCCTGTCCGATCTCCCCGTAGCCGTCGAGGACCCGGACGAGAGGGACGAGCTCGACCTGTCGGTGGCGGGCCACCTGGCGAACCGAGTCGGTGAGATCCGCTCCGATCAGTGGATGACGGCGGCTCAGAAGATAGACATCGGCGAAGTCCCTCCAGCGGGTGTTGACCGTTCCGCGGGCCACGGCAGTGACGATCTTCTCGGCGTGCACCATCACGAGCGGATACCCCCGTACGACGACCTCACCGCCGAGCAGGCGTGGAAGGTGCAGCTCCTGGGGTGCGGGAGTGATCGGGTCACCTACGTTGACGTCGACATGGAAGTGGGGACGGGCCGTTGCCAGCTCGGCGTTCATCGTGACCCGAACGCCGCTGTAGGCGTCCTCGTCGCGGATCACCGCTGCGGTCGCTCCGTCCACGTCGAACGCGACGCCGTCGTCGAGGCGAAGGTTGGCGACCTCGCAGATGACGGTCCGGATGTTGTCCGCGTCGTTGTCGAGCGCTTGGGTCTGCAGGTCGATATCGCGGGTCGGCCGGCGTTCCCCGAAGGCGGCCAGGAGCACCCCGCCTTTCAGGACGAGCTGGTCGGCAAAGCGCGACTCGGCCAAGCGGGCGAGGAACGACTCGAGGACGTAGAGCTGCAACAATTCGTCGACCGGGCGGCGATCGCCGCGGGCCTTGGCCCGCAGGTCGAGGTATGCCCGACCCGCCCGGGTGGTGCGGGTGGGGGCGGTCACAACAGGACTTCGAGCGCCTGGCGCAGCGCGGGCTCGGCCCGGTGGAACTTTCGGGCGAGCTCGACCAGCTGTGCGGAACTCCGGCCTGGGCGGTCGAGCCAGCGCCGCAGCGCCTCCCAGGCGACATCGCTGCCTTCGAGATGGCGGAGCCGGACGACGTCGATGAGGGACCGCTCTGCCGAGTACAGGCCGATGGGCCGGCGGGCACCGACGTTCAGCTCTTCGCGCCCCAGGTCGAAGGTGCGGGGGTCGAACTGGTGGATGCGAGACGGCGCCTGGAGCGCTGGGCGAGTGCTTCCTCGGGGGATGGCGATGTCGATGGCGGCCGGAATGGCGTCGATCAGGCCGTGGCGCGCAAGCGCGGTCTCCAGGCACAACGTGGCGTGCGGGACCCGCTCGGCGATCTCGATCAGGTCGGAGTCGGCGGGTGGGGCATCGGCCCAGCGGTAGACGCCGCCACCGAGCGCGATGATCTCCCCGCTGTCGCGCAAGGCGTACAGGCGCCTGTCACCGACACCTGCCTGCTTGGCCTCGCCGTAGGTGAACGTGTCACCCAGCTGCTCTCGGAGATCCGGGACTCCTGCCGTCCTCATGGAAGGAAATCATACTCAGATACCGCCTACCTGGGTAGGATTTCCTTCAAGCCCGGGCCAGAAGGGGTCCCGTCAAGCCAGCTCCAGCCGCCTGCTCAGCCGCACGACCTGTCGGAGGTCTGGCCCGAACCCCCCCCCCCCGGGGGGGGCCGCCGATC
>JAJZVL010000053.1 GCA_021845725.1 Actinomycetes bacterium | reverse complement strand
CGGTCCGGGGCCCCTGGCCCTGGCCCGTCTTCCCAAGAGCCCGGCTCTGCGGTCGCGCTCGGTCTTGTCCGCGTGGCACGGGTAGCAGCGATCCGCGAGGTTCGAGATGCAGGTCGTGCCTGTGTGGGCGACGGGATCCACGTGGTCGCGCTCGAGCCCGAAGGTGCGCCCGCAGTCGACGCATGCCCTGCCGGTGAACCTCGGCACGGGGCCCAGGTCAAGGGCGGTGCGCAGGTGCGCTGTGAGCCTGCGCCCGAGGTGGCGGACCCGTTGGATGTCGACGCCGTCGTGGAGGACGGCTTTGACGAAGGCGTCGGCTGCGAGCTGTCGTGCGAGCTCGACGGGGATGGGGCCCCCACCGACCAGGTGGCAGGGCTCGTTCTCGTGGGCATGTCCCCTCCTCCAGGCGTACAGGTCGCAGACGATGACGAGGTCGGTCCCCGACGCCCTCGTCATCGACCCAGCCTTCTTCTCCCCGGCCCCGTGGCCACCGGCGCCGTGGTCCGGGCCGCCTTCGCCTCGGGCACCGCCTGCTGGGATGAGGGCGACCAGGGCGTCTGCGGCGTGGGCCTCGAAGCGCTCGAAGGTGCCCTGGCGCCGAGCCGTCCTGTGCCGGCAAGCGGCGTCACGCTCGATCCTCGTCACCATGGGGATCCCGGTCTCTGGGGGAAGCGCCCCTTCGAAGCAGACCATCCCGAGACCGTCGCGCCAGTGCCGAAAGCGCCTCGTGGCCACCTGGCGGTCGTGGAGCTGTGTGGCCGAGACGGCCCTGAGCCGGCGCTCTCGCACCTCGTCACGAAGGACGCTCAGGTCGCCCGAGCAGGCGACCTCGACGAGGTCGGCCTCGGTGCCGGGGAGCTCTTCTTGGGCCTTGGCGATCTCGTGGGCCTGGAGGATCGAGACCTTGCCCGCCAAGAGGGCCTCCTTGGTCGCAGGGCACGAGGGAAGCGAGGCCGCGGTCATGAGCGCGTCCTTCGCCTGGCGCCTCGTCGTGCCTGCCTGGTGGGCCACCCAGCGGGCGGGGTCCGCCACGCCTGCGTCTTTGTGCGCGCCGCAGGCGACCGCGCGCGCGGCGAGGAGCAGCCGTGCCGCCGCGCAGGCCTTCTCGGTCCAAGAGAGCTCGTCTGCGAGCGTGGCGGCGTCGGAGGCCCCATAGACAGAGGGTTCCAAGCCTTCGAGCACACGGCGCAGTGCCCCGGCCGCCTCGGAGATGTGCTCGGTGTCGTGCCGGGTCTCGTGCTCGGTGTGGTGCCGGGTCTCGTGCCGGGTCTCGTGCTCGGTGTCGTGCCGGGTCTCAGCCACGGCCCCATGATCGCAGGGGGGTGTGACTCTCATGATGGGAGGGTCCTCGGCGCAGGGCTGGGTCCGACCCGAATCGCGTGACCGGCGTCATGCCCTTGCGAGGGGTCTGTCGGCTCGGCTCCTGTCCGGGGACGCGCACCGTCCGGTCGGATCGGACGGATGTGACCTGATGGCAACCTTGCGCTCAGCGTGAGAGTCCTGTTCTTTGTCCCGACCGATGGTGCCAACCCATCGGACGAGAGAAAGGCAGTTACCTGCATGCCAAGCGAGGCGAAGGTTGTCATCGGCGGGATGGCCACCCACAAGGACCTCGACGTCGCCGCCGCCATCGACGATCGGGGCGAGATCTTCCATACGAAGAGCTTCCCCGTCACGGCGAAGGGCTTCCGAGAGCTCCTTGACTGGATAGGCATCTTCGGCAGCCTGGCCAAGGTGGGCGGGGAGCGGGCCGTGACGTATGGGGTAGGCTGATCGCGGCACCCTGGGGGCAGCGGGCGCCACCGTGGCAGAGGCGCACCGACCCAGCCGCCAGATGCGCCGATGCAGGGGAACGTCCGACATCGTCGACGCCGAGGCGGCCGCTCGGGCCGCACTCGACGGCGAGGCGACCGTCATGCCCCACCCATGGATCGCTCGTCGAGTCGGTCCAGGTGCTCCGAGCGATCCTCGGGCTGCTCTGGACTGCCGAGCCGGCGGCACGCTGTGCCCGGTTCCACTGCACCGGGGCCGTGGCCGAGGGAGTGGGGCCGACGTAGCCGACATCTTGCTCGGCTCGGTTCATGACCGTGCGAGGTCTCGCGATCACGTGAGGAAGCCGGTGCGTGCGACCAACCGACGCGCCGGTCGGGCGGATCTCGTTTCGGCTCAAGACGTCCGATGTTCTCGGCGCGGTCACGCGTCACGGGGGTCCATACCCTCGCTGTCGAGGTCGTATGCTCGAAGTGCGTCGGTCACCGTCTGGGCTTCGAGCTCTCCCGTTTGGAACAAACCCCACAGCACAGCCAACGTGACATGCGCGGCATCGACCTCGAAGTGACGGCGAAGGGCGGCCCGGGTGTCCGAGAAGCCGTACCCGTCGGTGCCGAGGGGGACGAAGGGCTTGGCTACGAACCCGCCGATCTGGTCGGCGACGAGCTTCACGTGGTCAGTCACGGCCACGATCGGGCCCTCTCCGGGGCCGAGAACCCGCGACACGTAGGGCACTCGGGGCAGGTTGCCCGGATGGAGGCGGTTCCAGCGCTCGACGGACAGGGCATCGTCGCGCAAGGCCTTGTAGCTGGTCGCGCTCCAGACCTCGGCCGCGACGCCGAAGCGCTCGAGCTGAATCTGCGCGTCCAGCGCCGCCAGCATTGCGGTGCCGCTCGCCAGGATGCGAGCGCGGTGCGTCCCGATGGGCGGCGCAGCCGCGTAGCGGTAGAGGCCGGCCACGATGCCCTCTTCGACTCCCTCGGGCATCGCTGGCTGGGGGTACGCCTCGTTGTACAACGTCAGGTAGTAGACGAGGTCTTCGGGCGGCTCGGCATGCATGCGGGCGAGGCCGTCGCGCACGAGGACGGCGACTTCGTATGCGAACGCGGGGTCGTAGGCGCGCACGTTCGGCATGGCGCTCGCGAAGAGGAGGCTGTGGCCGTCGCAGTGCTGGAGCCCTTCTCCCTGGAGGGTGGTCCGCCCGGCGGTCGCGGCCAGCAGGAAACCTCTCGCCCGCACGTCGCCAGCCGCCCACAGGAGGTCGCCGAAACGGTGGAAACCGAACATCGAGTAGTAGACGAAGAAGGGGATCATCGGCTCTCCCCACGTGGCGTAGGACGTGGCCGCCGCGAGGAACGACGCCATGGAGCCGGCTTCGGTGATCCCCTCCTCGAGGATCTGGCCGTCGGGCCCCTCTTGGTAGCTGAGAAACAGTCCCGCGTCGACTGGCTCGTAACGCTGGCCACCGGGCGCGTAGATCTTCACTTCGCGGAAGAGCCCGTCGATGCCGAACGTACGTGCTTCATCGGGGATGATGGGCACAATGCGAGGCCCGATCTTCGGGTCGCGCAGAAGATTACGAAGGATCCGAGTGAAGGCGCCCGTGGTCGAGGCGGCGACCTTGCCGCCCGTGCCCGCGAACAGCTCCCCATAAGGGTCGTCGCGAGGAAGCGACAAGGGGTGCGTTCGGACCGACCGCAGCGGCAGGTGCCCGCCAAGAGCTCGTCGGCGCGCGATCAGGTACTCGAACTCTGCTGACGCCATTCCGGGATGGGCGTAAGGAGGCAGCTCTTCGCTCAGCTGTTCATCGGAGATCGGAAGCTCGAGGCGGTCTCGGAAGGTGCGCAGCTCGCCCTCGGTCATCTTCTTGATCTGGTGGGTCGCATTGCGAGCTTCGATCTCAGGGCCGAGTGCCCAGCCTTTCACCGTCTTGGCGAGGATCGCGGTCGGTGCTCCTTCGTGCTCGACCGCCGCCCGATAGGCGGCGTAGACCTTCTTTGGATCGTGCCCTCCGCGACGTAGCTTGTGCAGCTGGTCGTCGCTGAGCCCGGCGACGAGCCGACCAAGGCGGGGGTCGGGACCGAAGAAGTGCTCTCGGATGTAGGCCCCCGTCTCGACTTGGAACTTTTGGAATTGACCGTCGAGGGTGCGATTCATCTGGTCGACAAGAACGCTTTCGGTATCGGCTTCCAGAAGTGGATCCCACTCGCGTCCCCAGACGACTTTGATCACGTTCCACCCAGCGCCATGGAGCACGCTCTCAAGCTCCTGGATGATCTTTCCGTTGCCGCGTACAGGCCCATCGAGACGCTGGAGGTTGCAGTTCACCACCAAGACAAGGTTGTCCAGATGCTCTCGACCGGCGAGCGCGACCGCGGCGAGGCTTTCGGGCTCGTCCATCTCGCCGTCGCCAGCGAAGCACCACACCTTGGTGCCCGAGCCATCGACCATTCCTCGGTCCGTGAGGTAGCGGTTGAAACGTGCTTGATAGGCCGCTTCGATCAGTCCGAGGCCCATCGAGACCGTCGGGAACTCCCAGAAACCGCAGCGACGGGGGTGGGGGTAGGACGGGAGACCCCCCGACACCTCGCGGCGGAAGCCGTCGAGCTCGACCTCGGTGAGCCTACCTTCGAGATACGCCCGGGCATAGATCCCAGGGGCGGCGTGTCCTTGGAAGAACACCTGGTCGCCCGGATCGGTGTCGCTTTTGGCACGGAAGAAGTGGTTGAAGCCGACCTCGTACAGCGTGGCCGCAGAGGCATAGGTGGCGAGATGCCCGCCGATGCCATCGGCTCGGCGGTTGGCTCGGGCCACCATCACCGCCGCGTTCCAGCGCACGAAGTGGCGGATACGTGCCTCGAGGGCTTCGTCGCCGGGGTACGCAGGCTCAGATCCCGGTTCGATGGTGTTTCGATAGTTGGTGACGTTCCCGGGGTTGACGTCGGCACCTAACGCTCGCGCCCGGGCGAGGACGCGATCAAGGAGCCGACGCGCCCTGTCGACTCCTCCTCGAGCGATTACGGCGTCGACCGAATCGACCCACTCCTGGGTCTCCTGGGGGTCGGGGTCGCCGAGCTGTGTGGCGAGTGTCATCACCGGTCTCCTCGGCAGAGGACCGCTCGCGGATCGACCAGGCAGACGAAGTCGCTGCGGCGTCCCGCGTCGTCACGTCGCCGGCCACGAGAGCCGAGAGCCAGCTCCGCCCCCTTCACGACTTTGGTGGTGGTGCGGCCCGGACCGCTTCCGTGGACTGTGGATGGCTCGCGCCGATGCGACGGGCGGACCCGAAATGACCAGGAGCCGAGATCGGCGGTTTCAGTCGCCGCTACGAGGTCCGTCTGATCCCTGTTCCGTCGTCGAAGTGGTGTGCCGCACGCTGCTCCGAGGACTGCCGGATGGGACGACGACCTGAGCGCCCGCGTCATGAGTGATCCTCGCTGTAAATGCGGTCGTCGGTGACGCCGAGCGTTCCGAGCATGGCGCGCACCGCCGTCACCATGTCTGCGGGCCCGGCGACGTAGTAGCTGTTCGGGCGTCGCGCTGGTGGTGCCGCCATGAACACGTCAGCCAGCATGCCCGTGTCAATGCGCCGGTGGTAGCGCACCGAGGGATCGTACGGGGCTCGGGTGAAGGTGTGAACGAGAGTGAACCAGTTGAAACGGTGGTGGAAGGCGTCGAGTTCGGTGCCGAGGAGCACGTCACTTCGGTCGCGGCTGGAGCACAGAAGGGTCATCGGGATCTCCAGGCCGCGAGCGGCGCCGTAACGGATGATCGCAGCCAGCGGAGCGACGCCCGTTCCGGCGCCGACGAGACCGATGGGTCCTCTATCTCGCTCAGTCCAGGTGAGGAAGCCGAACGGGCCCCGCACTTCGAGGACGTCGCCCGGTCTGGTCCGGCGCGCAAGAACCGTCGAAACGCGTCCGTGCGGCACCTCGCGCACGGCAACCTCGATCTCGGGGGTTGAGGGGTACGGCGAAGAGCACACCGAGTAGGCCTGTTCGGCGACCCCGGGTGGCGAGTCGACGGGAAGGCGGACGAGGTAGTACTGGCCGGGGAGGGCGTCCGGGACGTTCGGGAGGCGGAGGCGAAGGATCGCCGTGCCGAGCTTGCGTTCATCGGCGAGGACCTCGGACCCCGGTACACCGGACCTCGGTACACGGGGCTCCGGTACACGGGACCCCGACGTACGGGGCTCCGACGTACGGGGCTCCGACGTACGGGGCTCCGACGTACGGGGCTCTGGCACCGGCCTGCTCCGGTCGACGCTGATCACCTCGGCCCTCTCCCAGACCCGAGCCTGGTCGGCCGCCAGCCACGCGTCACGAGTGCAGATGGGGTCGAGCGCGTCGGCCGTCATCGCGCCGCGTCGATCGAGATGAGGCAGCTGAGCGGTCGCGTCTTCCCGCTGAGCACCTCGGCGGCCACGATCATCCCACCCTCTGCGGTCATTGCCAGGCTGACGGGCCATCGTCGGCCGTCGAGCCGGAAGGCCGTGGTCGCCGTTCCGTTGCGCTCGATCCGGCGGACCGCTCGGTTTCCGTAGTCCGCGACCCACAGCTCACCGTCGAGCCCGATCGCGATGCCGGTCGGCCAGCGCAGGCCCACCTCCATCCCGACGCCGTCGGCGTCGCCACCCGGCGGGGACCCCGCTACGGTCGTGACCTCGCCGTTCGGGGCGACTCGGCGGATGGCGTTGTTCCCGGTATCGGCGACGTAACAATTGCCGTCGATGTCGACGTCGAGCGCCAGCGGCTGACGGAAGCGGCCGTCTGCTCCGCGGCCGTCGCCGAAGTCGAAGATGGATCCGGCGAGCGTGCGCACGGCCCCATCGGGTGAGATCGTCCGAATGCAGTGGTTTCCCGAGTCGGCGACGTAGAGCGCTCCGTCGGGACCCATCGCGACGTCGGTCGGATGGCGGAAGCGGGCCTCATCCCTCGAGCCGTCGCCGTAGCCGTAGACGCTGCCCGCCACGAGGAACCAAGAGCCGCCCGGCGAGATGGCCCAGATCCGGTGCCCGGCGACGTCGGCGACGTAGAGCGTCCCATCGGGGCCGGTGCACAGCCCCATCGGGGCCACGAGCGACCTCCCGACGCCGTCCTGCGCCTCTTCCTTGATCACGGAGAACGACTGAGCCCATCCTCGCTCTACTTGCCAGACGGCCCTCGTAGAGGGGAGCGACAAGCGGATCGTCCCGGCGGGGCCGACGGTGAGGCCACCTGGCCGGCCGCTGATCAGGGGGCTCTCCGCAGGGCATCCAAGGGTTTCGGTCTCGGGCCTCGTCGGCATGCGTGGGAAAATCTCCGGCGATTGGGTCTCTGCCAGTTGCACGCTCATCGACCTCACCTCTGATCCGTGCCCGGTGTCGCACCGTGGACGCAGCGGCACGCTCCATGCCCAGTCTATGGGGATATAAACAGCATGTGCTAGAACAATCGACGAACAAGGGCCAGCGGCACAGGGCGCAGACACGCCGCGCGTAGGGCGCAGACACGCCGCGCGTAGGGCGCAGGCTCCGGTGACGCCGGCGGCTCCGAGCTGGTTCTCCGCGGACGTCGTCGAGGGTCGTTTTTCTAGGACAGGCGAGGTAAACTCATGATGGAGTCGCTCGCCTGAGGCTCGTCTGACGTCCGTCCGGGCGCCTGGATGCGGGGCAGGCGATGGAGCGCGACGGAGGTGGCATGACGGGACGAGACGGCCGCAGCGGGCGGATCCCAGAGCACGAGCCGAGGCGGCCATGCGCGAGCACCGCCGCTCCCGGGGTCGACGTCCACGGTCGTTCTCGCGATCGAGGCACCGTCGGGCCACGTCCGCCCGAGCAGCACCGAACCGAGACCAGGCGCGCCGTGGCCGACGGGAAGCCGGCCTGGGGGCGGCAGAGACGAGAGGTCGAGCCGTGGTGAACGCCGTCAGCCGATTGCGTGCGGCGGGCCAGAGCATCTGGCTCGACAGCATCAGCAGGATCATGGTCACCTCCGGCACGCTTGCCCGCTACGCGAGCGAGCTGATGGTGACCGGCCTCACCTCGAACCCGACGATCCTTGGCCACGCCATGGCAGCGAGCCACGACTATGACGAGTCGTTGCGCCGCCTCGTCGCCGGTGGGATCAGTGAACCCCAAGATCTGGTGTATGCCGTGGCGTTCGAGGACCTCGCCGCAGCCGCTTCGCTCTTTCGTCCAGTCTGGGAGGACACCCGCGGGGCAGATGGCTACGTCTTCATCGAGGTCCCGGCGGACCTCGCCTACGACGCGCCGAGGACCGCGGCGCTCGCCGGACGGCTCCAGGAAGAGGTGGGATTTCCGAACCTCCTCGTCAAGATTCCCGGTACCCCACAGGGGCTCGTCGCGATGGAGGAGACCGTTGCTGCCGGCATCGGCGTCAACGTGACGCTCTTGTTCTCCGACGCCCAGTACATTGCGATCGCCGAGGCGAACCAACGGGCTCTCGAACGCAGGCTCGACGCCGGGAAAGACCTCGGCGTGCCCTCGGTCGCATCGGTGTTCGTGTCGCGCAGGGACAAGGCGGCCGACCCGATGCTGCCCGCCCACCTTTACGGGACGCTCGGCTTGGCCATGGCGAAGAAGGCCTACTCCTGCTACCGGGGACTGCTCTCGGGAGAGCGATGGGCGGGACTGGCTGAGGCTGGTGCCCTCCCGCAATGGCTGCTGTGGGCCTCCACGTCTGTGAAAGACCCGCGCCTTTCCGGCTCCTACTACGTCGCCAACCTGGTTGCTCCGGGCACGGTCGACACCGCTGCCGGGAAGACGCTGCTCGCGTTCGCGGAACACGGCAACGTGGAGGCGCTCCTCGAAGCCGATGCCGAGGCGGCGGAGGCACAGGTCGCAGCGGCGGTGGCCGAGGGTGTGGACCCCGACGCGCTCGCCGAATTGCTCCAGCGCCAGGGGGCCAGGGCATTCAGCGCCGACTGGGCCGGGCTCCTGGACGCGATCGAAGCCAAGGTTGCAAGGATGTAGGACGATGACTCGTTGGCACCTACTGCGTAGGCACCTGCCTCGGCGCCGTTCAGCCCGGGTCCGACTTTCCAAGGCCGTGCCATCGCGCGCTGACCGTCGGGAGCTGCGCCGCAAATTCCGGGCAATGATCCGCGCGAGTCGCGTCGAGCGAAGGCGTCGTGTCACCGCAGGCCTGTCGACCCTGGCAAACCGCCGGGTCCGGATCTCGGCGGTGTGCCCGGGAGTCGTCGGAGACGAGCTCATCGAGTTCGTCGACGGGAGCCGAGTCTGGCTAGACGTGCGGGACGGGAGCGCCGAGCTGCGGCGCTTGGCTGCACTGGCGGCGTGCAAGGACCTGTACCTGAGGGGTATCGAACCATGTTTCGGGTGCTGCTGGTACCAATTGGCGTTCGCGAGCGTCGAACAGCCGGGTCCGACCATCTTCGCCAGGGTGACGCGCTACGAGTCGAAGACGGTGTTCGTCTCCTGGGATCCGGGGTTCAGGTGGCAGCTCAGGCGCCGGGAGCGCCACTATGGCTGAGGCCCAGATCAAGGGGGCGTGGCCCGCCCGAGGCTGCCGTGGTGTGCGGGACCAGGCGTCCGGCTTCCCGCGGCCGGCCGATGGCTGGGTCCGTGACGGCAGGCTGCCGCCCGTGTTGTTCACATGTACACTAGAAGATCAACGATGGGAAGGCTCGCAATGGTGGAAGACGGCACGCAGCAGGAGGCGCGGGCGCTCGGCGACCCGACCCGCCACCGGTTGTTCCGCTACATCGCCGGTGCTGCGGGCCCCGTCGGGGTTGCGGAGCTGACGGACTTCGTCCGACTGAACCATAATGCGGTCCGCCAGCACCTCGCCGTGTTGAAGGACGCCGGGCTCGTGATCGAGGAGGTCGAGCAGCGCTCGAAGCCCGGACGCCCCCGTCTGCTCTACCGGCTGGCGCCGGAGGCTGCGGGACGCTGGGGCACCCCCGGCGCGTACGCCTGGTTGGCAGGCCTGCTCTCCGACGCAGTGCGCCGGCACCTCGAGCCACGCCAGGTCGGCCGGCAGGAGGGGCACCGGCGGGCGGCGGAGCTGGCTGGCAGCGGTGAGCCTGTCCTCCTGCTGGAGAACGAGATCGAGCGGCGAGGGTTCAGGCCCACGCGGCTGGAGCGCGGCCGCAAGATCGAGTTCGTGCTGGGGCGATGCCCGTTCGCCGACGTGGCAGGGTCGGATCCCGGTACGGTGTGCCAGCTACACCTCGGCCTGGTCGAGGGGCTGGCGGAGGGTCTCGGTGGCCTCGACGTCGAGGGACTGGCCCCGAAGGACCCGCGCCGGGCGGGATGCCGCCTCACCGTCCGGCGGCGGGACGCTCTGGTCGCCCGTTCTTGAGCTCGCAGGGGAGTGGACGGGACGATCACGGAATCGGCGCGGCTCAAGACGTGGGACTGCGGACGCCTCTGACCGAGCGGCTTGGCGTGCCGTTCCCGATCATCGGCGCGCCGATGGCCGGGATCTCCCACGGAGCTCTTGCGCGGGCGGTCACCGAGGGCGGTGGCCTCGGCATGATCGGCGTGGGGAGCACCGACCGAGCAGAGCTCATCGCTCGAGAAGCGCGGATCGCGAGTGATGGTGGACGCCTCCGCTTCGGGGTCGGCCTCATGGCGTGGGCACTCGACGACCGCCCGGAGCTGCTCGAGCAGACGATGGCGGCGAAGCCAGCGCTGGTGTCCGTCTCCTTCGGCTCCCCGGCTCCCTACGTCGAGCGGCTCCACGAAGCCGGCATCACGGTGGCGTCCCAGGTGCAGAGCACGGCGCGAGCGCTCGCTGCCGTGGATGCCGGTGTCGACATCATCGTTGCGCAGGGGACCGAAGCGGGGGGCCACACGGGGACCGTGGGCACGTTGCCGCTCATCCAGCTTGTGCTCGAGGCGGTCGACGCGCCGGTCGTGGCCGCGGGCGGGATCGCAACGCCACGAGGGGTTGCAGCGGCCCTCGCCGCAGGCGCGGCCGGCGTCTGGGTGGGCACCTGCCTGCTGGCTTGCCCGGAGTCGGCTTCTCGCGCACAGGCCCGGGACAAGGTGCTGGCCGCGGATGAGACCGAGACGATCCTGACCAGGGTGTTCGACGTCGCCCAGGGCATCGGCTGGCCCGAGACATTCGCGGGTCGCGCCTTGCGCAACCGCTTCACCGACACCTGGCACGGCCGCGAGGAAGAGCTGGACGGCGACGGGGACGCTCGGCGCCTGCTCGCCGATGCCCGCGCGACGGGCGACTACGACACCGCGTACATCTACGCCGGCCAAGCCGTTGGCCTGGTCCACCGTCCCGTCCCGGCGGCGCAGCTGGTCCGGAACCTCGGTGAGGGTGCTTCCTCCTTGCTGGCCGAGCGGCTCGAGGCGCTGCTCGTCGACAGACCGACGCGCTGGCCTGACAACGGTGCGATTGTCTAGCAGCCACTAGCATTTGGACCCATGGAACCTGCAGAAGAAGAGGCGGAACGAGGCGGCGGGGATCCAGCATGCTGGGCGCACCTCGTCTGTCCGGAGTGCGGCGCGATCGAGACCGACGGGCACCGCGAGTGGTGCAGCTTCGGACACTCGGCCGACGCTGGCGCCCGACCGCCGGCACTGGCCTGAGACGCGCTCAGTCCGGGGGCGTCAGGTGCGCGGCGCGGCGAGGTCGGCGAGGTCCGTGTCGGGGTCGGCCAGAACGGCAGGGTCGATCGGGCGGCCCGCCTGGAGGAGTGCGTCGATGGTGTCTCCCGCATCCCAGACGTTGACGTTCATTGCCGCGACGACGCGGTTCTCGCGGAGCCAGAAGCAAAGGAACGTCCCGGTGGAGGGATCTCCGCGGAAGACCACCTGGTCGAAGACCGGCGCCCAGCCTCGGTACTCCATCCCGAGGTCGTACTGGTCAGAGAAGAAGTAGGGAGTGCGGTCGTAGACGACGTCGTGGTCGAGCATGGACCGAGCGGCTGCAGGACCCTGGTTGAGCGCGGCTGACCAGTGCTCGAGCCGGATGCGGGTGCGATAGCGGGGGTGGTGCGCGTTGGCGACGTCGCCTGCGGCGAAGATGCCCGGGGCGCTGGTCTGGAGGTGCGCGTCGACAACTATCCCGTTGTCGACCGCCAGGCCCGCTGCTTCGGCGATCTCGGTCCTCGGTGCCACCCCGATGCCCACGACCACCGCGCTGGCCGGCAGTACGGTGCCGTCGGAGAGCCGGACCGACTCGACCGACTTCGTTCCCGTGATGGCCTCGACGCCCACCCCGAAGTGCAGGTCGACCCCGTGGGCCGCATGGAGATCCCGGTAGATGGCGCCGACCTCCGCACCGAGAACCCGTTCCAAGGGAACGCCGGTCAGCTCGACCATCGAGACGGCGGCGCCGAGCTGGCGTGCAGACGCGGCGACCTCTGCCCCGATCCAACCGGCGCCGATGACCACGACCTGCGCCTGCGAGCTGAGCACACCGCGGAGCCGGTCCGCGTCCTCGACACTGCGAAGGTAGAGCACCCCGTCGAGTTCTGCTCCGTCGACTCCGAGCCGCCGAGGAACCGCGCCGGTCGTGAGCAGCAGCCGGTCGTAGCCGACGCGCTCGCCCGAGGACAACGTGACCTCGCGGTCCGCCGGTTCGATCGCCATGACCGAAGTGGACGTCCGCAGCTCGATGTCGTGCTCTTCGTAGAAGTCGGCGGAGTGCACCGCGGCGGCATCGAAGTCCTTCTCGCCCCGCAGGTACTCCTTCGACAGCGGAGGGCGTTCGTAGGGGCGTCGTGCCTCGTCTCCGAGCAGCACGACCCGGCCGTCGAACCCCTCGGCGCGCAGGGTCTCTGCGGCCTTCGCGCCGGCAAGGCTCGCACCGACGATCACGAACGTTTGCGTCGAGCTTCGCATCGTTCCTCCTCTTTCTCTTCGATCCAATGCTTCGCTGCGAGCGCTCTTCTTCCATCCAATGCTCACCACTGGATGGATGGCCTGTCCACTGGTCGGGAACTGTGGCGCTGCTGCGGCACCTCGGCGCAGCCGACTCCTGTAGCCGCTGCGATCACCGTGCCGACTCCGGCTCGCTCCAAGATGGCCCGGGCAACCGAGCGAGCCTGAGGCGCCAGCTCGAAGAGACGTCGGTTGCGGTGGCGGCGCTCTCCGAGGTCGACTTCGGCCATCGAGTCGAGCCCGACGCGCCGGGCCACGTCGATCAGTACAGCCACGTCGACGCCGTAGTCGCACGGAAGCGAGAGGTCTTCGAGCACCGACCGATGCGCCGCGATCTCGCCGGCCAGTGGCTGCGTGAACTGGGCGAGCTCGGGATGAAGGAGCGCCAGGAGCGGTTTGGCGACGAGCTCAGTAACCCTGCCGCCTTCTCCCAGCACCCCCGCGATCGGGCGCAGGTAGGTTGCCTTCACGAAGCGCAGGTTCTGGTGGAAGAGCAACGGTCCGAGAAGTCCGACGACGAAGTGAGACGAGAACCGTTCGACGTCAGCGTCCAAGAAGACCACGACGTCCCCCCGGCTCTCGGCCAGCGCGGTCGCCATCGCCGCGCCTTTTCCCGACATCGAGCCGGTAGACGCCGTGACAGGGACGACCTTGGCCCCCGCTGCGACAGCCTGCGCAGCCGTGTCGTCGGCGGAGCGGTCATCGACCACGAGGATCTCGTCGACGAGACAGGTGTCCTCGACCAATTCCCTCCGTATGGTCTCGACGATGCCGGAGATCGTCGCGGCTTCATCTCGCGCCGGGAGGCACACGGAGACCGTCGCCTTCCTCGCGGACGCCAAGACTTGCGCGGAGAACTGGCTGTGGTCGAAGCGGCACGGGCCGGTGGAGCGCTCGGCGATCATCAGCGGCGGCCGACGAGGGACAGGAACTCGGCGCGGGTCCGCGGGTCGTCGCGCACCAAGCCGGCGAGTGCAGAGGTGAGCGTCGACGAACCTGCTGCGCGAACCCCTCGCAGCGACATGCAGGCATGCTCTGCTTCGAGAACCACTCCGACGCCTCTCGGATGCAGCGTCTCTTCGAGCCAGTGAGCGATCTCGGTGGTGAGGCGCTCTTGCACCTGGAGGCGGCGGGAGAAGTGTGTGACGACTCTCGCGAGCTTCGACAATCCGAGGAGCCGCTCGCCCGGCAGGTAGCCGACGTGGGCGACGCCGGAGAAGGGCAGCAGGTGGTGCTCGCACAGCGAGGAGAACGGGATCGATGTCGCGACGACGAGCTCGTCGTAGTGCTCGTCGTTGGCGAAGGTGGTGGCATCGAAGGGCTCCGGGGTGAGGAGCTCGGCGTAGGCTCGTGCCACACGGTCCGGGGTGCCGGCGAGACTCTCACCGCCGCGGTCGACCCCGAGGGCATCGAGCAGGTCGGCAACGGCGCTCGCGGCTCGGGCGAGGTCGATCCCGCGGCGGTGTGCCTGGCTCCTCGGAGGTGACCAGGCGTCGCCGTGATCGCGAGAGACGTGCTCGAACCTCCGGTCGAAACGATCGGCAAGCTTCACGCTCCACCGCTTCCTTTCTGTGCAATTGCTCTCTGTTCGAGCATCTGCTCGATGCGCCGGTGTAGTGGGCGATGCATCTGCGCCCAGATGGACGGGCGGCCGTCCCTCGTGGGCGACCGGACCCGCTGACCGGGACCAGTCGAAGCCAGTCCCGGTCGAGGGAGTGGATCGGGGTGCCACGACACGCCGCCTCGCCGGGACGGCCGTCGCGCTCCGGGCCCCTCAGCCGCGTGCGTGGCCGACGAAGTGCCGCGGCGCATACCTCGCCGCCAGACGAGCAAGGGCGAACGCCGCGATCATGAGACCGAAGTCACGGAGCGCGATGTCCCAGAAGGCCCGCCCGCCGTCGCCGTTGCGGGCGATGCTCAGGACGATCTCGTTGGTGATGATCCCGCCGAGCCATCCGGCCACCACGTACGGGGCGAGGCGCGGGAGGACCAGCACCCCGAGACCTGCGACGATCTCGATGACGCCGACGCCGTACATGAAGCTCTGGGGGCTGACGCTCAAGAAGTGCGGGAAGCCGACCCAGAGGTACTTCGGCCAGAAGGTCATCCAGTTGAAGAATTTGTCCACGCCGAAGAGGATCGGGGCCACCACGAAGGCGGTCCGCAGTACCAGGTAGGCCTGGTACGCGGGATCGGACAGTTTCTCGGATGGAACCTGGAGGAGCCGCAAGGTGTGCTGGCCTGCACCGTGATGGGTCTCTGCGATGGCCATCGAAGTCTCCTTTCTAATGGCTACTGCGATCTATCTTAGACACGACCAGACAGTAACATCAACTCAGAGTGGTTTTAGAATGAAGGTGGTGGAGAAGATGTCGGATCCCCTGTCGGCGCTGGGAGTGCTCACCGAGCCGATGCGCCGGCGCGTCTACGAGCACGTTGCACTGACGGGCGGTGAGGTGAGCCGCGACAGCGTCGCGTCGGCTCTCGGAGTGGCGCGCTCGGTCGCGGCGTTCCATCTGGACAAGCTGGCGCGGGCGGGGCTGCTCGACGTCGAGTACCGTCGCCCGCCCGAGCGGCGTGGCCCCGGCGCGGGTCGGCCCGCGAAGTGGTACCGCCGTGCAGCAGGTGAGGTGAGCGTCAGCGTGCCCGAGCGCCGCTACGCCCTCGCCGCCGAGCTTCTCGCCCGGACGGTCGAGCGGGCCGGCGCAGAGGGCGACGCTGTGGACGGTGTGCTTGCCGACGTCGCGCGCGCCCATGGGCGTGGCGCAGCGCACGAGCTTCGCGCTGCGGCGTCCGGGATCACAGACGGTCCCGGTGTCGAGTCGGTCGAGCGCTTGGCCGACTTCCTTGCGCGGCAGGGCTACGAGCCGCGCATGTCGGAGGGTGCGATCACCATGGCCAACTGCCCGTTCCACGCACTGGTGGAAGAACATCGTGATCTCGTGTGCCGCATGAACCATGCGTGGCTCTCCGGCGTCACCGAGGCGGCCGGGCTTCCTCCGGGCACCGCCAGGCTCGATCCTGCGTCGGGGCGCTGCTGCGTGACCATCGCGACGTGAAGACCGCGTCACCGCCGAGAGCGCGGCTCGCTGCACGCGTCCTTCGCGATCTGCAGCCCGGGTCTCAGCGCAAGGGGTTCTCTCGACCTCGCTCTTCGGGTGGGCGTGGCCCGAAGATCCGCCGCTCCGACTCGTCGATGGGGACGTCGTTGATGCTCGCCTCGCGCCGACGCATGAGCCCGTGCTCGTCGAACTCCCACAGCTCGTTGCCGTAGCTTCTCCACCACTGCCCGTCTCGATCGCGGCTCTCGTACTGAAATCGGACGGCGATGCGGTCCTCCGAGAAGGCCCACAGGTCCTTGCGCAACGCGTAGTCGAGCTCTCTCTCCCATTTCTGCGTCAAGAACTTCACGATCTCGGCTCGCCCGCTGACGAACGTGTCCCGGTTGCGCCAAACCGAATCTTCGCTGTAGGCGAGTGCGACCCGCTCGGGGTCCCGACTGTTCCACGCGTCTTCGGCGCCCTGGACCTTCTGCTGCGCCGTCTCCCTCGTGAACGGGGGTAGTGGCGGGCGTTCCTCTGCCATCTTCGATCACCTCTCCGTCTCCGGTGGGCTTCGGCACCGCGGCACGCGTACCGTCGTCTCAGCTCCCTTGCACCTCTTCTTCTCTTCACATCCCGATCAGGGTGCGCCGTCGGGGGTACCGGCCACGTCGGTCAGGGCGAGAAGCGCGGCGAGCTCTGCAACGGTGCCGATCACGATCAGGACGTCGCCTTCGGTGATGACGCTGTCGGGTCCCGGGTTGGTCTCGAACTCGCCGGCCGCGTCGCGAATGGCGAGCACGAGCGTGCCGGTGCGCTCACGCAGGCGCAGCTCGCGAAGCGTCCGACCCGACAGCGCGGAGCCCGGCTGCACCCTGATCTCCGAGAGCCGGAACTCGACGTCGGCGCCGTGGGTGATGACGTCGAGGAATTCGGAGACGTGGGGTTGCATGAGCATCGCCGCGATACGTGCTCCGCCGATGGCCTGTGGGTTGATCACTCGGTCGGCACCGGCGCGTAACAGCTTGGCCTCGGAGTCCGCCACACGGGCGCGCGCGACGATGAGCAGGTCCGGGCGAAGCGACCGACCGCTCAAGGTGAGATACACGTTCGTCGTATCGGTGCTGGTCGTCGCCACGAGCGCGCGGGCCCGGTCGATGCCCGCTGCGCGTAGGACCTGGTCGTCGGTGGCGTCGCCCGCCAACGTCAGGTACGGCACGCCGGCGAGCCGCTCGGCGTCCTCGTCGACCATGACGAAGTCGTCGCCGCCTGCCGAGAGGTATCCGGCGAGCGCGCGGCCGACCCGACCATGGCCGCACACGATCACGTGTTCGTGCAGATGCTCGATCTTGCGTTCCATGCGTCGTCTCCCCCATAGGTCGAACAGGTCACCCTCGATGACGGCCTCGAGCACTGCGCCGAACGCGTAGAGCCCGGTGCCGACGCCGACGAGGATGAGCACGATGGTGAAGACCCTCATGGCGACGGTCGGGACGAAGACCTCCCGGAAGCCGACGGTGCTCACCGTGATGACCGTTTGGTACAACGCGTCCAGAGGGCTCAGGCCGAGCAACCAGTACCCGAGCGTGCCGCCGCCGAGGACGAGGGCAAGGGCGCCGAGGGCGATCACGATGCGCCGGCGCGGCGGCGAACGATGCATCCTTGCGTCCACTCCGGTGCGACGATACTTCCGACGCGACGACGCCGCCGGTGACGTCGGGACATGTGAGCAGTCGGGTGAGGCCTGCCCGAAGACCGGCGTTGCCCGATGCCCGACGAGCTCTCGGAGAGTTCACCACCGAGTGAGCGCGCACGACCGCCCGCTCACCGGGTGTCCGTCCGCCGGGGGTGCAGGGTGCGCAGCAGGGCGCTCCCCATCAGGCACAGGACGCCCACCCAGGCCGCGACGCCGACCCAGACCCATACCCGGGCGACGACGACCATGAACCCGAGGCCGGGGGTCTGGCCCAGGCTGAAGGAGGCCACCGTGTACATGCCCAGGGGGAACACCATGTTCCAGAGCCTCGGCTCGTAGCTGCGCGGGTAGCGACGGAGCACGTACCGCCAGACGCCGAAGAGCACGAGCAGGGGGATCCACCAAGTGCCGAAGGCCCACAGGACGACCGACAGGCCGACGACGAACGGCCGTAGCGCCGTCACGAGCAACTGGGCGTCTGGGTCGTGGAGGGCGAGGATGCCGGCAGCCGCGCGCACGCTGATCGCGGTCGCTCCCATGGCGATCCAGTAGGCGGGTCCCATCTCGGCGGGGGTGACCTCGACCACAAGGAGCCGGAGGAAGATGATCACGATGAGGACGAGGTAGAGCATCACCCCGAGGCCCCAGAGGCTGACGGCGACGCTCGGCAGAGCGCTCTGCAGCCACGTCGCAGGAGCGTGCGGGGCGACCGCGGTCGCGATGATGGAGAGCGACTGGGTCGAGACGACCCAGACCAGCCAGGTGCCGTTGATCTCGCGCAGGACCGGGCGGTGCGCCGCGGCGATGATCGAGCCAGGGAGCCCGTAGGTGAGCACGACCCACACGGCGGCAGCCCCGCAGCCGAGCCCGAACGCGACCAGCGGGTGGCCGGCGAGTGCGAAGCGGGTGGCGAGGACGTCGGTCCCGGCGACCACGGTGAAGTAGGCCATCGCGACGGTGGGATCGGCCGCGCTCTGGCGCACGAAGGGCCCGAAGAAGACGAAACGTGCCAGGTACGCCGCGAGAAGGAGGAGGAACCCCGCTGCGGCGAAGCCGAGGATGACCTCGGAGAGGAGGTCGTAGCCGAGGAGGTGGGTCCCGATCGATACGATCCCGGTGGCCATCACGAACGCGAAGTAGCCCGGGTCGAGCGTGGCGATCGCACGGGGCAGGAGCCGCCCGGGCTCACGAAGCGGCGATCCCGCGGGTGCGCTCCGGGTCGGGTCCGAGCTCAGGGTGTCGAAGGACGTCGAGGCCGAGCCGAGGTTCGCGGGAATCGTCCCTCGGGGATCCGGCGAGACAGGTTCCATCGCGCAACTCCTTGGTAGTGGCTGGAAGGAGCCCGACGTGCAGTCGCAGGCTCGGTGCGGGCTCAGTAACGGACCCCGATCCGGCGCCACCGCCGCCCGCTCGTCCCCGGCTCGTTCGGCCGGCTCGCGCGACGGCTGCGGTAGACGACGAAGGGCCGCCACATGTACCAGACCGGGGCGCTCC
>JAJZVL010000140.1 GCA_021845725.1 Actinomycetes bacterium | reverse complement strand
CCTTGGCGGGCGCGGTCTCCACCGCTTCGATGAGCTTCTGCGCCTTGGCTGTGTAGTAGCCACCGGCGTAGTAATTGCCCACACCCCACTGGAGTGTGCCATTGGGGACGAGCTCGTCCTGGCCATAGTCCCAGAACCAGAGGGCGTCGAGGTTCAGACCCCACTTGCAGGCGCCTGTCGCGCGTGTCTTTGTGATGTGCTGCTGGGGTGTGGCGCACTCGCCGGCGAGCGAGTAGATCGATGTGACCGTCTGGCCGTCCAGCTTGATGTCGATCCCGGCGGTCTTCGCGACGGACTCGGCGTGCGTCGGGACCCGCAGGTAGGCCTCGTGACGGTCCTGGGCGCCGGCGGCGTGACCGCAGAGCTGGCCGGGGACCACGTCATGGCGCTCTCTCCGGTGCAGCCGGACGAGGTTCGCGGGCTCCTCGGTCGGCTTCGGCTCGCGCCGCTCCTCACGGGGTTCAGGGGGTCTCCCGCGCTCGACGTGGCGGCGCTTGCCCCGATCGTGACGGCGCTCGAACGCGCGATGGCCGACGACCCGTCGCTGGTCGAGATCGAGGTGAACCCCGTCCTCGTGCGTCCCGTCGGCGCGGTGGCACTCGACGCGCGCGCCGTGACGGCACGATGAGCACACCCCGATGCCATGAGCACACCCCGATGCCTACCCGCCGCCAATGCGTATCTTGAAGACGCCATGAAGATCTCCACGGTCCTGAGCTATGCTGGAGGGTGACCCACTTGCAGGTCCAGCCGTTCCCCACGGGCGATCAGCGAGCCGTCGACCTGATCGCCATGGTGAAGCAGCTGGCATCTCGAGCGGCATCTCGACGCGCTGACAGCCGCGAGCCGGAACCCGTCGGCCGTCACGGCGAGCGGAGCGCGCAGATGGTCAGGATGCCATCGAGCTGGTCAGTGACGTCGGAGCCGCTCCACTGGAGCAAGCGACGCAGCACGCTGCCCATCTCGTAGAGGCCGGCGGTGCGGAAGCGCTGGGTATGATCTTCATCGGGGAATGCAGCCTCACGTTGGTCGGCTGTGTGATGTGGGAGGAACCGGGATGGGGCAGCAGCGAGCGCTCTCGACGCGAGCCCGCCACCTGCCGCGGCTCCTCGCCGTCGCGTGCATCCTTGTGGTCGCCGCAGGCGTCTCGCTGGCGGCGGCCACCCCGGCGTCTGCCCGCACGCGAGAAGCCATCCACTCCATGGCCATCGGGTTCGAGCTACCGCCAGCCGCCCATACGTACCGGCTCTCGCAGGTCCGCTCCGAAGCGCCGAAGGGGGTGCATCCGCCCGGCTCGGATCTGCCACGCTGGATCGACACGCCGTCGAGCACCGACAGCACCCGGGTCTCTTCGACGAACTGGGCGGGCTACGTGGCGGCCGGGTCGGGGTACACGGCTGTGGAGGGACAGTGGACCGTCCCCACGGTCACCCCTGCCAGGAGCCTACATGTGGTCGCCACATGGGTCGGGATCGGAGGGGGCACTCGGACGACATCGTCGCTCATCCAGACCGGCACCACAGTCACCACCGTCAACAGGTCCACGACGTACAGCGCCTGGATCGAGCTCATTCCCGCGCCATCGGTCTTCGTCCACACCGTGCACCCGGGAGACCACATGATCGGCGTGGTCGAGGAACTGTCAGCCGATCGCTGGCGCGTCGGCATCGAAGACGTGACCGCTGGCTGGATGGTCGAGACAACAACAGTCAGCTATGCCTTGACATCTGGCCTCACCGCCGAGTGGATCACCGAGCGGCCGTTGACAGCGACAACGGGCGCGCTGCTGACACTCGCCGACTTCGGCTCGACCCGCTTCCACGATCTGAGCGTGAACAAGAGCGCGACCCAGGCGGCTCTCGACTCCGCCTACATGTACGGGACAACAGGGACGCTCCTCGCCTACCCGGGGCCGCTCGAGACATCCACAACAGGAAACTTCACCGACTACTACGCAGGGACATCGTCGTCGACCACGACGCCCTCGGCATCGGTGCCGACACCCGCTGCACCGGCGCCGACGGTGACCTCGGTCGACCCGAGGACAGGCCCGACACGCGGCGGGACCGCCGTCACGGTCAGCGGCGCCCACTTCACAGGGTCGACTGCCGTCACCTTCGGCTCGACGGCCGCGGCAGGGTTCCGGGTCACAAGCTCCACACGCATCACGGCGACGTCGCCGCCCGGCACCGGGACGGTGGACGTCACCGTCACGACTCCCGGTGGCACGAGCGCCGTGGAGGGCACAGACCAGTTCACCTACCGGGTCCAGCCCACGTACACACGAATCTACGGCCAGACAGCGGACGCGACCGCAGCCGCCGAGCTGGAGCACCAGTTCCCCGCCACCACAGGCACCTGCCCTGCTTCACGCGAGGTGGTGCTCGCGACCGACGAGAACTACCCCGACGCGCTCTCGAGCGCCTACCTCGCCCGCTACCTCGGGACCGGCACGCTGCTCACGCCCACCGGCTCACTGTCGGCGCCGGCCAAGGACGCGATCATCGACGAGGGGATCGATCACGTCTACGTGGTCGGCGGGCCGGACGCGGTCTCGAAAACGGTGGTCTCCACCATCGAGGCGATGCAGGCCACGTCGTGCGGAGGCGGGGCCGGGACGGGGCAGGCGGTCCAGGTGACGCGCATCTGGGGCGAGACCGAGGAGGACACGGCTGCGCAGGTCGCGACCTCCGTGCCCTCGACACGGGTGGGGACGCTCGATCTCTCCGGGGCATACGCCGGCGGCGGCTCCTTCGACCGCACGGGTGGGGCGGAGTCCGCCACTGCGCCAACAGGGACTCCGAGGACCGCCATCGTGGCGACAGGCCAGAGCTTCCAGGACGCAGAGGCCGCGAGCTCACTCGCCTACGGCGACAGCCTGCCGATCCTGCTCACGACATCCGTGGTGCTCTCGCCGCAGGTGCAGCACGCGCTCGGAACCCTCGCCATACGCCAGGTCATCGTCATGGGGGGACAGCTCGCGGTGTCGAACGCGGTCGTGGCCCAGCTGGAGGGAATGGGCGTCTCGGTGCTGCGCGTGTCGGGGGCGACCTACAGCGGCACCGCCGTGGAGCTGGCGACCCTGGAGTTGCAGCGCGCGCCCGATGGCGCTGGCTGGACGACAACGTCGTCGGTGGCGGTCGCCCGAGGCGACTCCTACAGCGACGGAATCGCCGGCGCGGTGGTGGCAGCCGACGGCCCCGCTGCGACGCATCCAGAGCCGCTCCTCCTCACCGTCGACCCCGACACAGTGGGGACGACACTCACGAGCTTCCTCGAGACCTACGCCGCTCCCGAGGGTGTGCGACACCTGACCATCCTCGGCGGGCCGCTCGCGGTGAGCCCGGCTGTCGTCACCGCGATGCTCGCCGACCTCGCCGCAGGAGCCTGACCGGCCCCCACTGCCCGTGCCCCCGCGTTTTCCCTTCTACTCTTGCCCCTTCTACCCCGCCTTCGTGTAGTACCAGGTCTGCGGCATGTAGTTGGCATATGCGTTCAGGTGCTGCCACCCCGAGAGGCCCTTCTTCGCGACCACGATCTGCCAGTCCTGCAGCGGCCACCACAAGGAG
>JAJZVL010000139.1 GCA_021845725.1 Actinomycetes bacterium | reverse complement strand
ATCGTGCGGATTGGCACGCGTGCTGGTGGAGCGCCGCAGGCAGCGACCATACCACGGGCACTCGCCGTTGCTCCTTGGCGGCGGCACCACGCGAGCTCGAGGCGATCACGAGGGGATCTCGAGCCGATCTCGAGCCGATCATGAGCCGATCATGAGCCGATCATGAGGCTCCGCCTCGTCGAGCTCTACCGTGTGGAGCTCGCGTTCCGCTCGCCGGTGACCACCGCGACCGGTGTGCACACGCGCCGCCCGGTGGCGTTCGTCCGCATCCTCGCCGAGGAGTCCGAGGGGTGGGGGGAGTGCGCCGCGCTCGCGGATGGGACGTGCGTCGATCCGCCGTTCGATGCAGTGTCGACCGCTCTGGAGGAGTCGGGCGTGGGCAGGCTGCTCGCAGCCTCGGCTGCACGGGGTGGGGAGCTGCCGCCCGCCGCACAGGTCCCTGCGCTCTTCGGCTCCGGACCGGTCGCGCAGTTCGTCGCGGCAACGCTCGAGATGGCGGTGCTCGATGCCGAGCTGCGTGCGTCGGGAGAGCCGCTGTGGCGCCGTCTGGGGGTCGAAGAGGCCGTCGCAAGGGCCGGGGTGCCGGTCGGTCACCTCGTGGGGATCCCAGAGGACCGCAGCATCGACGCGCTGGTGGCCCGTGTCGACGCGCTGGTCCGGGGCGCAAGGACCGCGCGCGTGCGCGTGAAGATCGAGCCGGGCTGGGACGCCGAGCCCCTCCGGGCGCTGCGCGACGCGTTCCCCCACCTGGTGCTGCAGGCGGACGCGAACGCTGCCTACCGCTGGCACGTCTCCGCTTCGGGCGGGCGATCGATGGACAGCCGCGACGATGCCGCACGCCTGGCCGAGCTGGACGGCTTGGGGCTCTCCTGCATCGAGCAGCCGCTCCCGCCCGGCGATCTCACTGCGCTCGCACACCTGGCCGCCCGCCTCGACACGCCGGTGGCGCTGGACGAGTCGCTCACCTCCATCAGCCGTGTACGGGAGGCGTTGCGCTACGGCGCCTGCGACGTGGCGTGCCTGAAGCCGGCGCGGCTCGGCGGCCTGCTGCGCGCCAAGGCAGCGGTGAGCGTGTGCAGGGAGTCGGGCGCCGGCGCGTTCGTCGGCGGCTTCTTCGAGACGGGGCTCGCCCGAACGGCGAACGCCGCGCTCGCAGGAATCTCGGGCTTCACCTTGCCAGGCGACCTCTCGGACCCGGGCGAGTACCTGGCACGCCCGGCCCGCGTCGCCGTCTATCCCGGGCTCGCCGGCGCGCTCGTGCGGCCGTTCGGCGGCCCCGGCCTGGCGCCTCTGCCCTCCATGCACCCCGGAGAGCTCGTGCGCACGTGGCAGGCGGCGCACATGTAGCACGCATGGGTCGGCGCACAGGGGGCCGGCGCACAGGGGGGTCCGCGCACAGGGGGGTCCGCGCACAGGGGGGAGCTGAGCACCCGGGCTCCTCTCCCTGCGCCCGCCACGTAGAATCGGAGCCTCATGCAGCGGTTCATGGTCGAGCGGCGACTGCGCGACGTGCACGTTCGGCTGGTGCGCGCCCGTGAGGAGCTGGCTGTCCTCGACGAGCAGCTCGCTGCGGTCTCGGAGGAGGCCGAGGACGCGAGGCTGCGCTCTCTCGTGGCGGAAACCCCGCTCGCTGCGCACGAGTACACGGAGGTCCAACGCCATGTCGACGCGATGCTGCGCGCGAGGGCTGCTCTCTCGGCGACCGTCGAGGGGCTGGAGCGGCGGCGCGACGAGCTCCTGATGAACGTCGGAAATGGGGGTTGAGCCTCGCCGGGGCCGAAGAGCAAGGCTGAATGGACGACCGTCAACGAATGAGACGACCGTCAACGAATGAACGGATGAGGGTGAACCGAGCGGACGATGAGGGCGAACGGATGAGGGTGAACGGATGAGGGCGAACGGATGAGGGTGAACGGATGAGCGCAGACCCACAGATGACAGCGGCAGCGATGTCCCCCGCGGGTGTGCCCACCCGCGTGGTGATCGCGGAGGACGAGGCGATCATTCGTCTCGACCTGAAGGAGATCCTCCAGTCCGCCGGTTATCAGGTTGCCGGAGAGACGGCTCGCGGAGACGAGGCGGTGGCGCTCGTCGAGCAGCTCGAGCCCGACCTCGTGATCCTGGACGTGAAGATGCCGGGCATGGACGGCGTGCGAGCTGCACGCGAGATCTCCGCGCGCCACCGCGCTGCCGTCGTCGTGCTCACCGCGTTCAGTCAGAGGGACCTCATCGAAGAGGCGCGTGATGCCGGAGTCGCGGCGTACCTCGTCAAGCCGTTCCGTCGCGAGGAGCTCCTTCCCGCGATCGCCGGCGTCCTCGCGCAGTGTCGACAGGAGTGGGCGATCGACGAAGAGGTCCAGCTGCTCGGCGGCGGGCTGGGCGACGGGGATGCCGCCGAGGACAAGATCGCCACCCGCCGGGTCGTGGAGGAGGCGAAGGCCGTGCTCATGGAGCAGTACGGCATGAGCGAGCCGGACGCGTTCGGGTTCGTCCAGCGGACCGCGATGCAGACCCGGTCGCGCATGCGTGACGTGGCACGCCGCGTGGTCGAGGGCGAGCTGCGTCCGTCGTGAGCCAGCGGGCGCAGGGCGCGGGCGGGCCACTGTTCCTGCTCGACGCCATGTCGCTCGCTTTCCGTGCGTTCTTCGCCCTGCCGCCCGATCTGTCCACGGGGTCGGGAACGGTCACGAACGCACTGCACGGTTTCGTCGCGATGCTGGTGAACATGGTGCGCGATCACCGGCCGAGCGCGCTGGCTGTCGCGTTCGACCTTCCTGGTGAGACGTTCCGTCACGAGCTCGTATCGGGCTACAAGGCCGGCCGTGCCGCGACCCCTGACACGCTCCTGCCGCAGTTCGACATGATCCGCGAGGTGCTCGCGGCGCTGAACGTGCCGGTGGTCGAGGCGCCTGGGTACGAGGCCGACGACGTGTTGGCGACCCTCGCCACCGAGGCGCGAGACCGGGGTTGCGACGCGGTGGTCGTGACCGGGGACCGGGACTGCTTCCAGCTCGTCGAGGACCCTCACGTGCGTGTCCTCTACAACCGGCGGGGTGTGAGCGACTACGCGCTCTACGACGAGGCTGGCATCATCGAGCGCACCGGGGTGCCGCCCAGGCAGTACCCGATCCTCGCTGCGCTGCGCGGCGACCCCTCTGACAACCTCCCAGGGGTCCCCGGCGTCGGCGAGAAGACTGCGGCGAAGCTCGTCGTCGCCTACGGCGACCTCGACGCGATCTTCTCGCACGCAGAGGAGCTGTCACCGAAGCTGCGCGAGAGCTTGGTGACCCACGAGGCGCAGGTGCGTGCCAATGCCACGGCCATCCCACTCGTGCGGGACGTCCCGCTGGACGTGACCGTCGACCAGCTGGAGCTGGGTGGATGGCGTCTGGAGGAGGTGAAGGAGGTCTTCGAGCGCTACGAGCTGCGCACGGTGTGGCGCCGGACCGTGCCGCTGCTCGCCGAGGGACGTTTCGGACCTCCGGCGGAGGGCTCCGAGCTGCCGCCGGCGACAGGGGGAGTGCGGGAAGCAGCGGGCCACGACGGGGCGGGCGGTCGAGCCGCGGCCACAGCCGACGCGATCGCCGCGGCGGACACGCCGGTCGCTCCCCT
>JAJZVL010000052.1 GCA_021845725.1 Actinomycetes bacterium | reverse complement strand
CGTCTCGCGCACGGTCTCGACGAGCGCGCCGAGCTCGGGGGGGGCAGAGGGGTCCGATGGCACGACCCAGGCGACGACCCGCTCGCCCCACTCGGGGTCGGCCCGGCGCCAGACCGCGACGTCTGCCACCCCGGGGACGGACGCGATCGCGCGCTCCACGGGCACGGGCCAGACCTTCTCGCCCCCGGTCGTGATCATCTCGGCCATCCTGCCGTCGACGACCAGACGTCCAGCGTCGAGGTGCCCCGCATCGCCCGTCGGCAGCCAGCCGCCCGTTCGATCGGGTCCTGGGATGGTTGGATCGGTGCCGTCGCGGTAGGCCCGCAGCAGCATCGGACCACGAAGGAGCACCTCGCCGTCGCGACCCTCGCCGGTGTGCCCGGTCCCGATCGCGACGTCGACGCCGTCGAGCGCCACTCCGTCGTAGACGACGCCCGAGCCGGTCTCCGTCATGCCGTAGGTGGTGACGACGTTGGCCGGCAGAGCACCCCGAGGCGCGGCACCACCGAGGAGGATGCAGGCGAAGTGGCCCGGCTCGATCCTCCGAAGGGCGGTCTCGACCAAAGAGATGTGCGTCGCCTCGCCCCGGCGTGCGATCGCGGTCACGGTGTCGGCGTCGAACCCTGGCAGCACGCTGCAGGGGGTGCCCGTGACCAGCGCGCGCATGAGCACGGAGAGCCCGCCGATGTGAGCGAGCGGGAGACAGGCGAGCCAGCGGTGGCGGCCGGGGTCGACGCCGAGGCGCGCGCTGGTCGCGTAGGCGCTCGCCTCGACCGCTGCGCGGGTGAGCACGACGCCGCGTGGCGCCCCGGTGGACCCGCTCGTGGCGATGACGACCGCGTCGCCCTCCTCGACCGGCCTTCCGCCCCCGAGCTTCGTGGCGTCGCCGTCGGACGAGATCATCACGGTGGGGGCCAGCGCGCAGACGAGCTCTTGGCGCGCCCGGGGAGGAAGGCGCTGGTCGATGGGCGCGACGGCGTCTCCGGCATCCCACGCCGCCTCGAGCACGTGGATGAACCGCGGGCCGCCAGGCAGGTCGATTGCGACGAGCTCGGGCACCGACCGATAGGTTAGGAGCCCGTGGAGACGGTCATTTCCGGAAAGCCCCACGACCCGCTCGACGAGCTCCGGGCACTGCCGCTCCCGAGGTTCGAGCCCTCCGGCGAGTGGCGCGACATCCGCTACGAGACGGCCGAAGGGATCGCGCGGCTCACGATCTGCCGCCCCGAGGTGCGCAACGCGTTCCGGCCCCAGACCCTCTTCGAGCTCTCTGGCGCGCTCGAGCTCGCCCGTGACGACCCCGACATCGGTGTCGTGGTGCTGCGCGGCGAGGGCTCCGACGCGTTCTGCTCGGGAGGAGACCAGCGCATCCGCGGCGACGACGGCTACATCGGCGACGACGTCGTCGGCCGCCGCGGCATCGGGCGCCTCAACGTGCTCGACCTCCAGGTGCAGATCCGCCGGCTCCCCAAGCCCGTCGTCGCCGCCGTCGCGGGGTACGCGATCGGAGGCGGGCACGTGCTGCACCTCGTGTGCGACCTCACCATCGCTGCGGACAACGCGCGCTTCGGCCAGACCGGGCCGAAGGTCGGCAGCTTCGACGGCGGCTATGGAGCGGGCCTCCTCGCCCGCACGGTCGGGCTCAAGCGCGCCAAGGAGATCTGGTTCCTCTGTCGCCAGTACGACGCCGCGGAGGCCCTCGAATGGGGGCTCGTGAACACCGTCGTCCCGCTCGACGAGCTCGAGTCCGAGACGGCGGCATGGTGTCGCCGCATGCTGACGCTCAGCCCGATCGCCCTGAGGATGCTGAAGGCGGGGATGAACGCTGCTGACGACGGGCTCGCCGGGGTCCAGCAGCTCGCGGGCGACGCGACCATGCTCTTCTACATGACCGAGGAGGGCCAGGAGGGGCGCAACGCGTACGTCGAGCGACGTTCGCCGGACTTCTCGAAGTTCCCCCGTCGCCCGTGACCATGGCGCCCGCGGCGGCGCCGGGACCGCTCGCGCGTTGGGTCGTCGGGGCCCGTCCGCGCACCCTCGCCGCTGCGGGGGTGCCCGTCGTCGTCGGCACCGCCGTGGGGTGGTGGCTGCGGAGCGGTGCGCACCCCGGCACGCAGCCGGTCGCCGGCCCGGGGGTCGTCATCTGGTGGCGGGCGGCGCTCGCGCTGGTCGTCGCGCTGGCGCTGCAGGTCGGCACCAACTACGCCAACGATTACTCCGACGGCGTGCGCGGCAGCGACCGAGCACGGGTGGGACCGCTGCGTCTGGTCGCCTCGGGCGCTGCGGCGCCGGGATCCGTTCGCAACGCGGCGCTCGCGTGCTTCGGCGTGGCAGGAGTGGCCGGCCTGGTCCTCGCGGCCGTGACCACGTGGTGGCTCCTCCCGGTCGGTGCGGCGTGCGCCGCGGCGGGGTGGCTGTACACCGGCGGCCCGAAGCCCTACGGCTACCTCGGGCTCGGCGAGGTGTTCGTCTTCGTGTTCTTCGGCGTGGTGGCGACCGGCGGCTCGGCGTACGTGCAGGCAGGCAACTTCGGCCTATGGTGGGCCTTCGTGCCGGTCGGCCTGCTGTCGACCGCGCTGTTGGAGGCGAACAACCTGCGCGACATTCCCGGGGACGCCGCGTCGGGCAAGCGAACTCTTGCCGTGCGGCTCGGCCCGCGGCGTGCCCGGTGGCTCTACGTCGGCTCGTTCGCCGGCGTGGCCGCAGGGGTGATCGGGGTGGCGGTCGACCGCCCGTGGGCCCTCCTCGCGCTCTTCCCGCTTGCACTGGCGGTGCGACCGTGCGCTGCGGTGCTGCGCGGGGCCGAAGGCCCCGAGCTGCTGCCCGTGCTGGGCAGGACGGGCCAGGTGCAGCTCGCCGTGGGCGTGCTCCTCGCTGTCGGGGTGCTCGTGTGAGCCGGGCGCCGCAGGCGTCGGGCCGGCGCTCAGCGCGGGTCGTCGCCGAGGAACCGGCGCACGATCAGCGCGCAGAGCTCTGGCTGAACGAGATGAGCCGCGTGCCCCGCCCCCGGGATGAGCGAGAAGGTGCCGGCAGGCGTCCCTCGTGCGAGCCGGGCCGCTGCGATGGAGAAGCGCACGTCGTCCGCTCCGGCGAGGGCGAGCAGCGGGGCCCGGAGCTCGCCGAGCCGCCCCCACAGCGGCCTCTGGCAACCCGTGGATGCAAGGCGGAGGCTCGACGCCAGGCCCTGCTCGGTGTTGCGGCGCCGCTCGCCGAGCCCCGGGTCGCCGACCCCGGCGAACATCGGTGCGGCGACCCATCGGGTGAGGAAGCCGTCGAGGTCCGCCTCGAGCTCGGCGGCGAGCGCCTCGTCGCGGCGCCGGCGCTCCTCCCGGCGGACGGGGTCCTCGATGCCGGCGGTCCCGCCGATCAGCACCAGGCGGCGCAACCCGGCAGGTGCAGCGAGCGCCGCGTGCAGCGCCACCCGTGCACCGAGCGAGTAGCCGAGGAGGTCGAAGGGGACGTCGCCGGCCGACGCGACCTGTGCGAGCAGCTCGCCGCCGCGCTCGAGGTCCGCATGGACCTGCGACGATCCGCCGTGACCCGGAAGGTCGACGCGGACGAGCTCCCGGCCGGCGCCCACGAGGGTTGCGAAGCGTCCCCACGAGCGAGCGGTCTGCGTGAAGCCGTGCGCCAGCACGAGCCGTGGGCCCCGACCGCTCCTCTCGGCATGCAGCACGTGCGATGAGCGTAGTGCAGGCCACCTTCGCGGCGACGCTGGTCGACGAGTGGGTACGTTCCGGGATCACCGACGCGGTCGTCTGTCCCGGCTCGCGCTCGACGCCGCTCGCGCTCGCGCTCTTCCGGCGCAACGAGCTGCGCGTCCACGTCCGGTTGGACGAGCGCGCAGCGGGGTTCTTCGCACTGGGCATCGCCACGACGTCGGGCCGCCCGGTCGTCGTGTGCGTCACGAGCGGGACCGCTGCGGCCGAGCTGCACCCGGCGGTCGTCGAGGCGCACCATGCGCGCGTCCCGCTGATCGTCTGTACCGCCGACCGCCCGCCGGAGCTGCACGGCGTGGGCGCCCCACAGACCGTCGAACAACGTGGCCTCTACCCCAATGCGGTGCGGTGGGCGGCCGATCCGGGCGTCCCGGTCGAGGCGACCGCGTGGTCCTGGCGGTCGCTCGGGGCGCGCGCCGTCGCCGAGGCGCGGTCCGGACCGGCGGGACCTGGGCCGGTGCACCTGAACCTCGCCTTCCGAGAGCCGCTCGTTGCCGACGCGGGGCCGTTGCCCGAAGGGCGCCCCGCCGGCGCGCCGCACCACCAGGTCGTCGTGCACGGCGGCGTCGGCGAGCCGTGGAGCTGGCCCGCGGGGAACGGTGTCGTGGTGGTGGGGGCGGGATGCGGTCCGGCCGAGGGCGTCCTCGCGCTCGCTGAGCACCTCGGGTGGCCGGTGCTCGCCGACCCCCGCTCGGGATGCCGCGTGGTGCACCCCCACGTCGTCGCGGCGGCGGACGCGATCGCCCGCCGGGCGCCCGCTCGCCTGCGGCCCGATGTCGTGGTGCGACTGGGCGCGCCCTGGGCGTCGAAGGCGCTGCCGGCCTATCTCGCGGGCGCCGAGGTGATGGCGGTCGACCCGTGGTGGCGCTGGGACGACCCGCAGCGGCGCGTCTCGGTCGTCCACCGCGCCGACCCTGCCGCCTGGCTGGCCGCCGCCCGCGCGATCCCGCGAGAGCGCCCGTCGCCCGGATGGCTCGAGGGCTGGCAGGACGCCGAACGTGCCGCACAGAAGGCGATCGACGCCGTGATCGACGAGCGCGAGCTGAGCGAGCCGCTCGTGGCGCGCCGTGTGGTTCGCCGCGTCCCCGATGGCGCGGTCGTCGTCGTGTCCTCGTCCATGCCCGTGCGTGACCTCGAGTGGTTCGCCCCGCCACGCTCGAACCCGCCGAAGGTCGTGGCGAACCGCGGCGCCAACGGCATCGACGGGGTGTGCTCGACGGCGCTCGGAGCGGCAGCGGCCCACGAGGGACCGGTCGTCGCGCTGGTGGGGGACCTCGCGTTCTTCCACGACCTGTCGTCGCTTGTCCGGGCAGCGGACGGGCCGGGCGCCGCCAGCTGCACCATCGTCGTCATCGACAACGGCGGCGGAGGCATCTTCGAGTTCCTCCCCCAGCGCGCGCTGCTCGAGCGCTCGGAGCTCGAGGAGCTCTTCGCGACCCCACAGATCCCCGATGTGGTCGACGTGGCCGAGGGGCTCGGCCTGCGGACTGCCGACGTCGGCACGCCGGGCGAGCTGGACGAGGCGCTGCGGGCGGCGACCCGGCGCGACGGGGTGACGATCGTGCGCGCACGCGTGCCCTCGCGCCAGGAGAACGTCGTCCTGCACGAGCGCCTCGACGGTGCCGTGGCCGAGGCGCTCGCCGACCTTGCGATGTGAGGCGCTCGCCGACCTTGCGATGTGAGGGGCGGGCCGGCAGCGATATGGCAGGCTGGCCGCATGGCGTCGCTGTCCGAGGATCTCCGCTTCCGTGGTCTGGTCCACCAGCTCACCGACGAGCGGCTGTGGCACCGCCTCGACAACGACCGGCTGACCTTCTACATCGGCTTCGACCCGTCCTTTGCGAGCCTGCACATCGGGAGCCTGCTGCAGCTCACCTTGCTGCGCCGCTTCCAGCGCGCGGGTCACCGCCCGATCGCGCTGGCCGGGGGCGGGACCGGGATGATCGGCGACCCCGGCGGCAGGACCGACGAACGGCAGCTGCTCACGAGAGAGCAGATCGCGGCGAACGTCGACGGCATCCGTCCGCAGATCGCTCGCTTCGTGGACCTGGCCGACGGCCTGCTCCTCGACAACGCGTCGTGGCTCTCGGAGCTGTCGATGATCGGGTTCCTCCGCGACGTCGGCAAGCACGTCACCGTGAACCAGATGATGGCGAAGGAAGCCGTCCGCGCTCGGCTCGAGCGCCCGGATCGGGGCATCTCGTACACGGAGTTCAGCTACATGCTCCTCCAGGCTTACGACTTCCTCCGGCTCCACCAGGACTACGGCTGCGAGCTGCAGGTCGGTGGCAGTGACCAGTGGGGGAACATCACGACTGGCGTGGAGCTCATCCGGAAGCTCTCCGGCAAGCTCGCGCACGGCCTGACGACGCCGCTCGTCGTCAAGGCGGACGGGGCGAAGTTCGGCAAGACGGCGTCGGGAGCAGTGTGGCTCGACCCAGCGCTGACGAGCCCCTTCCGCCTCTACCAGTTCCTGCTGCAGACCGAGGACGCGGTGGTGGGCGCGTACCTGAGGTACTTCACCTTCCTCGACCATGGCCAGATCGCGGATCTCGACGCCGAGATCGACGAGCACCCGCAGCGCCGCGCCGCACAGCGCGCGCTGGCGCACGAGGTGACCATGCTGGTCCACGGCGAGGAGGAGGCGTCGCGGGCCGAGCGCGCATCGGCCGCCTTGTTCGGTGAGGAGATCGCCTCGCTCGACGAGCGTACGCTGCTCGACGTGGTCGGCGAGGCGCCCTCGAGCACCGTGGCGCGCGACGCGCTCATGCGCGGCGAGATCACGGTCGTCGACGCGCTGGCGTCCTCGGGGCTGGTGTCCTCGAGGGGCGAGGCGCGCCGGGCCGTCGCTCAGGGGGGGGCGTACGTGAACAACCGGCGAGTCGAAGGGGAGGAGCGGGCGCTCGGGCCGTCCGACCTCCTCCACGACCGCTACGTCGTGCTGAGACGCGGCCGGCGCGACTACCACCTGCTCGTCGCGCGATGACCGGCGTCCGCCACGACCCGTGATCGCGAAGGCGTGGCTCTGGATCGGGGGGCTGGTCGTCGTCGCCGTGGGGGTCGTCGCGTTCGTCTCGCTCGGCGCGGGTGTGCACGGCACCCCGCAGCAGCGGCTGAAGAGCTGGGTCGTCACCACGAACCTCGGCCAGGATGTCGGCACCCTCGAGGGGGACAGCGCGTCGGTGCGCAAGGCGCTCGCCTCGCACCAGGGCGTCACCGCGGCGCACACGGTCTGCGCCGCGATGGCCAACGACGCCCAGACATTCAACGACGCCCTGCCCTCGCCGGACTCGACCCTCACCCAGCTCCTCGCACGGGCCTACTCGCTCGAGTACGACGCTGCGGAGTCGTGCTACCGCGCGCCGTCGCCGGGCTCCAGGCTCTTCGTGGTCTCCGCGCACGACGCCGACCGGGCGGCCGCCCTCTTCGGCCAGGCGCTTCGCCGGGTTCGTGTGCTCACCGGCTCGAGCGTGCCGACGACCACGACGACGGTCCCCGACCTCACAGGGACAACGCTCTTTTGACGGGTTCGTTCGACGGGGCTGCTCGTACGACGGGACGTTCATGACGGGCGCGCACGAAGACGTCGACGATCGCCTGCGGCGCCGGGTCCTGTGGGCCATGCCCACCGGGCTCTATGTGGTGGGGAGCGCCGCGGGTGGCCGCGCGAACCTGATGACCGCCAGCCTTGCGATGCAGGTGGCGACTGAGCCGAAGCTTGTCGCCGTCGCGGTCGACGCGAGCTCGGTGACCCGAACGCTCATCGTGGAGGGAGGGGCGTTCTCACTGAACGTGCTCGCGCGAGAGGACCGTGCGCTCGTGCGGCGCTTCGTGAAGCCGGTGCCCGAGCAAGAGATCGTGACCGAGGGCGGGGTGGTCGTGTCCATGCTCGACGAGCCGGTCGAGGTGCACGTGACCGGAGCGCCGGTCCTCACCCGCGCGCTGGCGTGGCTCGACTGCGCGCTGCGGCACCGGCTCGATGCGGGGAGCCATGAGCTGTTCGTCGGGGAGGTCGTCGGGGTTGGCGGCCCCCCTGGGGAGATCGCACCGGTGCTGCGGATGGAGGACACCCGCATGAGCTACGGCGGCTGAGGGCGCCAGCGGCGTCAGCGGGGCCGCAGGTCGACTCGGAGCGTCAGGATCCCGTCGTCGAGCGTGGCCTCGGCGTCGCCGATCATGGCAAAGTCCATGTAGTCGAGCTGGGCCTGCTCTTTGAACCGCTGGCGCTCTGGACCCTCCACCGGGGGGAGCCCTCGCTCCTTCACCGCCTGGGCACGAAGACGGAACCGAGCGATCATCGCCTGAGGGTCGAAGTCCACCGTTCGTGCAGCTTAGGGTGGGTGCCGCGGCGGGCGCGCGCCGTGGGGGGGCGACGGGTGCGCCCCCGGTGAGCGACTACAATGGCCCAAACGGCCAAGGACCCGTCGGCGAACGCGGTGGGCGGTGTTCGGCCAGGTCGTCTACATGGCCCCCGGTTCGGCCGAGCGAGCGTCTCGGACCCGAGCGGGCAGCAAGGGAGTGGTCGTGAAGAAGGGACGCCATCGGCGATTCGAAGAAGCGCGAAGCCTCAAACGTTCGGTCACCACCGCTGGGGAGCGGTGCCCGGAGTGCGGAGCCGAGCCAGAGGACGTGCATGCGTCGTGGTGCCTCGCCGAGGAGGATCAGTACGACCGCATCCTCGGGTCGCTCGCGCCCTCGCACGACGACGTGGAGCACGACCCGCTCGACGACTGACGCGAGGACGAACAAGAGGGCCGCAGCGCGGTCAGCTGCGGCGCACGGCAGGATGGGGCAGCAGCACACCTGCGCGGCGGTGGCGGTCCTCGAGGTACGCCCTCAGCGCACGCTGCACCTTCTTCCCCGCGATCGCGGTGAGCTCCTCGGCGAGCTGCTCGTACACCGGCTTCGTCCCGGCGAACGCGCGCGGATCCTCGGTGCACCACCACGCGAAGTCCTGGCCGCCGGCGCCCCAGTGGCGCCGGTCCCACTGCCCGACGGTAGAGGTGACGTGCCCGTCGTCGGCGACCTGGTCCTCACGGCGCAGCGGCAGCTGCCAGCAGACATCGGGCTTCAGGTCGAGCGGTCGCCGGCCGGTCGCCAGTGCGGCGTGGTGCAGGGCGCAGCCGGCTCCGGTGGGGAAGCCGGGGCGGTTGAGCAAGATGCACGCGCCGTCGACCAGCCTGGTCATGGTCTCACCGGTCTTCGTGGTGCGCGTGATCCCCTTGCGCAGCGCACGGCCGCGGAACTGCCACTCTGCATCGCCGAGAGACTCCGCCGCCTTCTCCACGCGGCGCACGTCGTCGTCGTCGACGAAGTGCGCTCCGTGGGAGCAGCAGCCCTGCAGGAGATCGGGAGCCGGCTCGGTGAGGACGCCCTGGCAGCCACGGCCGTAGACGCACGTCCAGGTGCTGGTGAGGAACGTGACGTCGAAGATCCAGGTCCGGTCCTCGTCCGGGTCGTCGAGGCTCACCCACTCGTGCACCGGCACGAAAGAGACGCCGGTGGCCATGGGGCGGACCCTAGCCCGTAGAATGCAGCGATGGCTCGAACCGCTGAACAGCTCGACGTCGTGACGCTCACGCCCCAAGCGCGTGACGTGGTGCGCGAGGCGATGTCGCAGGAACCCGATCCGGACCGCCTGGCGCTCTGGCTGGAGGTGCGCGGCGTGCAGCAGGCGCAGTTCGTCTACGACCTCTACTTCCAGGCGGCCGCGGACGCAGCCGACGAGGACTCGGTGGTCGACGACGGTGAGCTCACGGTCGTCGTCCCGGCGTCGAGCGTCGATCGTCTCCGCGGCGCCCGCCTCGAGTGGAGCAGCGAGGGTGCGGGTGGGCTCGTGCTCGTGAACCCGAACGCACCTGAGCCCGAGGAGCTCGGGATACCTGCCGAGGTCATGGCGGCCGGGCTCGACGGCCCGCTCGGGATCCGGGTACGCGGCGTGCTGGAGCAGGCGGTGAACCCTTCGATCGCCGCGCACGGCGGCCGGGCCGACCTGGTCGCGATCGACGAGAGCGGCGGTGTCGCCTACCTGGTGCTCTCAGGCGGCTGCCAGGGCTGCGCGATGTCCCGGATGACGCTGACCCAGGGTATCGAGACGGCGCTGCGCGAGGAGGTGCCCGAGCTGACCGGGGTGGTCGACGTGACGGACCACACGGGCGGCGCCAACCCCTACTACTAGTCGGATCATGACGGCCTGGGGGGTGGTGGCCGTCTGCGGGATCGGCGGGGGTGTCGCCGGCCCGTTCCTCGACGTCTTCGCGCGCCGGGTCCGACGTCCGGGCGGGGCCGAGGCGCCCGCGCCGGCGACGTCCCTTCCCGGCGATCCTGCAGACGCATTCTCCGCAGCCGACGCCCGTGCGGAAGTGCCGACGCCCCTCGTGGCGCGAGCATCGAGACGGGCGGCGATCGCCGAAGGCGGCACCGTGGCCGTCGTCACCGCCAGCGCCTTCGTGCTCGATGCGATCCGGCTCGGGGCCGTTCCCCAGCTCGCCGCGTACTGCGTGCTCGCGGGTGCCCTCGTGGTGCTCTCCGTCACCGATGTGCGCACCGGGCTCGTCCCCCGCCGGATCGTCTACGCGGCCGGTCTGACCGTCGGAGTCGCGCTCCTCTGCGCCTCTGCGGCCGACGGCTCGTGGCGCCCGATGCTCGACGCGCTGGTGGGGGCCGCGGTCGGGCTGGTGCTGCTCGGGGGCATCTGGCTGGTGTCGCCAAAGGCGATGGGCTTCGGCGACGTCAGGCTCGCGGGGCTCTGCGGCGGAGCGCTGGGGTGGGTCGGCCTGTCCGTGCTCTACGTGGGCTTCCTGGCGGCGTTCGTGGCCGGGGCGCTGGTGGGGACGGTCCTGCTGGTCGCGCGCGGCCGGCACCGGCTCCCGTTCGCCCCTGCGCTCGCGCTCGGCACGATGTTCGGCGTCCTTTGGGGCACGTGGCTCGGGAACCTCTGGCTCCACAGGTGGTAGACGTCGAGGGCAATGTCCCGCACCTGCGCGGCGCGCGCTGGGCCGGGTCGCGCTCCGGCGCCCTGCGGATCAGCTTCGCTGCGCTCGGTAGCGTGGTGCGGTGCTCCGTTTCCTGACCGCTGGAGAGTCGCACGGAAAGGCCCTCGTCGTCGTGATCGAGGGCCTTCCTGCCGGGCTGCGGGTGACCGTGGAGGACGTCGCCGCGGAGCTGCAGCGACGACGCCTGGGCTTCGGGCGCGGGCCGAGGATGCGCTTCGAGGCCGACGAGGTGACCATCCTCGGCGGGGTCCGTCACGGCAGGACGCTCGGCTCGCCAGTCGCCATCGAGATCGGCAACACCGAGTGGGAGCGCAAGTGGACCGAGGAGATGTCGCCTGCACCCGGTGCGCCCTCGAAGGTGCTCACCCAGCCCCGCCCGGGCCATGCCGATCTTGCGGGGATGCAGAAGTACGGTTTCGACGACGCGCGCGACGTGCTCGAGCGGGCATCGGCACGCGAGACGGCGGCGCGCGTCGCGGCGGGGGTGCTCGCGAAGCTCCTCCTCGCCCGCCTCGGGATCCAGGTGCTGAGCCATGTCGTCCAGCTCGGCCCCGAGCGTGTCGCAGATTCCACGCGGCCGGGTCCAGGCGACCTCGACCGGATCGACGCGTCGCCGGTGCGGACGGCGGATCCCGACGCCGAGGCGCGGATGGTGGCGGCGGTGAAGGCTGCGGCCAAGGACGGGGACTCGCTCGGCGGTGTCGCCGAGGTCCTCGCCTACGGGGTGCCCGTCGGGCTGGGAAGTCACGTGCATTGGGACCGTAGGCTCGACGGCCTCCTCGCGCAGGCGCTCATGAGCATCCAGGCGGTGAAGGCGGTCGAGATCGGCGACGGCTGGGAGGTCGCGGCACGGCGCGGCTCGGCGGCCCACGATGCGATCCGCGCCGACCCCGGTGCTCGGGCTTCGGGAGGGTACCGCCGCCCGACGTCTCGCGCCGGTGGGATCGAAGGAGGCATGTCGATCGGGGACCTCCTGGTCGTGCGTGCGGCGATGAAGCCGCTCGCGACGCTGAGCCGCCCGGTCATCGAGACCGTGGACGTGGCCACGAAGCAGTCGACCGTCAGCTTCAAGGAGCGCACCGACGTCACCTCGGTGCCCGCGATGGGGGTGGTCGCCGAGACGATGACCGCGCTCGTGCTCGCCGGAGAAGCGCTTCGGAAGTTCGGGGGTGACTCCGTCGCGGAGCTCGTCCGCAATCGCGACGGCTACCTCGCGTCGCTGGGTCAGACGCTGTCGGCCCCGGAGCGAGCGTGACCGTGCACGCGCCGCGGCCAGCCGCACGACGGGTGCTCCTCGTCGGGATGATGGGAGCCGGCAAGACCACGGTGGGCAAGCTTGTCGCGCGCCGCCTTGGCTGGCGCTACGTCGACTCGGACGAGGAGGTCCAGGCGGCCACGGGTCGCACCGTGAAGCAGCTGTTCGAGGCCGGGGGGGAGCAGGCGTTCCGGCCGCTCGAGAGCGAGGCGCTCGCCGCAGCCCTCGACGACGACCGCCCCGCGGTGGTGTCGGTCGCGGGCGGTGCGGTCCTCGACCCGGCCAATCGGGAGCTCCTGCGGCGGGCCGGCACGGTGGTGTGGCTCCGGGCCACGCCCGAGACGCTGGTGGCTCGAGTGCGCGCCGACACCACAGCGGCGCACGCCCGACCGGGCGCCGTCGACCACCGGCCCCTCCTCGACCGCGACCCGGCTGGCACCATCGCCCGGCTCGAGCGCGAGCGCCGGCCGATCTACGCGGAGGTGGCCGAGGTGGTGGTCGACGTCGACGACCTCGTACCCGAAGCGGTCGCAGAGCGGGTGCTCGAGCGCGTGCAGGCGAGCGCGTGAGGAGGGCCTCGTGATCACGGTGCCGGTCGTCCTGGGCGCAGGCGACACCGTCGGTGCCGCCGGGACGGCGGGCGCACGCGGCTACGACGTCGTGGTCGGCGAGGGTGCGTCGGTCGGTCTCGCGTCCCTGATCGCCCGTCGGGTGCCCAGGGCGCGCCGTGCCGCGCTCGTGACCGACGCGACGGTCGCCGCAGCCTCGTGGTTCGCCGACATGGACCCGGGACTGCCCTTCGACGTGCACACCGTAGAGGCGGGCGAGCGCGCGAAGGCGTTGGCCAACGTGGAGCTCCTCTGCCGGGAGTTCGCGCTGAGCGGGCTGGCGCGAAGCGACGTGGTCGTGGCCGTCGGCGGCGGAGTGGTGAGCGACCTGGCGGGCTTCGCCGCCGCCGTCTACCACCGCGGCAGCGCCTACTGCACGGTCGCGACGTCGCTGCTCAGCCAAGTGGACGCGGCGATCGGGGGGAAGACGGGCGTGAACCTCCCCGAGGGCAAGAACCTCGTGGGCGCGTTCTGGCAGCCGGTGGGCGTTCTGTGCGACACCGCCCTGCTCGACACCCTGCCCGTGCGCGAGTGGGCGTCGGGGCGCGGCGAGATGGCGAAGTACACGTTCCTCGGGGAGCCGGAGCTCCCGGAGCTCTCCCTCGAGGCGCAGATCGCGCGCTGCGTCGCTCGCAAGGCCATGGTCGTCGCCGCCGACGAGCGCGAGGCGGGATCGAGGGTGCTCTTGAACTACGGCCACACGCTCGCCCATGCTCTCGAGGCGGTGGCGCTGCGCTCGGGCGTCGACCTGCGCCACGGGGAGGCAGTCGCGCTCGGCCTCGTCTACGCCGCTGGGCTGGCTCGCCGGCTTGGCCGCATCGGAGACGACCGGGTGGCTCTCCACCGCGAGGTGGTCAAGCGCTTCGGCCTGTCCGACAGGCTGCCCCCGGAGCTCGAGGGCCTCGACCCCGAGGAGATCCTCTCCTACATGCGACGGGACAAGAAGGCCGCGCACGACCTGACCTTCGTCCTCGACGGGCCTCGTGGTGTCGAGCTCGTCCATGGCGTCGCCTCGAAGGACGCGGTCGATGCGCTCGAGGAGCTGGAGGAGCTGTCGTGCACGTGACGCTGCTGTCGGGCCCGAACCTCGACCTCCTCGGCCAGCGCGAGCCGGAGGTCTACGGCACCGACAGGCTCTCAGACCATGTGCGGCGCGCACGCGCGGTCGCCGAAGCCCACGGTTGGCGCCTCGACCACGTGCAGACCAACGACGAGGGCGCGCTCATCGACGCCGTGCACGACGCGCGCGGGCGTTCCGACGCGCTCGTGGTGAACGCCGGGGCGCTGACCCACACCAGCTGGTCGCTGCACGACGCGCTCGCGGCGTTCGACGGCGTGGTGGTGGAGCTGCACCTGTCCAATCCGGCCGCGCGCGAGCCGTTCCGCCACACCTCGGTCGTGGCGCCGGTGGCCGATGGCCTCGTCGCCGGCATGGGTGGGCTCGGCTACGAGCTCGCGATCGAAGCCGCCGTGCGCCTGGTCGCTGCACGCGCGCACGATGGACCCGGCAAGGAGGAACCATGAGACCGCTGCAGGTGGCACCCAGGATGGGTCGGCTTCGAGAGCGTCTCGACGGGGCGGGGGTCGATGCGCTGATGGTCACCTGCCTTCAGAACGTCCGTTACCTCACGGGCTTCACGGGATCCGCCGGCGTGCTCGCGCTGACGGGGTCGGGCGCGCTGCTGACCACCGACGGCCGCTACCGCACGCAGGCCGCCGAGCAGGTGGCGGCGGCTGGCGCCGATGCGGAGATCTTCGTCGGCGCGCTCGGCGCCCAGCGCGATGCCCTGAAGGCGTTCGTCTCGAGCGCCGCGCACGTCGGCCTCGAGGCGGACCACGTGAGCTGGAGCGACAGCCGCCTGTGGGGTGAGCTCGTCGGCGACATCGTTCCGACGACCGGGCTGGTCGAGGCGCTGCGCGAGATCAAGGACGAGGGCGAGATCGACCGAGTGGCGCGGGCGGCCAGGATCGCGGACAGCGCCTTGGAAGAGGTCATCGCGATGCTGGCGACCGGGGTGACCGAGGAGGAGCTCGCGCTCGCGCTCGACACCGCGATGCGCCGCAAGGGCGCGGAGTCGCCTGCGTTCGAGACCATTGTCGCGTCGGGGCCGAACTCCGCCAAGCCGCACCATCACCCGACCGCGCGTGCCATCGGGCGCGGCGAGCCGGTCGTGGTGGACTTCGGCGCGACGTTCGAGGGCTACCGCTCGGACATGACCCGCACGTTCTTCGTGGGTGGCGAGCCGCGAGGCGAGCTCGCACGGGTGTTCGCGGTCGTCGAGGACGCCCAGGCCCGTGGGGTCGCAGCGGCCGCCCCCGGCGTCGGATGCAAGGAGGTCGACGAGGTCTGCCGCGACGTCATCACGCAGGCAGGCTGGGCGGACCGGTTCGAGCACGGAACCGGCCACGGCGTCGGCCTGGACATCCACGAGGCTCCGACCTTGAGCCCCCTCGGCACTGCTACCCTTGCTCCCGGCATGATCGTCACGGTCGAGCCCGGGGTGTACCTGCCGGGCGTCGGCGGCGTCCGGATCGAGGACACCCTGGTGGTGACCGAGGACGGGAACCGGGCGCTGACGACCTTCAAGAAGACCGCCGCGGCGTAGGCGGACGACGCCGGGTCGCCCAGCGCAGCTCGGCGGGTCCGAGCAGCCCGATCTCCGTACAAGCCCAGTCCCCGTACAAGCCCAGTCCCCGTACAAGCCCAGTCCCGAGAGGAACGATGCCCGTCTCCACGAACGACTTGAAGAACGGCATGACGCTCGACCTGGCCGAGGGCCTCTTCACGGTGGTCGAGTTCCAGCACGTGAAGCCCGGCAAAGGCGGCGCCTTCGTGCGTACCAAGCTGAAGAACCTGCGCACGGGCGCGGTCGTCGATAGGACCTACCGCGCCGACGAGAAGCTCGAGCAGGCCATCATCGACAAGCGGGAGATGCAGTTCCTCTACCGCGACGGCGAGGACTACGTCTTCATGGACTCGACGAGCTACGAGCAGCTCCAGGTGCCCCGCGCGGCGCTCGGCGACGCCGCCAGCTACCTGAAGGAAGGCAACGTCGTCCACCTCCAGATGCACGGGAGCGACATCGTCGGCGTCGACCTGCCCGCGGCGGTGGAGCTGACCGTCGCGGAGACCGAGCCGGGCATCCAAGGCGATCGGGTCTCGGGCGCTCGCAAGCCAGCGACGCTCGAGACCGGTCTCGTCGTCCAGGTGCCGCTCTTCGTCAACCCCGGCGACACGATCCGGGTGGACACCCGCACGGGGGAGTACCTGACCCGGGCTTGAGCCCGTGGCCATCGAACGTGGCAGCCGACGAGCCGACGCGTCACCAGTCGCGTGAGCGCGCCCTGGGGCTCCTCTACGAGGCGGAGATCAAGCGGGAGGCCCCGACGGCCGTCCTGGGCGCGCTCGCCGTCCCGGCGGACCGCTTCACGGCGGAGCTCGTCGCCGCCGCAGAGCGTCACGGCCAGGAGGCCGACGCGCTGGTCGCCGACGCCTCGGTGGGCTGGCCCCTGGAGCGCATGGCGGTGGTCGACCGGCTGGTCCTGCGCATGGCCGTCGCCGAGCTACTCGAGCCGGAGGGCCCTCCGACCGCCGTCGTCCTCGACGAGGCGGTCGAGCTCGCCAAGACCTACTCCACCGAGGAATCGGGCGCGTTCGTCAACGGCATCCTTCGCACCATCGCGGCCAGGGTCCGCTAAGGTCCTGCGTCGACCGTGAAGCAGGTCCCGTGAGGCCTGCACGGAGAGGAGGAGCAGTGGCCGAACGCGAGCGCAGCCATACCCGCGGCGGCAGCTTCACTCCCCGTGCTCACGTGCTCTCTGCTGCAGACGTCCAACGCGCGCTCGTGCGCATGGCCCACGAGGTCGCAGAGCGAAATCGCGGGCTCGACGACGTGGTGATCGTCGGCCTGCAGACCGGCGGAGTGCCGCTCGCACGCCGGATGGCCGAGGCTCTGCACGATGCCGAGCATGTCGAGGTGCCGGTAGGGACGCTCGACGTCGCCTTCTACCGCGACGACATCGGCCTGCGCCCGGTGCTGCCCGAAGCCGTGACCGAGATCCCCGGGGACCTCACCGGCAAGGTCGTGGTCCTCGTCGACGACGTCTTGTTCACCGGTCGCACGGTCAGAGCCGCATTGCACGCGCTGAGCGACTTCGGCCGGGCGCGCGCGGTGCAGCTGGCCGTGATGGTCGACCGAGGGCACCGAGAGCTCCCCATCAGGCCCGACTACGTCGGCAAGAACCTGCCGACCCGCAGGGCCGAGATGGTGGACGTCTCCGCGGACGGGGTGACCATCGGGGTCCTCGGATGACACACCTGCTCTCGATCGCCGACCTCGGGCGAGAGGGGATCGAAGAGGTGCTCCGGGTCGCGGAGGCCTTCGCCGAGGTCGAGTCGCGGCCCGTCCGCAAGGTCCCGACGCTGCGGGGCAAGGCGATCGCGACCCTCTTCTTCGAGGACTCGACGCGCACCCGCCTGTCGTTCGAGACGGCGGCGAAGCGGCTGTCGGCGGACGTGCTCTCGTTCTCGGCCGCGTCGTCGTCGGTCAAGAAGGGCGAGTCGATCCGCGACACCGTCGAGACGATCGAGGCGATGGGCATGGACGCGCTCGTGGTGCGCCATGCCTCCGCGGGCGTCCCCGTGCAGGTGAGCCGGTGGGTGAGGCGCTGCAAGGTGGTGAACGGCGGCGACGGGTGGCACGAGCACCCGACCCAGGCGCTGCTGGACTGCTTCACGGTGCGCCAGGTGCGCGGTGGCGTCGAGGGGCTCCGGGTCCTCGTCGTGGGCGACGTCCTCCACAGCCGCGTGGCCCGCTCGCAGGTCCTCGCCTACCGCGCGCTGGGCGCGTCGGTGACCCTCGTGGCACCATGGAGCCTGCTGCCCCCCTCGCTCGAGGGGTGGCCCGTGGAGGTCGCAGAGGACCTCGACGCCGCGCTCCCTGGTGCCGACGTGGTGTCGTTGCTGCGGCTCCAAGCCGAGCGCGGCAGCGGCGCCTTCGTGCCGAGCCTGCGCGAGTACACCGCGCGCTTCGGGCTCACCGCGCGCCGGGCTGCCCTGCTCGCCCCCGATGCGGTGGTCACCCATCCGGGCCCCATGAACCGCGGGGTCGAGATCGCGAGCGACGTCGCCGACCTGCCCCAGTCGCTGGTGACCCGCCAGGTGGCCAACGGCGTGGCGGTGCGCATGGCGGTGCTGTTCCTGCTCCTCGGCGGTGCCATGTGAGCCGCGCGCTGGTGTTGCGGGGTGCCGACGTGGTCGACGCAGGCGGTCGCCGCCGCGCCGACGTGGTCGTCGCCGACGGGGTCGTCCGCGCCGTCGGGCCCGACGCCGCCGCCGACGCGCCCGTCCGAGCCAGGGTGCTCGACGTGTCGGGGTGCGTGGTGGCGCCGGGGCTGGTGGACCTCCACGCCCATCTTCGCCAGCCGGGTGCCGAGGAGGCCGAGACGGTCGAGACGGGCGGGCAGGCGGCGGCGCTGGGTGGGTACAGCGCGGTGGTGGCCATGCCGAACACGGACCCCCCCGTCGATTGTGCGGCGGTCGCGAAAGAGGTCCTCGCACTCGGCCGGCGCTCGCCGGTCGAGGTGGCAGTGGCGGGGGCGATCACCGTCGGGCGGGCCGGGAAGCGGCTCGCGCCGATGGGCGAGCTCGCCGCGCTCGGGGTGCGCCTCTTCACCGACGACGGCGCCGGCGTCCAAGACGGGGCTCTGATGCGCCGGGCGCTCGACTACGCCCGGGGCCTCGGCGTGACGCTTGCGCAGCACTGCGAGGACGTGCAGCTCGCCGGGGGGGGAGCGATGCACGAGGGCGCGTGGTCGAGCCGGCTCGGGCTGCCGGGCGTGCCGGTGGCGGCGGAGGAGGCGATGGTCGCCCGCGACATCGCGCTGGTGCGCCTCACGGGAGGGCGGCTCCACTTCCTGCACCTGTCCACCGCTGGCTCGGTCGAGCTGGTCCGGCGAGCCAAGGCAGAGGGCCTCTCGGTCAGCGCCGAGGTGACCCCGCACCATCTCGTGCTGACCGACGCCGCGTGTGCCGGGTACGACCCGATCTTCAAGGTGAGCCCGCCGCTGCGCGCAGACCACGACGTCGCCCGATTGCGCGCGGGGCTCGAAGACGGCACGATCGACGCGATCGCGACCGACCATGCCCCTCACGCACCCGAGGCCAAGGACCTGCCGTTCGACGAGGCGCCGCCCGGGATGCTCGGGCTCGAGACCGCGCTGGCGGTCTCGCTCTCGGTCCTCGACCTCGAGCGCGCGCTGGCATGCCTCAGCTGGCGCCCTGCGGCGATCGCCGGGCTCGCCGCGCGCCACGGCGGCCCGGTGGCCGAGGGAGCCCAGGCGAACCTCTGCGTGATCGACCCCGCCGCGACGTGGACGGTCGATCCGGCTCGCCTCGCGAGCCGCAGCCGCAACACGCCGTACGCGGGGTGGACGTTGACCGGGAGGGTCCGCCATACGATCGTGGCCGGCGACGCGGTCGTCGTCGACGGAGAGCTGGTGCGATGAGCGCGGACGCCCGTGCCCCGGCGCTCCTCGTGCTCGCCGATGGCGAGGTCTTCGAAGGGGAGGCGGCGGGCGCCGCTCAGCCCGTCTCGACGGGCGAGCTCGTGTTCAACACGGCGCTCTCGGGCTACCAGGAGGTCCTGACCGATCCCTCGTATGCGGGGCAGGTGGTTGCCTTCACCTACCCGCACATCGGGAACTACGGCGTGAACGGCGAGGACGACGAGTCCTCCCGGGTCCACTGCCGCGGCGTGGTGGTGCGCGACCTCTCGTCTGAGCCGTCCAACTGGCGCGCATCGGAGAGCCTCGAGGCCTGGCTGCTGCGTCTCGGCGTCCCGGCGGTGACCGGCGTCGACACGCGTCGGCTCACCCGGCATCTGCGCGACAAGGGCGCCTTGCCCTGCGCGTTCGGCACCGCGGACGAGGCGACGCTGCGAGCCGCAGCCGCACAGGCGCTGCCGACCGACGGGCGCGACCTCGTCTCCGAGGTGACCACCGCCGCTCCCTTCGTGTGCGGGGACGGCCCTCGGCGTGTGGTCGCCTACGACTTCGGGGTGAAAGAGACGATGCTGCAGCGATTGGGCGGGATCGCGACCGTGACGGTCGTCCCGGCGTCGACCCCCGCGTCCGACGTGCTCTCGCTCGAGCCCGACGGCGTGTTCCTGTCCAATGGGCCTGGCGACCCTGCGGCCCTGCCGGGTCCCACCGCGGCGATCGCGGAGCTCCTCGGCAAGGTGCCGATCTTCGGCATCTGCCTCGGGCACCAGCTGCTGTGCACCGCGCTCGGCGGGTCGACCTACAAGCTGGCGTTCGGGCACCACGGCACGAACCACCCGGTCCAGCGGCTCTCCGACGGCGCC
>JAJZVL010000138.1 GCA_021845725.1 Actinomycetes bacterium | reverse complement strand
GCCGTCCAGGGCTACCTCCTCTCCCGCCCGACGCCGAGCGAGGCGCTGCCGGCCACCCTCGAGGCTGCCAGCGAGGCGGCGCGGAACTGAAGCCGTTGTGCATGTCCGTCCGGAGCTGGGCGACCATGATCTCCACGTCGTAGCATCCTCGTCTGGCCGGTGCAGCCCCGGCCGGCCCCAGGGGGAGTGACCAATGAGGCTCGGCGCGGCAGCCGACCCCGAACGGTTCGGGCGTGCCCAGCCGCCAGCGTCCACCGACGTGACCGCAGCTGCCTTCGCCCGGGCGTTCTTCTCTCATCCGAGCCGCGTCGCTGTCGGCGTCGAGGTCATGGCGGCGATCGCCGTCGCCTCGGTGCTGCCCCTGCGGCACTGGCCCAGCTCCTCGCTCGCTGCGCTCGTCGCCGCCCTCGTCGTGGCGCTCGGCGCCGCAGGCGTCCGAGCCCTGGTCGGGGCGCGCCTGCCGGACTGGAGCATCCTCGTCGACGTCGGGCTCGGCAATCTCTTCGCCAGCGTCGTCGCCGCTGCTGCGGCGAGCGCGCACGTCGAGCTCGCCAACCTCTACCTCCTCGTCGAGGTCTTCGCCCTCCTCTACCTCCCGCTTCGTTGGGCGCTCGGTCAGCTGGCGTTCGCCGGGGCCGCCTACGCCGTGGTGCTCGCAGTCGGGCCGCGCACGGCCGAGCCGCCAGTCGTCGCCTGGCTCTCGGTGTTCGGGACCGGCGTCGTCGTCGGTGCCGTGGTGGTCGGCCTGGTGAGCGTGCTGCGCAGCACGGCGCGCACGGACCCCCTCACCGGCCTGGCCAACCGGCGGATGTGGGACGAGCGACTCGAAGAGGAGATGGAGCGCTCGGTCCGAAGCGGCACGGCGCTGTCGGTCGTCATGGTCGATCTCGACGGTTTCAAGGCGGTCAACGACGCCGGCGGCCACGCGGCCGGCGACCGCGTGCTGAAGCAACTCGCGCAGGCCTGGCAAGAGGTGGTGCGTGGCGGCACAGACTTCCTCGCCCGCCTGGGTGGCGACGAATTCGGCCTGCTCGCCCCGGGCTCGGACGAGATCGGTACCCGCGCGCTGGCCAAGCGTCTCGTCGACGCGATCCCCGAAGGCGTGTCGGCCTCGGTCGGCGTGGCCACCTGGAACCGGACCGAAGGCGCCTCGGACCTGCTGCGGCGCGCCGACCAGCTCATGTACCGCAACAAGCGCCGCCGCCGCGATGCCGGGCACGGCCGGTCGTGACCGGGCGGCGTCATCGCCGCGCACACGCTTGCCAGCGGTGGGCGCTCGCAAAAGGCCGGCCACAGGACGCTGCTGCACACCGAGGGAGCACATGAACGATCGACGAGAAACGAACCCGGCTGCTCCCTTGGCCGCTCCGAGCTCTCGCCAATGGCTCCGGCGCGAACGCCAGCACCCTCACCACGCCGCGTCGCCGTCGCCCGCAGCGACCACGCGCACCACGTAGGCGTCAGCAGTCACCTCCCAGGGGCCGAGCACCAGCCAGCCTGCGTCGGTTGCGAGGTCCTCGGCGTGGCGCTGCGCATGCGGGTCGTGCGGGTCGCCGACCGAGCCGAGGACGGTGACGGTGGTCCGTGCGCCGGGCGTGTCGGTCGAGACGTCGACGACGGCGACCCACCCAGGCTCATGCTCGGTGTCGATGGTGAGCAGGTGCATGGGTGACCCCTCCTCCTGGGCGCAGGGCTCGGGACTGGGTGGAAACGGTGCAGGGCCAGGGCTGGGCGGGAGTACAGCGCCCAAGGGACCCTGCGTCGATCCTGCATGCCTCCGAGCGTCGCGCCGTCGTGCGAGCCACCGTCCCAACCGCGCCCGCGCTCTTGTGGAATTCTGCACGCGCGGCACACCTCGCCCCGGGATGAGGAGTACCGCCCCTCTCGATCCGACGACAACGCTTGGCCGGAGTCGCCCGCTTGGTCGCACACGGTCGTCGCGCCTGCTCAGCGCTCAGCGTTCCCCGTCGGGGCCGAACCCGATGTCCCAGCCGGCCTGGGCGACGAAGCGCGCCTATGACTGCCCCAGCCTCACTGGGTCTCGGCGCCCATGCCCTCGAGCAACGGAACGAGCTCAGCCTGCTCCGCCTGAAGTTGATCGGCGTGGGCCAGCCACGCGGCCGGCATGGTGACCGGCTCGCGCACCGTCGACTCGCCGATGTCCGCCCCGTGCTCAGCCACGAGGCGCTGGTGGACCCGGCGGGCGGTGTGGCGCTGCTTCTTCGGCGCGCTCAGGTCATCGACCAGCCACCCCTGGACGAGAGTTATAACCAGAAGTTGTGGATCCTCGATCTCACGAAGGGCGCGACGTACCCTCCAAGTTGAACAACCAACGAGTCCGCCGGGTGAGTCCGGCGGGGAGGGATACGCCAATGTTGAAGCTAGTCCATGACGCCACCGCGGACGCGGTTGGTGAGAGTGAGCCGTCGACGATCGACCTCGACGAGCTCTGCCGGCTGGCGGCGAAGGAGATGCTCGCCGTGGCACTGGCAGCCGAGCGCCGGGCCTACCTCGATGCCCACGCCACCGAATGCGACGCCACCGGACGCCGGCTGGTGGTCGGAAATGGCTATGCCCGCCCACGGCAGGTCGTGACCGGAGCGGGAGCGGTCGAGGTGACCGCCCCGAGGGTGGACGACCGCCGGGAGGGCTGCCGGTTCTCCTCGGCCATCCTGCCGGCCTACATGCGCAAGTCCCCGAAGGTCACCGAGGTCCTCCCCATCCTCTACCTGCAAGGACTGTCGACGGGCGACTTCGCCCCCGCCCTCGGCGAGTTCTTCGGCACCGAGGCGGGCCTGTCGGCCTCGACGGTCAACCGGCTCACCGAGGCCTGGCAGGCCGAGCACGCCGACTGGACCGAGCGGGACCTGTCGGGTGTCGACTACGTCTACATGTGGGCCGACGGGGTCCACTTCAACATCCGCCTGGAAGAGGACCGGCTGTGCTGCTTGGTGATCGTGGGCGTGCGGCCCGACGGCACGAAAGAGCTGGTGGCGCTGGCCGACGGCTACCGCGAGTCCATCGACAGCTGGGCCGAGGTGCTGCGGGGGCTGCGGGACCGAGGCCTCCAGGCGCCCGTGCTCGCGGTCGGCGACGGAGCGCTCGGGTTCTGGGGGGCGCTGCGCGAGGTGTTCCCCGCCACCCGGGAGCAGCGTTGCTGGGTGCATGTCACCCGGAATGTAATGGACGCCATGCCCAAGCGGGTGCACGAGGAGGCGAAGGAGGCCCTTCAGGGCATCTACACCGCCCCCACGCGCACCGAGGCCCTCGAGGCGGTGAAGCGCTTTGCCGACGAGTTCAACGCCTTCGAGAAGGCCGTCGTCAAGATCACCGGTCAGCTCGACGTCCTGCTCGCCTACTACGACTTCCCCAAGGAGCACTGGATCCACCTGCGCACGACGAACCCGATCGAATCCACTTTCTCGACGGTGCGGCTGCGCACCAAAGTCACCCGCGGTTCGGGGTCCCGCAAGGCCGGGCTGGCGATGGCCTACAAACTGCTCGACTCGGCCCAGGCCCGCTGGCGCAAGATCACCGGTGCCGAGCTCGTGCCCCTCGTGCGGGCCGGTGCCACCTTCATCGACGGCAAGCTACAAGAGAGGAGTGACACGACGACGGTCGCAGCACCCGGCACTGACACCGAAGACGGGTCCGTCGCCGCCTGAGTGAGATTTCTCGTCCACAACTCTTGACAATGACTCCCGAAGAAGTCGGTCGCCA
>JAJZVL010000051.1 GCA_021845725.1 Actinomycetes bacterium | reverse complement strand
AAAACGAAAGGACGGAGCCCATGAACCGTCGTGAGCTCATTCGGGCGGTTGCCGCGCACACTGCCGACGACGTGCGACATGTCGAGTCGGTGCTGTCGGGCGTGACCGACGTCATCACGGCGGTCGTCGCCAAGGGGGAGCCCGTGAGCATCCAAGGCTTCGCCAAGTTCGCCAAGGTCGAGCGGGCCGCCCGCATGGGCCGGAACCCCAGGACCGGCGAGGCGATCCGCATCAAGGCGTCCAAGAGGGTACGCATCACCCCGATGAAGACGTTCAAGGACACCGTCATGGCGCCAAGCCATGCGCCTCGTCTGGCTCGCGGCGTCTACCCGACCTCGCCCGACCTTCTCGCCGCTCAGGCGGCCGAGCGCCGCGCAGTGGCGTCCGGCACCACCCCGGCAGCGGCGAAGAAGACCACTGCACGCACGGTGACCGCTCCCGCGACCGCGGCGAAGTCGACCGCCAAGAAAGCCACCGCCACGAAGGCCGCGGCCACTCGGACCACGGCCACCACGGCGACGCGCAAGGCCACCGCGGCCACCAAGGTGACCAAGGCGACCCCGAAGAAGGCCACCGCCACGAAGGCCGCGGCCACCACGGCGACGCGGGCCGCGGCCACCACGGCGACGCGCAAGGTCACCGCGGCGAAGACGACCGCCAAGAAGATCGTGAAGAACGCCACCGCCGCTCGCCGCTGAGCTCGCCGGCGAGCGGGTACGCGAGCACGGAAGTCAGCCTTCGCGCTGGGTCTCGCGCTCCACCGCATCGCTGCGTCGCTCGATACGGTGCGCGAGCGCCTCGGCGAGCGAGAAGAGCCTGCGGCTGAGCATCCGGCTTGTCGCGCGCGGCTCTGGTGCTCGGGTGGGGAGCTCTCCCGTCCACCGGACGTGCAGGCCGCAGAGCACCCGATCCTGTGCATGCGACAAGGCATCCGCGTACAAAGAACGTCGAGCGCCACCGAAGACGAGATCCACGTCGCCAGCGGGCGTCGAGAGCGCGAGCGTCCCTGTCGCGTCGCCGATGCGCCGTGCCTCGTCCTCGCGCTCTCGCTCGCCGGTGGGCGCCGGCTGCGCCCGCAGCGTCGCCTCGAGCCGATCGAGGGCACGTCCGAGCGCGTCGAGGTTGGTCGGGTGGCGGGACACCACGAGCCGCAGGGGCTGGTCCGGTGCCGGATCGCCCACCACCACGAAGAGCACGCCGGCGTCGGACAGCGCCCGGACGACGGACGCGGCATCCGGCGTCCCGCTCGTCACGTCACCTCTCCACACGCCCGTCGCGGCCCCGCTTGGCCACGCCTGCCCTTCGCCCGGCGTGCGGCGGCACGTGGAGCCACAGGGCACGGTCGCGGCTGCGGGGTCTGGTCGACAGACCGCTCATCCGCTCCTCCCGCCCTCTCGCCGGAGGCGTACCGACACGGCCAGGTTATAACACCGGTCTGCAAGGGCATCGCCCGCCCTTGCAGACCGGCACGTGGGCGGGCGCGCGACGAGCGGTCGCGCGACGAGCGGTCGCGCGACGGGCGGGCGCGCGACGGGCCTGGGCTCAGATGTCGGCCCGGGCGGCGTCCGGCTGCGCGGCCGCGTCGTAGAGCGCGAGGGCGTCGAAGAGCGCGGGAGGTTCGCTCCACAGCGGTCGCCCTCCACCGAGGGCGAGGGGAGACCCAGACCGGGCTGCGACGATCGCGCGCCAGATCCTCTCGGGGGTGCACGGCATGGCGACATGGCGGACGCCCAGATGGCTGAGCGCGTCGACCACAGCGTTGTGCACTGCAGGCGTCGATCCGACGGTCGCGGACTCCCCGATGCCCTTGGCCCCGAGCGGGTTCAGCGGCGTCGGGGTCACCGTGTTCGCCACCTCGAACGGCGGCAGCTCGGCAGCGCTCGGCATCTCGTAGTCGGCCAGGCTCGCGGTGAGCGGGTTGCCCGCTCGGTCGAACCGCTTCTCCTCGAAGAGCGCCTGTGCCATGCCCTGCGCGATGCCTCCGTGCTGTTGGCCGGCGACGATGAGCGGGTTCACGATGCGGCCGCAGTCGTCGACCGCGACATGGCGCAGGGCACGCACGTGCCCGGTCTCCGTGTCCACCTCCACCACCGAGACGTGGGCGCCGAAGGGAAACGTCGAGGCGGCCTCTCGGAAGTCCAGGGCTGCGGCGAGCGGCCCGAGCCCCTTCGGCCATCCGGCGCGGTCCCCGCCGCCGTCCCCCGTGCCACCGGTCCGGGTCGCCTCGCCGCCCGTACCACCACGCGCGGCGAGCCTCGCGATCTCCCCCCAGCCGAGTGCCTGCGACGGGACGCCCGCGACACCCATCGTGCCCCCGTCGAAGAGCACCACGTCCTCGGGTGCCGCCTCCAGCTCTCGTGCGACGAGCGCACGCGCCTGGCCGAGCACCTCCTCTGCGGCACGCAGCACGGCGCTCCCGCCGATCTGCAACGAGCGCGACCCTCCGGTGCCGCCACCCCGGGGGACCAGCGCCGTGTCCGACTGCACGAAGCGGATGCGCTCGAGCGGAATGCCCAGGACGTCCGACACGACCTGTGAGAAGGCGGTGGCGTGCCCCTGTCCATGCGCGGACGTGCCGACCCGGATCGTGGCGCTGCCGTCCTCGTGGACGTCGACCGCTCCCAGCTCCGACCCACCGCCGGTCACCTCGACGTAGACGGACACGCCGATGCCGAGCTGGACGGGATCGCCGCGCCGGCGGCGGGCCGCCTGCTCCGTGCGCAGCTCCTCGTAGCCGGCGAGCTCGAGGGCTCGTGAGAGCGCCAGCTCGTAGTCACCGGTGTCGTAGGTGGTGCCCACGGCCGTCGTGACCGGCTCGGAGAACGGGGGACGCAGGTTCAGCCGCCGCAGCTCGACAGGGTCCACGCCCAGCTCGTCCGACGCGATGTCCATGACCCGCTCGAGGAGCTCGGCGGCCTCGGGGCGGCCCGCTCCTCGGAAGGCGCCCATCGGGGTCGTGTTCGTGACGACGGACGCAGCGTCGTAGCGGATCACCGGGATGCGGTAGACACCCTCGGCCATCATGCGGGTGGGACCGAGGCCGAGCGCACCGCCGAACCCCCCGTAGGCGCCGGCGTCGCAGAGCACGCGCCAATGCATCCCGGTGACGCGGTGCTCCTCGTCGAAGCCGACCTCCACCCACTGCACCTGCGCGCGACCGTCGGGCATGCCCATGAACGCCTCGGCACGCGTCTCCACCCAGCGCACGGGACGACCCAGGCGCCGGGCCGCCGCGATCACGGTCGCATGCTCCGCGCCGAGACCCACCTTGCTCCCGAAGGCGCCGCCGACGTGCGGGGCGACCACTCGCACCGCCCGCTGCTCGATGCCAAAGACGGTCGAGATGCTCTGCCACACGTCGTGCGGCATCTGGGTCGACACGTACACGGTGAGCTCGTGGCCGTCCCCGTCGTCGCCGGGCACCGCGGCGATCGCGTCCGCCTCCATCGGCACCACCGCGACGCGCTGGTTCTCCAGCTGGGCGCGGACCACCGTGCGCGCATCGGCGAATGGGTCGGGCTCCGACGGCGCACGAAAGCCCGCCGCGACGTTCGTGCCGAGCGCCTCGAACTGCACGGGGGCGCCGGGCGATGCCGCCTCCACGAGGTCGACCGCCGGCTCCAGCGGCTCGTAGTCGACGACGACGAGCTCCGCCGCGTCGATCGCAGCCGCCTCGCTCTCGGCCACCACGACGGCAACGGGATCGCCGACGAAGCGGACCTTCTCGGTGGCGAGGGGCGGCCTTGCGCACGCCGGGTTCAGCACGAGGAAGCCGCCGAGCGCGGGAAGGTCGAGGTCGCCGGCGGCGTAGGCCGCGACGACGCCCGGCGCCCCCGCGGCCACGGCCGTGTCGACGGAGCGCACGCGTGCATGTGCGTATGGGGAGCGAACGAACGCGGCGGTGAGGCAGCCGGGGATCTCCAGGTTGCCCACGTAGCTGGCGTGCCCGGTGAGGAGGTCCGGGTCCTCCACCCTCACGACACGGTTGCCGAGCAGCGATCCGGGCATGCCGAACGAGCCTACCGGCGGCAGAGCCGTCGGCGGCAAGAGTGCGCAGCCTTCAAGGCGCTGGGCGCCGGGCGGCGCGACGCAGCCGGTCCCTGACGGCGGCACCGAGCCCCTCGTCGGGGGGCAGCGCCACGACGAGGACGTCCAAGGCCTCCACGTCAGCCTGCCTCAGGTGGTGGTAGAGGGAGCGGGCGAAGGCAGCCATGTCGCCGCCCGCGTCCCAGACCGCCGCCGCCCCCGGAGCCTCGGTCCTTTCCAAGGACAGCACCCCCACGCGCTTGCCCAGCGAGGCGAGCGCGGCTGCTCGTCGGGCCACACCGCCGTCGGAGCACAGCTCGAGCGCGGTCGCGGGAGCGTAATGCGACGCCAGCATGCCCGGTGCGCGCACCGTGTCACGCGCGGCGCTGCTCGCCGGCCGCCCGAGAACGCCGGCGATCGCTTCGCCGGTCACGCCGCCCGGTCGCAGGATGACCACCTCGTCTCCTTCGAACGCGACGATGGTCGACTCGACGCCCACCTCGCAGGTGCCGCCGTCCACCACCAGCTCGACCGAGCCCGCCAGCCCATCGCACACATGGCAGGCGGTCGTGGGGCTCACCTGCCCGAAGCGGTTGGCCGACGGGGCGGCCAGGCCTCCGCCGAACGCTCGGAGGAGCCTCTGGGCGACGGGGTGGGCAGGCACGCGCAGCGCCACGGTGTCCTGCCCGCCGGTGACCACGTCGAGGACCGACGGATGGCGCTCGAGGACCATCGTGAGCGGCCCGGGCCAGAACGCCTCGGCCAGGCGGCTCGCCTGCTCGGGGACATGCCGTGCCCAGCGGGCAAGGCTCGCTCCGGTGGCAAGGTGCACGATCAGCGGATGGTCGGCCGGACGGCCCTTGGCCGCGAACACACGAGACACGGCCACCGGGTTGGAGGCGTCGGCGGCAAGGCCGTAGACCGTCTCGGTCGGCACCGCGACGAGGCTGCCTGCCCGGAGCGCTCGCACCGCGAGCGTGATCGAGCGGTCACTGCCGTCGAGCACGTGGGCTCGACGTTTCGATGGCCGAGCCTCAGCCATGACCGGCGGCCGCCGGCGTGCGGGGCTCTACGGAGCCCCATCGAGCCCAGGTGCCGTCCGAGCGGCGGATCTTCCAGCAGTCGCTCCGGTGCTCGCGCGCTGCCAGGTGCACCCACTCCCCGTCGAAGAGCTCGCGCAGGACCGTGTTGCGGGCGATGACCGCCTCGAGCCGAGCGAGCGGTGCATGGACCACGACGAGCAGGCGCATGGGCTCGTGGTACGCGCGCTCGGCGTCGTAGAGGGACTGGAGCGGCAAACCCACGCGCAGGTCCCCGCCGACCCCTTGGACCACGCCGATCCCGGCGACGACGTTCTGTGCCGTCTTGTCGCCTGCGGACAGGACGTCCGGGTCGACGGTCGAGAAGTAGTACTGGGCGTTGATCCAGTGGGCCACGACCATCGGAGCGGTGAGGATCGTCTCGAGCGCCGCGCCGCCGGCGTCGACCCCCGGATCGTAGGAGTGCAGGAAGCAGCGACCCTCCAGGTCGAGCCCGGCCGTGAGCTCCCGGGGACCGACGACGAATGCGGCGTTTCGGGCGAGCCCCCACTCGGGACGGACCTGCGCCCAGTCCGCGGCACGTTCGGCGGGCCGTTGCGTGCGGCCACGGCTCCCGCCGGCGGGCAGGCATCGGCGGCGCTCTGCGGCCGCGGCGGCGCCGGCACGTTCGAGGGCCGATTGCAGCTCGGCGACCGTGTCACGGTGGCTCGGGGGGACGAGATGGGCGTCGAGCAGGCTGACCGTGTCGGTGGCGGTGTCGTGCTCACCCGCGACGAAGACGGTCCCGTCGGGCACGACGATGCCTCGCTCGGCGAGGAGGCGACGGGTGGTCGGGCGGTTCAGGATCGCCGCGGCGGCACGGGCGCTCGGTCCGCCCCGGTTCCCCCCGCAGGCCCCGCAGTCGAGCGAGGACGCGTAGGGGTTGTTCTCCGTGGTGCTGGCGTGCCCGCACAGCAGCACCACCGGAGCGAACGATCGCGTCAGCCCCATGGTGGTGAGGGCGGCCTGGGCGTACAGAGCCTGCTCCTCGTCGCCCATGGCGCCGGCTTGCGGGTCCGCGTCGACGACCGTGTCGCAAGGCGGGACGAAGAGCCGTCGGGCCCAGCTCCGCACCGCTGCGTAACGGCCCGGTGCGAGCGTCTTGGCGACCGCGATTGGTCCGGCGACGAAGCCAGCGGCTTCCGCGAGGACGAACTGGGAGACGGCCCCCTTCCTGGCGCCGGCGAACGCGCTCCGGGCACCGGCGAGCACCTGCCTTCGAGCGAGCGCACGGCCGGCGCTCTCATGTGAGGGGCCGGCCGGACGCTCGGCCATCTGCGCGCTCGGTCGCAGGAGTGCCGGGCAGAGGTCGACCGCTTCGGCGGATCCCCAGGCGCGGTAGCGGATCGGCAGGGCGAAGAACCCGGCGAACCCCAGCGTCTCGTAGGGACCGGCTGCTTCGAGGTGGCGACGGAGCCGTTCGGAGCGGGTGTCGATGCAGAAGACCGCCTGTGCCGCAGGCCGCACCCCTCGGGTCCCAGGCTCGCGCCCCGGCGCGTCGAGCGCGCCGAGGAGCCAGTCGCGGTAGTGGTGCTCGTACGCAGCGAGCCATGCACGCGCCGCTCCGGCCGCGTCCAGGCACGACAGCCGTGCCGCCACGTCCTCGGGCACACCCGCGGTGGGGACGCCGGCTCGTCGCGCGCTGCTGCCTGCCGGCGCCTCGTCCCCGGATCCGCGCAGCGGCATCCCCGAGCCCCTGCGCGACGTTCGCCGCCTCTGGTTGCCAAGCGCGGGCATGCGCCCCAAGGACGCGAGGAACACCGTTTCGTAGCAGAGCCGCACGGCGAGGTAGTCGACCAGATGCAGTGCCGGTCCGGGATGGTCCGGGGCTGCCCACCGGGATCGCCACTTGGCATGGCCGGCCCAGCCGGGCATGCGCGCGAGGTGGCTAGCGAGCTCGGGCGTGCGGCCTGCCTCGGGAACCCCGAGGAGGTCCAAGCACCCGAGGATCGCCTCTTCGGCGTCCGCCCCGAGCTCGGCCAGGCGCTTGCGGCCGGCACGCCCGGCGATGGAGCGTGCCGCCGGGTCGTGCACGACGACCTCTCGCCACGCGCCATAGAACCCCCGGGCGGCTTCGTCGGGCAGCACGCCTGCGACGTAGGCCGCGCACCACTTCGCGACTTCCCGGTCGACGGCGCCCGCGACGTTCGTCACGAACGCACGGTCATGGCGCTCGGCGGCGGTGGACGCCCGCTGCGGCAGCCCGCCCCTGGCGTCCACGCGCTCGTCGCCCACGCGCTCGTCGTCCACGCGCTCGTCGCCCACGCGCTCGTCGCCCACGCGCTCGGCACCCGAGCGCGTGGCGCGCTCGGGTGCATGCTCGCCGTCGAGCACACCTCGCAGATCGGCTGCAGTGACTCGCTTCTCGCCATAGGCCTGGGCGAACATCTCCAAGGACGGGTACCCGGCGATGCCGAGCACGTGGCCCGCGTGCGCGACTGCCTCGTGAAAGGGCATCCGGCGCAGGTCCCACAGCGGGTTCACCGCGACCAAGGTGGGCAGCGGCCACAGCGGGGCGACGACACGCGCCGCCTCGTCGACCCGCAGGAGCAGGCGAGCCCGTGCAGCCGCCCGATCGTCGCGGCTCACGCTGCGCTCTCCTCCCACGCACCCTCGAGCGACGGGGCGTACGCGGGTCCCTCGGCACGAGCGACGCGCCCTGCTCCCCCTCCTGTCCCTGGTCGTGCGAAGGCCGCCGGCGGCGGGGCGGTGGCATCCACCAGCACCGCCACCAGGCGCCGGTGCACAGAGGGCAGCCGGCTGGCGACGGCGCCAGCCAATCCGGGCACGGCGACGGCAGCCAGCCACCACGGGCTGAGCACGCCGGCGCCGACGGCGGGAAGGGACGGACCGATCCACAGCCCCAGGCCGTCGAGCACGAGCCCGTACGCCGCGCCGGCGCCGAGCAGCGTGGTCGCCCACACGAGCGCCCCGCGGGTCGAGGCGGGTGCACGTCCCCACCACGACCACGATGCCGATGCAGCCGTGCCCGCGGCAAAGACGACCAGCACGGCTCCTGCGCGCTCAGCGAGCACCTGAGGGACCGCCGCCATCACGGCCACGGCCGCGGCCGCGGCCGCTGCCGACACCCCCGCCCGAACCGCTCTGGGCATCACGGTCGCCGGCACCACGGGCTCCTCGCCAAGGCGGGGCACCTGTGCGCCCGACCCGAAGAACAGCGTCGCCTTGTACAGGGCGTGGCCGATCAGGTGCACGACTGCAGCGAGGTAGGCACCTACCGTGCACTCGGCCAACATGAAGCCCATCTGGCCCATCGTCGAGAGCACCAGCGCGCCCTTCACGTCCGCCTTGCGGACCATGGCCTGGGTCGCGACGCCTGCGGTGACCGCCGCCACCGTGAACACGACCACCATGGCCGGCATCGACGCGCCGGCGAGCACCCCGAAGCGCATGAGCAGCACACCGCCCCCGTTGACCACGCCCGCGTGCAAGAGCGCGGAGGTCGGGGTCGGCGCCGACACGGTGCCAGGGAGCCACCTTCCGAGCGGGCCCTGCGCGCAACGGGTCGAGACGGCCACGGCGACGAGCAGCGCGACGGGCGTCGCCAGGCCACCCAGGTGTGCCGCTGCCGACCGCAGCGCGTCAGCAGACGCCAGGTCGAGATTCCCGGCTCGCAGCCACACCAGAGCCAGCGCGACGACCACCGCCAGGTCGCCGACCACGAACATCCGGATCGTGCGCCTCGTCGCCGCCCGCACGCCGGGCAGGTCCGGGCGGCATCCGAGCGCGACCACGAACGCCGCCCCGGCGGCCACCCAGGCGGCGACGAGCACCGCCGCGGTCGCCGACGCGCACACCACCGCCATCGCCGCCACCACCACGCCCGCCGCAGCGAAGAACCTCCGCGCCGTGCGGTCGCCTTCGAGGTGGCGAAGCGAGAAGCTCTGGACGACGGCGCCAACCACGCAGACCAGGAGCACCAAGGTGACGGTGAGCTGGTCCGCCCACAGGCCGAGGACCACCTGCCCGTGGCCGGCGTCGACCGCTGCCACGAACGGGCCGTGCAGCGCCACCACCACGACGGCTGCGACAGCCAGAAACGCGGAGATCCACCCGAGGCGGGCTGCCGCCCGGTGGCTCCGCTCTCCCCGGCCCGCGACCGACACCACGGCACCGGCCAGCGGTGCACCGACCGCGCCGGAAAGGCACAGCTCCCCGAGCGCGCTACTTACGATGTACACCTCGTGAATCCTATGGCTCTGCTTCTCCGTTCGACAAGTCGGCTTCCCCGCCGGCAGCCCTTCTCCGCTGCTCGTTTCGTGAACGGAGCTATCATTCGTCCATGGCGGGCCCCAGTCAGGAGCCAGGCAGCGCGAGGAAGCCCACCTGGACGTTCCTCTCGAACCACGGTCACGTGCTGGTCTGCATCGCTACCGACCCCGGCATCCGCGGGCGCGACATCGCAGCGCGCGTCGGGATCACCGAGCGTGCCGCCCAGGCGATCATCGCCGACCTCGTCAGCGAGGGCTACGTGACGCGCACCCGGGTCGGTCGGCGCAACCACTACGACATCAACCCCGACCGGCCGCTGCGCCACCCCATCGAGCAACCCCACAGCATCGGCGAGTTCCTCCACGTCGTGGCCGGGCTCGACACTCCGCGACGCCGTAGGGCGACCGCCTCGTGACCTGAGGCGCCGCACGAGGAACAAGGCGCCGGTCGCGTAGGTTGAAGCTGCTGAGGCTCGAGGGGCCGAGGGAGGACGACCATGCCTGCAGTGACCGTCGACGACGTGCTCGCGCTCGAGCGCATCGCGACCCCCGACCCGCTCACGACCGAGCTGCGCATGGTGAGCCAGGTGACGACCGCCCCCCAGGGCCTCGAGGGCGAGGGGTTCCCGGTGCGGCGCGCATTCGCCGGCGTGTCGCTCGCAGACCTCGACCCCTTCGTCCACATGGACCAGATGGGCGAGATCGACTACGCGCCAGGCGAGCCGAAGGGAACCCCCTGGCACCCGCACCGGGGCTTCGAGACCGTCACCTACATGATCGACGGGACCTTCCAGCACCAGGACTCGATCGGCGGGGGCGGCCTCATCACGAACGGCGCCACCCAGTGGATGACCGCGGGTGCGGGCATTCTCCACATCGAGCAGCCGCCCGAGGAGCTGGTGGCCTCCGGTGGGCTGTTCCACGGCATCCAGCTGTGGGTGAACCTGCCGAAGCGGGACAAGTGGGTGCCGCCTCGTTACCAGGGCATCGGGCCGCAGACAGCGACGCTGCTCTCCTCGCCCGACGGCGGCGCGCTCCTGCGGGTGATCGCAGGCGACGTCGACGGCCACGCGGGCCCAGGCGTCACCCACACCCCGATCGCGCTGGTGCACGCCACGCTCAGCCCGGGCGCGCGCGTCGTCGTCCCGTGGCCCCGCCAGCGCAACGCGCTCGTCTACGTGCTCGCAGGACGCGGCGCGGTCGGCGGCGAGAGCCGGCCCGTGCACACCGGCCAGCTCGCGGTGCTCGGCGCCGGCAATGCGCTGGCCATCACCGCAGACCCTGCGCAGGACTCGTCGGCCGCGACCCTCGAGGTCCTCGTCCTCGGCGGCGAGCCGATCCGCGAGCCCGTCGCCGCCTACGGCCCCTTCGTGATGAACACCCGCGAGGAGCTCGCTCAGGCCTTCGAGGACTTCCACGCCGGGCGGCTCGGAACGATCCCGGCCGAGCACATCGGCCATTGAGCCGCGAGCGAGGAGGTAGAGCACCATGACGACCGCGGTCATCGTCGACGCCGTGCGGACCCCGGGAGGAAAGCGCAACGGCGCCTTCAAGAACTGGCACGCGGTCGACCTCGCCTCCGAGGCGCTGAAGGCGGTGCAGGCGCGCAACGACCTGGACCCCGCGCTCGTCGACGACGTCATCATGGGCTGCGTCATGCAGGTCTCCGAGCAGTCGCTGAACGTCGCGAGGAACGCGGTGCTCGCAGCCGGGTGGCCCGAGTCCGTGCCGGCCACGACGGTCGACCGCCAGTGCGGCTCGTCCCAGCAGGCGATCCATTTCGCCGCCCAGGGGGTGATCGCCGGTGCCTACGACATCGTCGTGGCCGCGGGCGTCGAGAGCATGACCCGCACGCCGATGGGATCGTCCATCGTCCCGGACCTCGGGATGCCGTTCGGTCCCCGCATGGTGGAGCGCTACGCCGAGCGCGGCGGGCTCGTGAACCAGGGCATCTCCGCCGAGATGATCGCCGACCGCTTCCAGATCAGCCGCGACGAGCTCGACCGGTACTCGCTCGAGAGCCACCGGCGCGCGGCGAGAGCGACCGCCGAGGGGCGCTTCGACCACGAGATCGTCCCCGTGGCGGTGCGCGGCGACGGGGGTGAGGAGACCGGTGTGCTCGTGACGGCCGACGAGGGCATCCGGCCCGACACCTCGCTCGACGCCCTCGGCCAGCTGAAGCCCGCGTTCACGCCCGACGGCAAGGTCACCGCCGGCAATTCGTCGCAGATCACCGACGGCGCGTCCGCCGTGCTCATCATGAGCGAGGAGCGTGCGAACGCGTTGGGCCTCACCCCGAGGGCGCGCCTCGTCGCTTTCGCCCTCGCGGGGGTGGACCCCGTCATGATGCTCACCGGCCCGATCCCCGCGACGCGCTCGGTGCTCGAGCGGGCGAAGCTCTCGCTCGACGACGTCGACCTCTTCGAGATCAACGAGGCGTTCGCGTCCGTCGTCCTCGCCTGGGAGCGCGAGATCCACCCCGACATGGCCAAGGTCAACGTGAACGGCGGGGCCATCGCTCTCGGCCACCCGCTCGGTGCGACGGGGGGCAAGCTCATGGCGACCCTCGTGCACGAGCTCGACCGCTCCGGCGGCCGCTACGGCCTCCTCACCATGTGCGAGGGAGGCGGGCTCGCCAACGCGACCGTGATCGAGCGTCTCGCGTGACGCGTCCCGGGCACGGTCTGCACGCGGACCCTTCGGCGAACGCCCTCGCTAGGCTCGACTGGCGGTGTCAGACCACGCACAGCCGCTCTCGGCCTGCCAGCGCTGGCTCTCCCGGCGAGCGCTGATCCTGCATCTCGCGCTGCTGGCCTGGTTCCCAGGCTGCCTCGTCGCCTTCTGGTGGCAGGTCCACCGGGCGCTCGGCGGCAACGCCCTGTCCTACCTCTACTCGGTCGAGTGGCCCGCGTTCGCCATCGCCGGGGTGTGGGTGTGGTGGCAGCTCGTGCACACCGAGCCCTCGCCGGTCGGGCGCCCGCCGCATGAGCGGCTGGCCGGGATCGCCCCTGCGCGTGACGCCGGAGCCAAGGTCGCAGGGTCCCCGCTCGCCGGCGCCGCACGGCCGCACCCGGCGCGGCGCCGGGAGGAAGAGGACCCCGAGCTCGCCGCGTACAACGACCGCTTGGCGCGCCTGGCCGCCGAGGGCCCGAAAGGATGGAGACGCCGATGAGCGCGGAGAGCCTGCGGAGAGCAGCGAGCCGAGTCGCTCCGGGGTATGCACGCCCCGGCGACATCGACGATCCGACCAAAGGGCTCGCCGCGGCGCTCCTGCGCTACAGGATCATGGCGTTCATCGTGGGCACGGGGCTCGCGACCCTCGTCTTCGTCGGCGTCCCGCTGCAGTACGCGGCGGGCATCCCCCAGGTCGACGAGATCGTGGGGCCGATCCACGGCTTCCTCTACATCGTCTACCTGCTCATGGCGGTCGACCTGGCACGCCGCGCCCGGTTCACGCTCCTCCAGATGGCAGCGATGATCGGCGCGGGCTTCGTCCCCCTGCTCGCCTTCGTCATCGAGCATCAGGTGACCAAGCGCATCCGGGCGACGTACCCCGAGCTCGGCGCCCACCCCGCTGCAGCCGAGACGCGCCCTTCCGCGCTCGGCTGACGCGCGTCAGAAGCCCAGTCGGGCCGCCCTCAGCCGCTCGACGGCGTCTGGGGGTCCGGCCGCCTCGACACGCGCCACATCCTGGCGGCCGAACATGAAGAGCAGGAGCTCTCCGGGCGGCCCCAAGAGGTGCACGTGCGGCGTGCCGCGGCGAGCCTCGATCCGCCCGAACCCCGGCGCCTCGAGCGTCACGCCGACCGGCAGTCGCCAGCGCGAGAGCCGCGCCAGCATCGACAGCCGCTTCCACAGCGCCTGCTCCTCGCCGCGATCGATCGGGCGCACGTCCCACTCGGGCTGCGCGCGCCGGACGTCCTCGTGATGGACGAACATCTCCACCAGGTTGACCGGCTCGTCCAGGGGACGCAGGAACGCGGGCGGCCCCGACCGGAGCTCTGTGACCACGAGGGGCCACGGACGCGCCGAGAGCCGGCGCTGCACCCTCTCGGCGTACCCGCGGAGCGGCCCCACGAGGATCCCCACTGCCGCATCCGGCCTGTGCTCTCGCAGGACCAGGTGGGCGGCGAGGTCCCGCACGGCCCACCCCTCACATCGCGTCGGCGCATCGGGTCCCACCTCGACCATGAGGTCGGCGAGCGCCCGCCGCTCCGTCTGCGCGTAGCCGGGCACGTGGATCAGCGGTAGCGGGTGGCCATGACGAACCCGACGAACACGACCACCAGTCCTGCGACGAGGTACCACGCCGAGACGGAGCCCGGAAGGAGCGTCAGGTAGTTGAGCAGGATGAGCAGCACGCCGGCGACCAGCAGGAAGAGCACCAGCCCGCCGAACCAACGAGGGCTCTTGCGCACGGTCTTGGGGATCGGCGGGGTGTACTTCCCGCTCTCCTCAGGCGCGGTGTAGCGCCCGACGCGCGAGGTCGCCGCCACGGTCGTTCGCCCGCCGGCTGACGCGCCCTTGCGCTGGGCTCGCCCCGGACCGCGCCGTGCCTTGGTTCCCACGGCGCCCGAGGCTAGACGGTCGGCCCCTCCAGGGGAAGCCACCGGACCTACGATCTCGCGGTGCCCGTGCGCCTGCTCGTCATCGACAACTACGACTCCTTCGTCTACAACCTGGTCCAGGAGCTCGGCGAGCTCGGCGCGGAGCTCACCGTGCACCGCAATGACACCGTCGACGTGGCCCGGATCCGGGCGCTCGCACCCGACGCCGTCGTCCTCTCCCCCGGGCCCGGGCGCCCCGAGGACGCCGGGGTCACGCTCGACGTCGTGCGCGAGCTCGCAGGCGTCGTCCCGATCCTCGGCGTCTGTCTCGGCCACCAGGCCATCGGCCAGGCCTTCGGTGCCGAGGTGGTGCATGCTCCCGCGCTGATGCACGGCAAGACGTCGGAGGTCCGGCATTCAGGGACCGGCATCTATGAAGGGCTCCCGAACCCGCTCGTCGCCACGCGCTACCACTCCTTGGTGCTTACACCGCAGAGCATCCCCGACGTCCTGGAGGTCACCGCAACCGCGCCCGGCGGCGTGGTCATGGGCGTGAGGCACCGCACGCTCGCTGTCGAAGGGGTCCAGTTCCACCCCGAGTCGATCCTCACCGAGACGGGGCCCGCGATGCTCGAGAACTTCCTCGGGCAGCTCGCCGGCGCTCGAACGCGGTCGGGGAGCCGCTAGAGCCCCGGGACCAGCGCCGCGTGGCCAGGGGGTGTCTTGGGTGTTCTGGGTGTCTTGGGTGTCTTGGGTGTCGTCGGCGTCGTGGAGGTGGGCGGGCTCACGGGGCTCCTACAGACGCTGATCGCGACTGTCGAGCCGCTCTTCACTGTCGTGCCGCCGACCGGTGTCTGCCCGAGCACCCGCCCGTCTGTCGCCGCGGAGCACGCAGCTGTTGTGGAAGGGATCGCCTTCAGCCCCTTTCCCGAGAGCGTCGAGACGGCCAGTGTCTCGGCGTCCCCGACGACATTGGGGACGAGGACGTTGCACGGGCCGCTCGACACGTCGAGATCGACCTTGGCGCCGGGCGCGACGTGTGTGCCGGGCTTCGGCGACTGCGAGATGACGATGCCCTTGGCGTACTGGTTCGAGCACACTGTCGTTGCTGAGCCCGCAGCCAGGCCTGTCGCCCCGAGCACGTCGCCTGCGCCGGCGGTCGTGTCGCCGACCACGTCGGGCACGACGACCGAGTTGCGTGTGGCGACCGTGAGGGTCACCACGGCCCCCTTCTTCACCCGCTGACCCGCCGGCGGTGTCTCGCCCAGCACGGTCCCGGTGGCCTTCGTGCTCGCCACGAGGGCCTCGGTCGGGCTCAGACCGAGCGCGAAGAGCTTGGCGTACGCGTGGGAGTACTGCTCCCCTTTCACTGTCGGCAGCTTGACCCTGGGCACGCCGCCCCGGCTCACGACCAGCTCGACACGCTCGCCGTGGTGGGCCTTCTCCCCGGCGCCGGGGACCGTGGCGATGACCTCTGTCGCCGGGACGGTTGTCGAGGTGCGCTGCGTGACGAGCGAGACGACGAGCCCGTCCGAGCGGAGCGCCTTCACAGCGGCGCTCTTCGTCCTCCCCTGCAGTGTCGGCATCGCGAACTTCGTTGTCCCGATGTAGCCCAGGCTGTGCAGGACGAAGTAGACGACCACGCCGAGGATGACGAGCAGCCCGAGCAGCAGCAGCACCCATCGCCACACGTGCGTCTCGTTGCCCGCCGGGGCCCGTCCGTCACCGGCCGGGACCGCCTGGGTGGCAGGCGTGGGAGCGATCACGCCAGTGCGGGCGGCATCACCGGCGCCACCCGCTGCGGCTGCGGCTGCGGCTGCGGCTGCGGCTGCCAGCATCGCGGTCGTCGCGGGATCGGCCGCGGCCACCTGGCGACCCGTTGCGAAGCGCTGGAGGTCCGCCCGCAGGTCCGCCGCCGACTGGTACCTGAGGTCAACGGATTTCGCCATCGCCTTGGCGATGATCGCCTCGAGGGCGGGCGGGACCGACGGGCTCAGGTCGCGGAGGGGCGGCGGCTGCTCGCGCACGTGCTTGGACGCCACGGCGACTGGCGAGTCCCCGAGGAACGGCGGGCGGCCAGCGACCATCTCGAAGAGCACCACGCCGAGGGAGTAGATGTCGCTGCGACCGTCGACGCCGATACCCTCGGCCTGCTCGGGTGAGAAGTAGGTGGCAGTGCCCATGACGGCGCCCGTCTGGGTCAGGCTCTCCTCGGTGTTGACGGCGCGCGCGATGCCGAAGTCCGTGACCTTCACCTGCTCGTCGTCAGTGAGCAGGACGTTGCCCGGCTTCACGTCGCGGTGGACCACGCCGTGGCGGTGCGCGTAGGCGAGGGCATCGGCGACGCGAGCGCCGATCTGCGCGACACGGCCTGCGGGCATCGGGCCGCCGGTCCTGAGCGCCTGGGACAACGGCTGGCCGTCCACGTACTCCATCACGATGTAGTACGTCCCGCTGTCCTCGCCCCAGTCGAACACCGGGACGATGTTCGGGTGGGACAGGTTCGCTGCCGCTTGCGCCTCTCTTCGGAAGCGCTCCACGAAGGCGCGGTCGACGGACAGCTCTGGGAACAGCACCTTCAGCGCGACAGGCCGGTCGAGGAGCCGGTCGCGTGCCCTGTAGACCTGGGCCATGCCGCCGCGGGCGACGAGGTGCGTCAGCTCGTAGCGCCCAGAGAAGACGCGCGGTGTGGTCACCGGCTGCATGCGGCACCGAGCCTATGGCGGGGGGTCGGCTTGCACGGCGGCGACCCGGTGCCCGTCTCGCGCTCGCCGCCCCGCTCAGCCGGGCGATGGCTCGCGCACCTCGGCGCGGCGGCGGTCACTGCCACCCAGCCGCCGGCGACCCGAACGCCCCGGCAGTGCTCGGCGTCGTTCCACCTGCGCCGGTCGAGGTCGTCCCCGGGGTCGCGGCTGGCGCAAGGCTCGGGGCTGTGCCCGCCGACGCTGTTCCCGCCGACGCTGTTCCCGCCGACGCTGTGCCACGAGCGGCGAGGTACTCGGCATGGAGGGCCTTCACGTAGCGCTCGGCCACTGCGAGGGACGGCTCCGAGCGGTCGTGCGGGATCTCGTAGGCCAACACCTCGTTGGTGGTGACCGGGGTCTCGTCGACGAGCTGCGGGTGGAACCACAGAAAGCCCCCCGGCCGCCCCTGGTAGACGGCGAGGTGGCTGTGGTCCACACCCACATACCACTCGTCCATCGCGTACCAGCGCATCGCAGCGTACGCGGCAGCGACGACGCCGAGAAGGACGATCACGAACAGCACCACGCGCACGGTGATGAGGCGCGGCACACCGGCCGACCGCCGCCGCCGGCGGCGGTCGTGTCGAGTCGGCTGCAGCCTGCGCAGCTCGGCTGCCTGCAGCCGGGCCACGGAGAGGGAGCCCCCCGAGCCCCCCGCAGGGCGCTGCGACGCGCCGTTGGCGAGGTTGGCGCCGCTACGGGTGCTGATACCACTGGTGCCGCCAGCCAGGTCGGCGCCGTTGGTGCCGCCGGTCGTCGTGCCGTTGGTGCCGCCGGCCAGGTCGGCGCCGTTGGTGCCGCCGGTCGTCGTGCCGTTGGTGCCGTCGGTCGTCGTGCCGTTCGAGGTGTCCATCCTCCCCGGGATCCGCGCGCCGGAGCTGCCGCCGCCGCTGATGACCCGGAGCGTCCGCGTCGGCCCGCCAAGCGCACCAGGCACGTCCTTCGGACCGCGCGGTTCGCTGAGCGCGGCTTCGCCGCCGCGCACGACGTTGCTACGCGCCGCATTGGCCTCTTCGCCGCCGGCGACCGACTCTGCTCCCGGAGCACCCACCGTCCCCGCAGTCCCGGCGGTGACCTGCGCTGCCGAGGGAACCACGCCGGCGACGTCGATGACCACGCAGGTCACGTTGTCACTGCCGCCATGATCGAGCGCAGCCTGGACCAGCGCCTTCGCAGCCTCCTCGGGTTCTTTCACCGAGTCGAGGATCTCGCCGATCTGCTCGTCTCCGACCTCGTTCGTGAGCCCGTCGCTGCACAAGAGGATCCGGTCCCCATCGCCCAGGTGCAGCTCCCAAAGGTCGACGTCGACGTCGGAGGAGACGCCGAGCGCCCGGGTGAGGATGTGCCGGTGCGGGTGGACGGCGGCCTCGGCCTGGGTCAGCTGTCCTTGCCGCACCTTCTCCTCGGCAAGGCTGTGATCCGCGGTCACCTGGATGACCTGACCCTTCGAGAAGACGTAGGCGCGGGAGTCGCCGACGTTCGCGAGCGCGACGACCTGACGACCATCGGCCTCCTGGACGAGCGCCGTCGCAGTGAGCGTCGTCCCCATGCCCCGCAGCCCGCTCTCGACCTGGCTCTGGCGCCAGACGGCACGGTTGGCTTCGGCGACGGCGCGGCGCAGGCCCTCGACGCTCGGCTGGCGCTGGAACGCCGCACGCAGCGAGTCCACCGCGACCCGTGCGGCCACCTCGCCGCCGACGTGCCCCCCCATTCCATCGGCGACCGCGAACAGGTCCGCGCTCTCGTAGGCGACGTCCTGGTTGGACGAACGGACCTTCCCGACGTCGCTGGCGGAACCCGACCGCAGCGAGGTCACCGCGTCACCTGGAAGACGGTCGCGCCCGCCTGCACGAGGTCGCCTTTCCCGAGCTTGGTCGGTCTCGTGATGCGCTCAGAGTTCACGAAGGTGCCGTTCGTCGAGCCGAGGTCCTCGACGAACAGCCGGCCGTCCTGGTGGAACAGCCGGGCATGCACGGTCGAGCTGTAGATGTCGTAGGCAGTGGAGATCCCGCACCCGGGCGAGCGACCGATCGTCAGTTCGTCGCCGATCTCGAACCGCTGGCCTGCGCGGTCGAGAGGCTCGATCACTTCGAGCGCCAGCGGACCCTTCCCGCGCCCCGGCGCTGCACCAGCACCCACGCGCGGATCGGCCATCGATCTCGGGTTCGAGCGCCCGTGGCGCGGCCCCGCAGGGCGCACCTCCACCCAGACTGCCCGGATGACTCGGAGGAAGAAGAGGAAGATCAGCGCGACGACACACCACTGCGCGAGGCGGACCGCACCTGAGTACCCGGTCGCGACCAGCACGTGGGACCCCGCCGCCATGACCCTCACGTGAGCTCGAAGACCAGGGTCGTCGACCCCACGGTGATCTCGTCACCGCTCGCCAGCTGCTGCTCGCGCACCGGCACGCCGTTCACCCGAGTGCCGTTCGTGGAGCCGAGGTCGGTCACCACCACGCCATCGGCCGTTCGCCTGAACTCCGCGTGCCGGCGGCTCACGTTCGGGTCGTTCACCACCACGTCGCACTCGGGCAGCCGGCCCAGCGTGACCGGCCCGTCCCCAATCGGCACGTGGCTGCCGTCCGGGAGGACCAGCTCGGCGTTCGGGACCTCCTCGGGCCCCTCCACCACCTCCGCGGTCACCACGAACCGCCCTGGACGCAGCCGAGTCCCCTCGTAGACCTGGACGTCCACGGGCCCGACGAAGGAGTAGCCCTCGATCCGGGCGTGCTCGCGCGCCGCATCGGCAAGCTCCCTGGACAGGGCGTCGATGAAGTTCGCGAACCGGTCCACGTCGGCCGGAGAGAGCGTGACGGTGAACGAGTTCGGCGCGATCAGGGCGTGGACGCCCACACGGCGGTGGAGGTCCATCTCCCGCGTCAACCTGCGGCCGATCTCGACCGGCTGAAGACTGCTTCGAAACGGCTTCGCCAACGTCCCCTCCACCAGGCGCTCGAGACGCTCCTCGAACTGCTGGAGTCCCATAGGTCCGATCAATCCTACCGGTATGGTCCACTTCCCCCCGGGGTGAGGGGCGGGGGCCGCTCAGCTCGGTCGCAAGCAGCTGCCGCACGTTGCAACTGCCGGCGACGGGCTCCAGCTCGTTCCCCCGGGAACGGCCGAGTGATGCTACCCGCGATGCCATGTGCCCGGACAGTCACGTGCCCGGAGGACCCTGTCACGCAGACGCCTGGCGAGGTACGGCGAGGTACGGCCCTCCGGGAAGTGCGGCCCCGAAGGCAGAGTACGCTGTCACCCGCACTCGGGCGAGTGGCGGAATAGGCAGACGCGCAGGATTCAGGTTCCTGTGTCCGAAAGGATGTGGGGGTTCAAGTCCCCCCTCGCCCACCCAGGAGGTCTTCACGTTTTGGTGGGGACCCACTTCACGTTTCGAGATGCCGCCATCTTGACAGAGGGGTGAGACGTTCTCGGCGCGGACTCCTCGGGTCGGCGATGCGGACGACCCGGGATCGGCGTGGC
>JAJZVL010000137.1 GCA_021845725.1 Actinomycetes bacterium | reverse complement strand
GCAGCAGATGCGAGTGCTGCAGGACCTGCAGCAGATGCGAGAGATCCAGAGAGGAGCACGCGCGCGATGCGCATCGTGATCACCGGCCACGCCGGGCTGTTCGTCGAGGCCAACGGGAGGACCCTGCTGTGCGACCCGTGGTTCAACGGCGCGTACTTCGGCTCGTGGTTCCCCTTCCCCGACAACGCCGACCTCGACCTCGAGCGGATCTCGTCGCCCGACTACCTCTACATCTCCCACCTGCACAAGGACCACTTCGACGCGCGGTTCCTGGCCGAGCACGTGGACAAGGCCACGACCGTGCTGCTGCCGGACTTCCCGCTCGACGACCTCCAGGACGCGCTCGAGGCACTCGGTTTCTCGAATTTCGTCGCGACGCAGTCAGGGCGGCGCGTCGATCTCGACGGCTTGCGGGTCGCCATCGCCACGACCACGTCCGTGGCCGACGGGCCCATCGGCGACTCTGCCCTCGTCGTGGACGACGGGAAGACGCGGATCCTCGACCAGAACGACTGCCACCTACGTGACCTGAGCGCGCTGCGCGCGCTCGGACCCTACGACGTCCACTTCCTCCAGTACTCGGGCGCGATCTGGTACCCGATGGTGTACCGGTGGGAGGAGGCCAAGATGGACGAGCTCGCTCGGGACAAGCGGGTGCGCCAGGGCCAGCGCGCCATGCACTACATCCGCGAGGTCGACGCGGCCCACGTGGTGCCGTTCGCCGGTCCGCCCGCCTTCCTGGACGATCCGCTCTTCGGGCTCAACGACCTCGACGAGGACCCGGCGAGCATCTTCCAGGACCAGCCGAGCTTCCTGCGGCTGCTCGAGGAGCACGGGATCGAACGCGGGTGCCTGGCCGTCGCGGGGTCAGAGATCGAGGTCGTTCCTGGCCGCTTCGAGGTCTTCCACCATCCTTCGAGCGCCGCCGTCGAGGCGATCTTCGCCGACAAGGGGGCCTACCTTCGCAGCTACCAGCAACGGCGCCGGGCAGAGATCGCCGCGGCGCTCCCGGCGCTGCCGGAGCCGCCACCCGACCCCGGCGAGACGGTCGCCCGGCTGGCCGGATGGTTCGAGCCGCTGCTCGCCACGGCTCCCTCGGTGCGAGCCGCGATGGGTGGCACGATCCTCCTCGACGTCGCACGCTTCGGTGTCGTCATCGATCCTGGCGAAGGCCGGGTACGCCAGGCTGGGCCCGACGACGCCGGCAGTGCCGATCACGCGTTCTTCTTCGAAGAGGCCCTGCTGCACTCCCTCGTCGAGCGCCGGGTCGAGGACTGGGTCAACGAGCTCTTCTTGTCCTGCCGCTTCGAGGCGACCCGACAGGGCGAGTACAACGAGACGGTGTTCAGCTTCTTCAAGTGCCTGTCCGCGCGGCGCATGGCCTACCTGGAGGCCTCGCTCGCACTGGCCGCGCGCACGCACGAGCGTGGTGACGGCGCACGAGGGGAGCTGTGGCACGCGGGCGGCTACCTCGTGCAACGCCGGTGCCCGCATCTGGGTGCGGACCTCTCCAAGTTCGGCCACGTCGAAGACGGGGTGCTGACGTGCTCGCTGCACGGGAACCGCTACGACCTCGCCACCGGGCGCTGCCTCACCGCGGAGGGCTTCGACCTCTTCAGCGTGCCGGCGTCCTAGGCGACGCCGCGTGCCTCTTCGACGTGATGGCGCCAGACGATCAGCCCACCGAGGGCGAGCGTGTAGCCCGCGAGGACGAGCCAGTGCGACGCCGCCAGCGTCCTGCCGCTCAGGACTTCGAGCCCGAGCGAGAGATGGTGGAAGTTCGGGAGGAGGTGCGCGGCAACCTGCAGCGCCCCCGGCATGCTGGAGACGGGCGTGAAGAGCCCGCCGAAGTAAGCGAGCACGAAGAGCAGGCCGGTCACCACCGGGAAGATCGCCTCGGTGCTGACGGCGAAGCCCAGCAGCACGCCCAGTGCGGAGAACGGCAGCGAGGTCACCCAGAGCAGCGCGCTCAGCCCGACCCACGTCCCGGCCGGGAGCGACACGCCGCCGAACGTCGCTGCGACCAGCTCGACGAGGATGACCACGGGAAGGACCACCAGCATGCTCGCGGTCATCTTGACGGCGACGTACGACCAGGCAGGCAGTGGCGTCACGCGCAGCTGGCGCGCCCAGCCACCGGCGCGCTCGAGCGCGACCCGGCTACCCCCGGCGTTCAGCGCGGCGATCAACGCGCCGAACGAGCACATCGACACCATCAGGTACTCGCGCCACGTGACGCCCGCGTAGACGATCTTGCCCGACGAGTGATCTCGCAGGAACAGCATGTAGAAGAGCACGGGGAACCCCACCGTGATGACGAGGAACTTCCAGCTGCGAAGCAGCCGCGCGACCTCGAACCGGGCGAACGCGGCGAGCGCGCTCATGGTCGCTGGTCCTCCTCGGGCCGCTTCGCCGTCGAGGTGAGCGCGAGGAACGCCTCCTCCAGCCCTGCGCCGGTGACTTCCAGGTCGCGAAAAGCGACTCCCGAGCGCACCAGCGCTCGGATCGAGGCGTCGGCGTCGAGGCAGTTCAGCGTGACCGTCGTGCCGCGCACCTGGACGTCGGTGACGCCCTCGAGCGAGTTCAGCACGTCGGCGTCCACCCGGTCGGCGACGAAACGCACCTGACGGCTCGCCACCGCAGCCTTGAGCGTTGCGCCCGGGCCGTCAGCCACGACCTGCCCGTGGTGCATGACCACGACCCGGTCCGCCACCTGGTCGGCCTCCGAGAGGTGGTGCGTGGCGAAGACGGTCGTGCGGCCCTCGTCGCCGAGCGCCCGGATCATCTTCCAGAATGCTCGGCGCGCCTCCACGTCCATCGCGGCCGTGGGCTCGTCGAGGAACACCACCTCGGGGTCGCCGGCGATGGCGAGCGCGAAGCGGACGCGCTGGGCCTGGCCGCCCGAGAGATGATCCGTCCGGCGGTAGAGCAGGGTCGTGATCGCGGCGCGCTCGACCACCACGTCGAGCGGCGCGGGGTGGGCATAGAGCCTGCGGACGAGCCGCATGACGTCCACGACGCGCACGCCCGGAGGGAGCCCCGTGCCAGAGCCGGTCTGGAGCATGGCCCCGACCCGACCCGACCCGACCGCGTCCCTCGGGGAACGGCCGAGGACCTCGACGTGCCCGAAGCGGGGGTGGACGAGACCGAGCAGCACCGAGATGGTCGTGGACTTGCCCGCGCCGTTGGGTCCGAGGAGGGCGAGGGTCTGCCCGCGTTCGACGCTCAGGTGTAGGTCGTCGAGCGCACGGTGCTTGCCGTAGTAATGGGTGACCCCAGAGAACCGGAGCGCAGGCTCGCGCTCGGGGCACGGGGCGCCCGAGGGCGGCTCTTGCGCGGGTCGTCCTAGGTGGGCCGGCGCGTCCACTGGCGGGAATTCCCCGAAGCTGTGGACTGCGGATGCCACATGCTGCCTCCTTGCTGCTGGGCGCCGTCGTCCACGAGCACCCCGAACCGCTCTTCGCTCGCCCTGGCGAGGGCACCGTGACGATGTGCCGTTGCGATGGTACGGGTGGAGGAGGGGCGACAGGAGGTCGGAACGGCCTTTTTTCCGGGCGAGCCGTCTCGCGTTCGCGGACCCGTACACTCATCCAATGACGCGAACCTCCGGCGACCGGCAGGGTCGCGCACCGAGACCGCCTCGCACGGGCGCACCGAGACCGCCTCGCACGGGCGCACCGAGACCGCCTCGCACGGGCGCACCGAGACCGCCTCGCACGGGCGC